>CAZSEX010000014.1:0-43380 GCA_964606065.1 uncultured bacterium | reverse complement strand
CGGGTCGCCTCTCAAAGCCTGGCACATAAAAGAGGGAAGAGCTCTTCCGTCTTCTATCCTCATCCTCGGACCGTATGTGTTGAATATCCTGGCGATTCTAATATCTATGTTGTGTTTGTTGTGATATGCGGTTGTTATCGCTTCCGCGTAACGTTTGGCTTCGTCGTAAACACTTCGGGGACCCACAGGGTTTACGTGACCCCAGTATTCCTCATTTTGAGGATTGACTTCGGGGTCGCCGTAAACTTCGGATGTGGAAGCCAGTAAGAATATGGCTTTTTTATCTTTTGCCAGACCGAGCGAATTGTATGTTCCCAGAGCGCCAACTTTTAACGTGTGAATGGGGTGTTGATGATAATCTACCGGACTTGCCGGGCTCGCAAAGTGCATAATATAATCCAGACTGCCTTTAACTTCTATATAGGTTGTGACGTCATGTTTCTTAAATGTGAAATTCGGTTTTCCCAAAAGATGTTCTATGTTTTCCATTCTCCCGGTCAAAAAATTATCCATACAGATAACATTATATCCTTCTTTAAGTAATCTTTCACAGAGATGGGAGCCCAGGAAACCGGCCCCGCCGGTAACTAAAACTTTTTTGGAAGATCCCTTTTGATTTTTCATTTTTTTATTCTATCTTTTTAAAGGGGAAAGTCAAGGGATAAAGCGTCGAGCGTTGGGCATTGTAGAATGCAGAGTACCGAGTACTGAGTGCGGAGTTGAAAAACAATAACAACTTTTGATTGCCAGTATCTTAGCACGGCTAAAGCCGTGCCCTACGAACTTACATGTTCTACATGTGAAGTGCTGGTTAGAAGATTGGAACGTCAGGAAGTTAAAAAAACTCTGTAGTACTACCGGTCAACTTTTTATTTTTTTTGCAAAATATTAGCCACGAAGGCACGAAGTTTTAATTATCTTTTATTAATGTTGGGGACAAGCCCCAACGCTACGGCTTTTTTATCGGGATTAGGAAATCCCTCCTACAATAAAAATCTTGTGGACAAAATCCCGGAAATCTGCGATTGTCTGTGACCAATTTCGGGTTTAGATGGAGTAAATTCAAGATTTTCTAAAAAAAATGAAGTTTACCAGTTGACTAATATGAATTTTTGAGTATATTAATTTTCATAATGTAGGATTCTACTTTTTGTAGTTTCTACAGAAAGAGAATTACCTGTTCAGGTGTCTGATCTAAAAAGACGCCGATTTGTTAATTCTCTTAAAGGATTGTAGTTTTTTAAGCAACTTGCATTGATTGGAGTGAATAGTTAGTAATTTAAAGCAGGAGGTTTTTTAAAATGCCAGAAGGTAAAGTAAAATGGTTCAGTCAGAGGAAAAACTACGGGTTTATTGAAGTCGAGGGCGAAGATGACGTATTTGTCCATGCATCGGCACTTGTAGACGGCACTGAATTACTCAATGAGGGTGATCAGGTGGAGTTTGAGATTGTGGAAGGGAAAAAAGGGCGTAAGGCTGAAAACGTTAAGCGTTTAGCGCAATAATTACTGAGAAAATAGACTTTTAAAGTTTTTATCTGATATCGTTTATCAGGAAGCAGTCCAGGACAGAAAGACATAAGCGTATGGATGTTTTAGTAGCATTCGTACGCTTATTATGCATTATTATTTGTAGATTTTTCTGTAGTATTTTTGGTAATCGCCGGATACTACTTTCTTGAGCCATTCTTGATTTTTTAAATACCAGTCGATTGTTTTCTTAAATCCTTCCTTAAATCCATAAGTGGGTTTCCAGCCTAAATCTTCTTTAATTTTGGAGCAGTCGAGGGCGTATCTGAAATCGTGAGCTTTACCACGTGGATCCTCGATGAACTTTATAAGTTTATCGAGTTTCGTGTCTTTTGTCTTGAGTCTTGAGTCTCCCTCCGCCATCTTTTTCCCGAGGATTTCGCATATAAGTTTTACGACTTTTATATTTTCTGTTTCGTTTTCTCCGCCGATGTTGTAAATTTCTCCCGGTTTTCCTTTTCTTAAAACAAAATCTATGGCACGACAATTGTCTTCCACATACAGCCAATCTCTTACGTTGGTCCCTTTTCCGTAAACGGGAAGTTTTTTACCTTCCATGGCATTTTTTATCATTAAAGGCATTAATTTTTCAGGGAATTGGTATGGTCCGTAATTATTCGAACTTCTGGTAATGGTAACCGGTAGAGAGTATGCTTTGTAATATGAACGGCAGATTAAATCCGCCGCGGCTTTGCTCGCGGAATAAGGACTGTTGGGAAGAAGCGGAGAATTTTCCGTAAATTTGCCGTTTTTCCCGAGAGAACCGTATACTTCATCTGTGGATATGTGAAGGAAAAGATTAGGTCTTAGGTCTTGGTTTTTAGGTTTTAGATTTGGCCAGTGGGTTCGGGTTGCTTCGAGTAAAGTTTGGGTTCCTTTTATGTTTGTTTCTATAAAAGGTTCGGATGAAAGAATGCTTCTGTCCACATGTGTTTCGGCTGCGAAGTTGATAATAGCGTCAGGAGTCATGAGTCTTGAGTCGTGTGTCCCCCACCCGATTCCCTTCTTTTTAAAATGTTTTCCGGAAAAAATAGAGTTAACGAGTTTTCTATCGCATATGTCGCCCTTAACGAAGAGATACCGCAAATTAGGTTTTAGGTCTTGGGGCTTAGTTTTTAGTTTTGAAGAAGAAAGTCCGTATTTTTCTTCAATGTCTTTTAGATTTTCGAGATTGCCCGCGTAGGTGAGCTTATCCAGATTTATAATTATAATATTATCGTAATTTTCGAGTTCGTGACGAATAAAATTGCTTCCGATGAAACCGGCTCCACCCGTAACCAACATTACCCGAGGTTTTAGGTCTTGGGGCTTAGGTTTTAGTTTTTCACCCATCGTACTCCCCACTTTTTGATTTAAGAGATACAATTAGGCCATTTAGCATTTTGCCTGTTTCATTATATTTATTTTGTAATTTTTCATATTCTTTAATTGATAAGTATCCAAGATCCTTAGCAAGTATTAAGTGATATTTCGTTTCCTCAAGAGATCCCCGAGCGTTATACAAAAATTGAATGTATTCTTTTAAAGTTTTACGTCCCGTACCTTCTGCTATATTTGCGGGAATAGAAGCGGAGGAACTGCAAAGTTGATTGATTAATCTGAATCTTTCTTCTTGTGGAAAATTTTTAGTTAACTTATATATCTTTAAGGTTAAATCATGTGCTTTCTGCCAGACTTTAAGCTCTATAAAAGATTCCATTTTGTTCTCCTAAAACCTAATACCTGACACCTAAAACCTAAATTCTTTTTCCGCTTCTTGCAAAAGCGGTAGCCGCTTATCTTTTTCCGATAAAATCGGTTTCCCCTGTATGGGCCATTTTATCTTAATTGCAGGGTCTTTACATAAGATACCTCTTTCGTGGTCTTTTGAATATTCTTTGCTAACCTTATAAATTATTTCCGCTTTTTCGCTCAGGGTCAGAAATCCGTGAGCGAAACCCGGGGGTATAAAAAGCATTTTTTTGTTTTCTTCTGAAAGATATTCTCCTACCCATTTTCCGTAATAAGGGGAAGATTTTCTTATGTCGACCGCGACGTCGAATATTTTTCCTCTAACACATCTTACGAGTTTCGCCTGTTCCCGTGGTGGTATCTGATAATGTAATCCTCTGAGCACATATTTTCTGGAACTTGATTGATTATCCTGTATAAAGTCTATTTCGATTCCCCCTTTTTCGAATTCGGATTTTTTATAAGCTTCCATAAAAAATCCTCTTTTATCCTCGAAAACCTCGGGCATGATCAGAATTACATCGGGAATAGCAAGTTTTTTGAATTCAAAGCCCATTCTTTTATTCCTGAGTTTTTAATGTGTCGATAAAAGAACTCAATGCCTCTTTCCAGTGCGGCATTATATCCAGATTTTGAATCTGGAGCATGTGATTTTCAAGAACCGAGTTTTTAGGTCTTCTGGCGGCTGTCTTAAATTTATCACTTGTAACACCTCTGATTTTGAGGGTTTTTTTAATTCCCGGTATCAAGCTTTTGCCCTTTAATGTCAGTGTTAAGAACTTTTTATCTTTGCTTTTCACCTGGTATCCGATTTCTTTGAATATCTGGGAAGCGAATTCGAACCATGAGCAGGAACCCTGAGAGGTACAATGATAAGTTCCGTAAAAATCCGTCGGCATCAGTTTTATTATTTGCTCTGTTACGTTGAGAGTCCAGGTGGGAGAACCGAATTGATCGTTTACCACGTTTATTTCTTTCTTTTTTCTGGCTAAATCGAACATTTTCTTAACAAAATTTTTCCCGTTTTTGCCGTAAAGCCATGCTATCCTGATTATAAAAAAATTATTTAATTGTTCTTTTACGAAATTTTCTCCCAGAAGTTTAGAAAGACCGTAGATGGTTTTCGGGTTTGGAGAATCGTATTCGTAGTATTCCTCTTCTTTTTCTCCGTCGAATACATAATCTGTGCTGATATAAAAAAATTTTGCGTCCACTTTTTTCGCCGCTATCGCCAGATTCCTTGTGCCTATACCGTTGATTTTGAAGGCGTTTGTTTTTTCTTTTTCGCATCTGTCCACATCGGTGAAAGCCGCGGGATGGATTATGACGCCGGGTCTCGAGTTTGTGATAAAGTTGTTTACGGCTTTAAATTCCGAAATATCAAAGTCTTTCTTATCAACCTCAATGACATTATATTCTCCGCTGAGTATTTCGGATAGTTCCGAGCCGAGTTGTCCCTCTGCTCCTGTAATTAATATACGTGGCGCGCTTATATCTTCAAACACGTTTAAAGATAGAGTATAAACAGTATTTGTCAATGGTTGTTTTATACTTGACATTTTTAGTTTGAATGAATAAAATATATATATCTATTAATTTAGGAGGTTTAAAGATGTTGGACCCTGATGCTGAATTGGTTCTCGGGAAAATTTTTGAGAGGGCTATCGAAACCAAAAAAAAAGTCGGGCAGATATATCAGCGGTTCGCAGAGTTATTTTCGCATGTTCCAGAGGTTGAGGATTTCTGGAAGAAAATGAATCTTAACCAAATAGCGCATGCGGATTGGTTGAAAGAAATTAAAGAATCACTATCTGAAGAGCAAATTCTTTCTTTGCCTGAAGTTGAAATGGTTCTAAAAATACATTCCATTAGAAATTTGTTTGATAAGCGTTTAAAAAAAGAAATTAACAACCTTCATGATGCTTATGAAGTTGCTCATACGATCGAATCTTCCGAAGTTAATGATCTTTTTAAAATCCTTTCCAGTGAGTTTATTTCATCTGAGGAAAGGAAAAAACTGATCCTTAATGCGATAGAGGAATATAGAAAACAAATAATGAGTTTTCCGGAGAAGTTTCGAGATGAAATGACGATGAAGGAAATAAGAACTGAAGGGGTTGAGTAAAGGAAGATAAAATATATTCTTTCTTTCATCGCATATTTTTCTTTTTGGTAGGCTACATTCGGGAAAAGCTGATAAGATTGTCCAGGTAAGTCTGTACTTTCGCGGGATCGAGGTCTTCTTCCTTATAGTTCGCTTTTTTTGCGTAAACACCTTTTGCGTTCACTTCTATTGAATCGAAACCGTTGTCGGCGAAATATTTTATAGCCTCCAGACGGCTCGAGTCCATTAGATAAGAATTAGCTTCATAGGGTTTATCGGAACGTATTATATAACTTTCCTCCAGAGAAACATCTTCCAGGGGAACTTCTTTTCCCCACCGGAAAAATATTTGATTTAGAGGTTGTTTTTTCATTATTTTTAAATTAAATCCGATCGGGTTTAACAATTCCAGGATTAGAAATGATGGATTGTCTTTACCTCCGAGGGTTAACTTTAAACGGATTTCAGGCCCGTAGTTCAATATTCTGATGTAAGTTCCTTCAAAAAATGAAGATTTTCTTTCCGCATTGAGCATTTCGGCGAGAGGTTTAAGTTTTTTTTGTATTACCATGGCGGAAATCTTAGATATCATGTATACCAATAGTGAAATACCGATAATAGACAGTACGGCGATCGTGGGTATATCCAAATTTTCTAAAAGCTTTTCAATTAGCATAATTACCCCCCTTGCTAAATGTCTTTTGGTATGAGTTTCGAGAAGAACGACATAGTTAAATTGTTGAATAGTTGAATAGTAAATTTTGGATTTAGGTTTTCGGATTTAGTTTTTGACTTTGAACTCTGGACATTTGGGCAACACGCCCTTTGGACATTGGACCTTGGACTGGATATTGTTTTACTCATTTTTCCTCTGCCTGCCCCGTGGAATAGCTACACTTCATAGGTAAACCTCTATTCCACAAGGGGTGGCTCTGTGAGAGAATCAATTTGTTTATTTTCCTTCTCTCCAAAACAGTAAAGGTATCCGTTTCTCGAGCCTACGTAAATTTTTTCGTCCCATGCTATGGGTGTCGCCTCGAAAATACCAGGATATTTATGGTCCAACAGTTCGAAATTGCCTTTTTCGTCGAATTCAAATAAATATATTCCGCCGTATCCACAAGCGACAAGTTTGTCGCCGACAATAATAGGTGTGGAAATAGAGCCTCCTATTCTTTTTTTGAACACGAGTTTCGGCGTAGGATAGGTTTTTTTATTGTTAGGACCATAAACTTTTCCTTTCGATTTGTCTATTTCTTTATAATTGACAACATACAGATATCCATCGATTGCTGAAAATGCGGCAAAGTAAGGATGGTTTTCAAGCCTTGTTCTATCGTTTATACTCGCCGAACCTATGACGCCTCCTTCCCATTCGGCTAATTTCGTGTTGTTTGTCGGGAAATACCACACAACAGATTCGGATTCGTCTTTTGAGGGGTCAAGTTTGAATACTCCTCCCTTTCCGGCTATATATTGTTTTTCAACCGTAACCAGTATGCAGCCATCTTCAGTTACCACAGGCGAGCCGTCGATGTCTGAGCCTGTATAGAAATCCCAGTCGATTTTTTTTGTTTCAAGATTATAACCGTAAACATGACCGGATCCAGCGGTTATATAGATGTGCTTATTTAAAAGGCACGGTGATGATTCGGTAACCAGATTTCCTCTGTGCCGCGCAATATCTTTGTCATTATAAAGATGTATTTCCTTATATATTTCAGGCTGTTCTATTCCATCTTTTTTTATTGTACTGTCGGGATTCGGGTTTAATACAGTGAATATCGCGTTTTCCAGGCCTATGTAAACGGTATCGTTAAGAATCAAAGCCGAAGCGTCCACATCTCTGCTGTAACTTACCGTCCTTTTTACGTTCAATCTCCAGTATTCTATGCCGTAAAAATAAGAAATCGCTCTAAAACTCGGGATTATATCGGAATAGAGGGAATTCTTGACTCCTCTTCTACTGCCCTGTAAAATTATAAGGCTTTTTCCGAAATTTTTGGCATATTTGTTAGCCCATATCGTTCCTGTGCCTTTCAACACATCATCGAATTCGTATTCCCAGATTATTTCCCCGGTAGTGGCATCGATTTTCTTTAGTTTATGGTTGTAAGCTCCCTGTATCAAATAATTTCCCCCGTCTTCCGTAACCAGAAGCGGTTGACCTGTCCAGCCGCAGCCCGACCAGGTAGTCAGTCCTTCCTCACGGGAAACGAGTGTTTTTCCGCTGCCCAGATACTTTTCCCAGATAATGTCGAGTTTCTTGGGAGCTTTATTGCCGTAGTAATTTCTTGAGAAATTCCCCAGAAAAGTTCCTATTTTCACCTCCACGTCCGTAAATTTACCGTATGAAAGTTTTTCAAAATCCTGAGAAAAAACTGATGTAATAAATATTAATGGAGAAAGAATGAAAGTAAAATATAGTTTTTTTGTTATTTCCAATCTAACACCTAAAACCTAATACCTGAGCCCTATTTTTTACTTTTCTTTACAATCTCATCGAACTTGATCACTTTAACCCCAGCTTCTTCGAGTATCTCTTTCGCGAATTCATCCGGATAACCATCTTTGTAGATAATTTCTTTCACACCCGCGTTTATAAGCATTTTAGCGCAGGTAAAACACGGATGGGTGGTAACATACAGGGTCGAATCCTGTATTGAAATACCAACTTTCGCAGCCTGTATTATGGCATTTTGCTCGGCGTGTATCGCTCTCGATAGTTCCATTCTCTGCCCTGAAGGAATTTTGAGTTTATCTCTAAGACATCCTCCTCTTTCTTCGCAGTGAATAATGTTTTCCGGGGGTCCGTTGTATCCTGTTGTTAATATGCGTTTATCCCTGACGATGACCGCTCCCACTTTTCTCCGGAGACAGGTGGATCTGGTGCTTACAAGTTCGGTTATCTGCATGAAATACTCATGCCATGAAGGTCTGCTCATAATTTATTTATCGTTTTCTGTATTTCGGAATGAATTAATCCATTCGAGGCGATAATATTATCGGACATATAGTCCCAGTTATTTCCCGTAAAGTTCGTAACTTTTCCTCCAGCCTGCTCAACAATGAATCCTCCGGCTGAAAGGTCCCAAATTTTGAGCCCTTTCTCCCAGTAGCCGTCGAGCCTGCCACACGCGACGTAACAGAGGTCGAGAGCCGCGGAACCCAACCGTCTGATACCTCTGGCTTTCATCAGGAGGGATGAGAATTCGGGAATATTTGAATCTTTCTCTGTTTTTTTTATATAGGGGAATCCTGTCGCCAGAATAGAGTTGCTTAGTTTTTCCCTTTTTGACACCGAGATCGCGCAATCGTTTAAAAAGGCTTTTTCTCCTTTTTCAGCGTAAAATAATTCTTTGTGTACGGGGTCATAAACAACACCTGTTTTCAAATTTCCTTCTGATTGATAAGCAAGAGAAATACTGAAAACAGGTATACCGTAAGAAAAATTGTTGGTCCCGTCAAGAGGGTCGATAATAAAAGCCTCTTTTAACTTTCTGCTTTCCGGGTTTGTTTCTTCCGCTATTATTTCTATATCCGGATATTCTTTGTTTATAGCGGCGATAATAAGTTCCTCTGATTCTTTATCGGCAGTCGTTAGAAGTTCACTTCCTTCTTTGTTTTCTATTTCGAAGTTGCTTCGAAAATATTTCATCAGTGTTTTACCCGCTTCCAGGGCAATATTTTTGAGAAATAAGAGTTTATCGGCGGGGTTATTAACCATCAGTCATTTTTTAGATTGCTTGCCGCTACAGGGAAATCTAAAGAAAAAAAATTTTCCGTATATGTTTTATTTAACCTGTATGAATTAAAACTAAACATTCCCTTTCCCGTTTCCTGAACGAAGTTTATCTTTTCCGGCAGGAGATTTTTATTGAATTTGACGGAAATAGGATAGTTGTTTTCGTCTTTCAGGGAAGAAAGATGTACCCAGTTAGAACTGATCGAATCCACTTTGTAACTTTCGGCGGGTGAAAACAAAACATTGTGGAAAACCATGGGGGTTTTTTTTCGATAGATTTGTTTTGTTTTGTCTATCCAGATAAAAACGGAATCGCCTTTGAAAATCATAATCTCTCTTTCCGGCTCAAAAACGTCTATTCTCGCTCTGTCTCTTAGCGCGTAAACAGTGCCCTTAAAATTTAAGGTGTCTCCCTGAAACAGTAAAATTTCCGTAAAATCACATTCGATGGATTTTACATCTTTTAATTTTGCCGAAACATCCGATAATATCGAAGAAATAAAAATTAACAGAAATATCATACTATCTCTCCCTTTTTATTAAAACTTCTCTCGGTTTTGAACCCTTAAATTTTCCCACCACACCCGTTTTTTCCAGCTGGTCTATAAGTCTGCCGGCTCGAGCGTAACCGATTTTTAATTTACGCTGCAGAAGAGATACCGACGCGGTCTGCTGGTCGATTATAATTTGTTTGGCTTCGCTGTAAAGTTCGTCGAGTTCTCCTATTTCTTCGATGCCTTCTTCTATTGAAAGGAATTCTTCGATCTCTTCTGTGGGAGGATAATAGTCGAGTCTTTCCACGAATTCTGTGAATTCGTTTTCGTCTATACCGAAACGAATGTTTAATAATTTACTGAACTGTTCTATTCTTTCCGCAGCTCCGGGCAGTGTCCTATCCGCGAGAACGTCGAGCACGTCTTCCTCTTCCGCCAGCGCGCATATTTCATCCGGATTTTTAAAGTGGTTTTTAAATAAGTCTCTTAAATGTTTGAGTCCAATTAAAGAAACGATCTTTTTTGCTTCTTCAACGCTAATATAAGGTCCATGCAGTCTTCTGGCGACTCCTTCATCCGGCGGAACGAAGAGCATATCTCCATTCCCCAGGAGTTTTTCGGCTCCTTTGGCGTCTAAAATGGTTTTTGAGTCGTGCCCGGAAGCTACCTGAAAAGCCACTCTGGTGGGGAAATTGGCTTTAATCAAGCCGGTTATTACATCTACCGACGGTCTCTGAGTTGCCAGTAAGAGATGTATTCCCACCGCTCTGCTCATCTGGGCGAGTCGTATCACCGCGTTTTCAACATCTTTACCGCTTCTCATCATCAAATCTGCGAGTTCGTCGATGATTATAAAGATATATGGCTTTTTATCTTTTATTTTACTGTTATATCCCTGAATATTTCGCACTCCCACTCTGGCAAATTCTTTATATCTCTGTTCCATGCATTCAAGAGTTTTAAGCAGATACTGTAACGCCGTGGATTGATCGTTTATAACACTTCTTATAAGATGAGGTATTCCGTTATAGACGGAAAGTTCTATTCTCTTCGGGTCTATCATTATAAAACGGATTTCTTTCGGCGTGGCTTTGTATAAAAGGGAGGTTATTATCGAGTTGAGAAATACGGATTTACCTGAACCTGTGGCTCCGGCGATAAGGATATGCGGCATTAGAGAAATTGAGTAGTAAAAAGGATTGCCGGTTATATTTTTCCCGATCGGTACATAGGTAATCGGACTGTTGTTTTGAAAATTTTCATTTGCGATAAGGTCTTTTAAGAATACCGTTTCTCTGTTTTTGTTTGGTACTTCGATGCCCACGACTCCTTTGCCGGGTATGGGCGCTATGATTCTTATTTTTTCGGCGTGGAGTGCAAGTGCCAGATCGCTGGCAAGATTCGATATTTTCGATAGCTTTATGCCCAAATCGGGTTTAAATTCAAAGCGGCTAACAACAGGACCCCTTAAAACTCCCGTTATCTTTCCCGTTATACCGAAGCTTTCTAATTTTCCCTCTATTATACTCTTGTAATTGTTTATGGTTTCAGTCGACATCCATTCCACAGGTACGGGGTCTTTCAGGGCATTCAGGAAATTTTTTCTGAAGTCATCTGTGGCTTTTGGGGATAAATAGGGTGTTTTTTTTACCCTTTCGGGTTTCCTTGTTTCTTCCTTAAAGGTTTTTTGAACATTTACTTCATCTTTTTTTACGGGAATTTCTCTTTCCTTCTTTTCGGGGAAAATTTTCTTTATCTTATTTATAATAGGTCTGATATTGATTTTTTTGACATATGGTTGCAAGTAGGCATAAAGAATTAACAATGCCAGAAAAGAAATCAAAGTTACGCTTCCGCCAAAACTCAATTTCGATATAAGAAAAGAGCCTATTACAGTTCCGATTTCTCCTTTTTTCACCTCGGAGAGAGCCGTATTTATAGATATAATCATAAGCGTTATAAAAAATATCCAGAGGAATAAACCGCCTATTCGATAAAATATATACTTAACTTTATTCGTAAAGAGAGCAACAGCCGCAATGACAAATATTAACGGAAGAAAATAGGAAAGGATACCGAGAGTTTCGAACAGACTTTTTGCTATTACTGTGCCTACTATACCTCCAAAATTATCGATTAAATCTCCTCTCGGCGAATAGGTCAGGAGCGAAGAGAAAACAAGAACGGACAGAAAAAGAAGAATTATCCCGTTCATCACCATTTTTTTTCTACCTTCCATGTCCTTTACCATAATTATAAGGGATTTAATTATAAGCATCCCCAGAATTAATATTATTAATAAATTCAGCGCTTTCATATCTGAATAATACATCTCTGGCTAAGTCTGTCAAGTTATTATCGATACTCCCTACCACCCCCGTTTTTACCACAGGGGCACAGAGAACACAAAGCCACACCGAACCCCCATAATTTTATCTGTTTTCGAGAACACAGAGGAGAAAAAAAGTTCGGAGGAAATTCACATAATAAATGAAGATAAAATAAAACGGGTTTTCCATCAATAGACCGGGATATCGTGTTCGAAAATAAGCGGTCAAAAGAAAAATTTTGTATTGACAAAATCCATAATAATGCATAGAATAAGTATTAAGATTTTACTTCTAAGTTTTTTTGGAACAATTAAATTAAAGATTTTGAAGGAGGTGTTATGAAGAGTAGGATAGTACTAATTCTATTGTTTTTTGTCTTATTAAGCTTTCCAGCTCAAGCGCAGTTTTCTTTAAGAATTCAACCACCACCGCCGAATCAATTACAGATAGAAGACCTGTGGAAAGTCAATGTGACCAATAATTCGGGTGAACCGCGTCTTGTTTATTTTCGCGGAGAAATTACTGAAACCAGAAAAGGTCCCTTGTTCAGGGCAAACTCGAATGAATTCGAAATTCCTCCGGGAACTAAGAGAATAACCGCAAGAGATGTGAGGGACGTGAGAGATGAATGGTATGCGGATGAAAATAAAGAGTTTATCATAAGGAAGGGAAGCGTTCCGGCGGGAAGTTATAGAGTTTGTTTGTATCTTATCGACGCCTCTACGGGTAGAGAACTCACGCATCAATGTATAGATGTTCTCGTTCGACTGGCAGCTCCTCCCAGGCTCATCTCTCCTAAAGCGGGGAGGGGTTTGAAGGTTAAGAGTCCGGTTTTCACCTGGACAAGACCCGCTCCCCTACCGGCCGGAGAAAGAGTTCTTTATAAATTTAAAATCGTGGAAATTTATAAAGGACAGACAAAAGAAGAGGCAATAAGATCGAATCCACCCTGGTATGAAGAAAACAGAATAACAAGAATGAGTTTTCAGTATCCTCTTAGAGCAAGGAAACTCGATCCGGATAAGCAATACGCCTGGCAGGTGCAGGCTTTTGATGAATATGGTTTTCCTCTGGGCGAAAATAGAGGTATGAGCGAAGTATGGGAACTCAGACCTGAGATAGTTGAAGGATTGGTGCCTCTGCTGAGACCTACTTATATAAAAATAGGCGATTTTGTGATAGGGGATATAACTTATACTTCATCTTCGACGGATTCACTTTCCGGAAGCGGAGAGTCCCATTTTTTAAAGAGGACCGTCCCCGGACATTTCGGCGGTCCGATGTTTATTTATGTTAAAATACCATTTGATGTCGATTTTGAAAACTTACAGGTTAATTGGACAAGCGGTGAAGATACCGCGTACGTTACAGCCGGTAAAATCCAGGAAAGTTTTTCTTCACCCGTTCTGGTGCCGGTTGAAGGATACCAGGTTTTAGTGCACGATATAAATATGTTTCCGGATACGGCGCACGGTTCGGTCGGCGTAAGCTCTGCCTGTCTTTATGATACAACCGGTTGCGAACCAGCTGAAATCGGACCCTTTACTTCAAAACTTTCACCCCTTCCCGATATTCATAGGAACCTGGCAGTCGCGGACAGAGGACCTTACCGGGTGGGAGAAACCGGTATAATAATTATGTCCAAGGAAGAAGTTTTGGTCGATTTAAGCAGAACGATTACACCAGGTAAAGTAGAAATAAAGATGAAGAAAGGTGAAACTGTAGAACAACCCGGTATGGATACCTGTAATACGGGTTACCTTTACGCTAAATACACTTTCAATGATGGCGTTCTTTCTCCGAGCGGTTTTAGCGCTACTTTACAGCTTGCCAAACCTTGGAAATTTTATTCTCTAATTCCTATGGGGTTTCAGGTTAATTTAACCTCGGGTAATATAGAGATTAAAAAGTGTAAAGTAAAGGATGGAAAATTTATAAATGGAGATATTACTCTACCTTCCGATAGTAACGGTGTTACAGACCCAACGGGTAAGCCGATTATAGGTTTTTACGATTCGCTTGTTGTCGACACTCTTTTAAACCTGTCCGGCGCTGTTGAAGTAACCAGAGAAATGAGATGGGGCGGTTTTGGGTTACTCTCAAACAACACATATTTTAAACTCCCTGCAAACCCCTATGCATATCACACGGTTGTTCAGAGTGATACTTTCAGTTATGTCTCGCCCGACACTCTTATAGGTTTAGTTGTTCCCTGCCTCGATAGAGAAAATGACGTTTTGACTGTTTATTCAGGAGACGCAAACAATCCTTTGAAATTCGAAAAAATGGCAAGCTGCGGGATTTATATGCAAAAAGAATTATCCGAAAAAAGGAAAAACCAGGGCTGGTTTAATCTGGAAATGCAGGGGATGAGAGGTTTTTTATCGTCGGATGTTGAAACTCCCGATATGAACGTTTATCTTGGAAAACCAGGTAAACCAGGATATTTGGCTGGCAGTTCTTTCAATACGACATTCGTTCACGATGAAAGTGATAGTACATCATTAAAATTCATGAAATTCTGGTTTGTGGGTAATTCCTCTTTTAATACCGATTTAAGAGGACAGTTTGAAATTCCTTATCCTTCGAGCATAAAACCTCCTTTCAGAGAAGTCGGAGTTACTTCCACTGCAAGTTTCGCAGGAGGAAACGCCTTCTTTCCGGATGATACACTTACTCTCGAATACTGGGGAGTCGGTTTGACTTCGGAAAGAGGAGTTATAAGTGTTAGGATAGGAGAAATCATCTACACGAATGCGGATATTCACGAACCTGTACATTTCAGCAAGGGATTTAAGATACTCTGGGGTGAAATGCTTGCCGACGGGAATCTGGGAGAATTTTATTTCGATCACAACGCGGCGCATCAGAAATTCGACGGATTCCCGATTACACTCGATTCCGCGGCGCTCTCAAAATATGATCCGGCTAAAAAGGGAAAACTCGTTGTCAAATGCGGAATCCACTTTAACTTCTTCGGGGAATCCGATACATTGATTACCATACACGACGCAAAATATCACAAAACCGATCCGCCTTTCTACGGACGTTTCGTTACAATAGATCCGAAAGAATTCGCTCTGTTTAGAAACTGGGGATCAGGTCTTGCGGATATGGATTTCGATGAGATTGGTTATGACGCGACAGATCAGAACGGATTTATAGGAGGAGGTGCCGTCGACTTTGATTTCTTTACCGATTCTCCCGTCAATGCCGAAATAGAGATTGATAGTCTATATATAAAAATATGTATTCTGGAGACAGCGCAACACGATTTAATGATGCTGGACGTAGATCTGAAAAAGTTAAACGAAATATGGGGATGCGCGGTTATTAAAGGAGACGAACTCGAGCGCATCGCGTTGGGCGCCAGGATGGAGTCAACTATCGGCGGAGGTATACTCGCTCCAAGAAGCGGAGCAGGTCTGGACGTTATGATGTCGGTTACGCCTAATATTACGACTTTCTCTATCGACGGTATGATGTACTTATATGTTTTCGGTGCTGATTTGGAAATGACCGGAAGCGTATTTTTCAAAGCGGACAGAAGTGCGGGAAGTGTGGAAGGTGAAATAAAAGGGGCTTTCGATCTGAGCGCTTTAGGCGTGGACATTGGAGCGGATGGGCAGGCCAACTGGTTCTTCAGCCCGGGTGTGAATTATATACAGGGGAGACTCTCGGTTAATATTTCCACTATTACATTCGGGGCCGGTCTTTCCGGAGGTTTGTTCATAGGAAATAACGCTCCCAGTGATCAGTTATGGGTTATTCAAGAGGGCAGCAGCGGAAGCCGTAAGTTTGGTATCGATATTGATAAAATAAATCCCAGTGTGACTGGTGTATATATTTTCGGCGACGTGGAACTGTCCGTGGGAGTGGCAGGGATAATCGAAGGGGGAGTTGAAATATATGCCGGTGTCGGCGCTTTTCTGGATGGTTATACCGGCGATGGACTTCCAAGCCCTGTAGATCCGGGGATAACAATTGTCGGCGTAGTTGGTGTTTATATATACGGAGAAATACTCTGGGGGCTTGTTTCCGCGTCAGCCTGGGGAAAGTTGATTATGTATTTGGGAACTCCTGTCTGGTTCGAAGGCACTTTTGGTCTTAGAGGATGCGTGCTATGGGTTATTTGCGGCGAAATAGATATTACCGCGGGAATAAACTCAAGCGGCGGCTTCTACATAGAATAAGGAGGTATCGATGTTTTTAATAATATTATTAGGGACTGTATTGAATGTTTATACTAATGACGTGGTAGTTAAAAGAGCGGATACAACTATAACTCCCACTATAGGTATGAAATTAATGGACAATGATACAGTCATTGCGGGTGATAGTTCCAAAGCCGAGATTCTTTATGCTGACAGCTCCCTGCTGTATCTGGACGAGAACACAAGAATTGCCACTACAAGCGGCGAGAAGAAAAGGTCCATATTCCTTTCATTCGGCAGGATATGGGCTAAGATTAAAAAGTTGGTGAAAGGAGAGTCTCTGGAAATCGCCACCCCGGTTTCCATTTCAGGTATTTCGGGTACGGAGTTCGAGCAGTCTTTTATCGGAGAAAAAGTAGAGTGTAAGTTGATGGGAGGAAGTTTAAAATTTAAAGACAGGAAAAGTGATAAAGAGATGATGCTCAAAGAAGGTCAGATGGCTTCTCTTGAAAAGGGGATGTCCGCGAAGATTCAGAAATTCAAAAAGGATCAGGTGAAGCACTGGTATAAATGGAGTAGAAAAGATGCGGATTTTATCCTAAGTAAAATTAAACAAGCCTCTGACGATGGAGAACATGGAAAGGTGGCAATTCTTTCTTCTCAGTTAAAGGCGGTTGCCGGAAAGATAGGTGCTGAAAAAGAATACGAATCAAAGTTAAGCGATTTGCAAAGCAATATCCTAAAAGGTGTGGATCCTTCCTTGCTTGAAAGCCTCTTCGCTCCTGCAGAAACCGGTTTTCTTTATGCTATAAGCGGTGATGTTGTAGCGGGGAAGACCTTTATATTGTTAAAATGGCAGCATAAAGAAGGAGTTAGAGCTTATAATCTCTACAGAAGGGAAATTCCTTCCGGCAGAATCTCCGCCGTACCTATAAATTCAAAACCTATAAAGCTTATGAGTGATTGTGATAATATCAAGGCAGTTATACCCGAGGGTTCTGCAGAATGGCAGGCGATAGTTAATATACTTCGCGGACCTCCAAAAAAGAAAGTTAAAACCACAGGTCCAGAAGTTGGGGGTGTTTCTGTTATGGCTCCCACTGTGGTCGGGCCCGGACAGTTTGTCGGAACAGCGGTACCGAGCCTTTTAGATTTAGGCGCGTGTGAGATATCTTCTGTTTCCGATACGAGTAAAACTTATGAAGATTTGTTGGCTCTTTCGAGTAGATTCTGGAAAGTGGGAGTCGTCATGGGACAGGCTTATGTGGATAGTAATGTTGTTGTGGGTAAAAAGTATATGTACATGATAGCACCCGCCGATGTTAAACGAGGGTTTGTTCCTGGCAAAAAGTCGGTTGAAGAATCAATCAGAGATATAAAGCCTATAGATACGGCGGTGGTTGTGGCCGGAACTGTTCTTCCTTTGCCGGCTCCTTCCGGTGTCAATACGATTGCCGGTGACAACAAGGTTATGGTAAGATGGAATGAGATTGGAACCGCTTCCGGTTATGACGTCTACAGGAGTTCAGCTTCGGCTTCACCTGTTAAAATAAACGGAGCCGATATTGTGGAAAAATGTACTCTCGATTTTAAAGAGAATAAAATTCCGGAGAAGAACTGTTTTATCGATTTTATGCGCTGGGACGGAACAGGCTATCCAACTTTGCATGAAGTGGTAGCGCCAGACTCAGTTTATGGACCTTACAACGGAACGACTTATCAGTATAAAGTGAGGGCTTACGACGCTCTTGGCAGACCGGGTATGTTTAGCTCTAATGTTTCTGCTACTCCTGTAGATGAAACATCACCTGCTGTGCCATACGGAATTACCGTGGAGGCTTACCCGGATGGGCTTCAAGCCAGATGGCATCAAGTCACCCACGATAAATTAGGACATGTTGAGTTATCGGGCGTACAGGGTTATAAAGTTTATCGTTTTAACTCGGCGGATTCGCTTGCCGACAGCACTGTGGTTAAATCCATGTTGCCCGATACATTCGGAGCTTTTCCGTTCTTTAAAGATACAGATCCGTTACTTTTCTCCGCCTACGGCGAACAAACTTACTGGTACAGAGTCAGGTGTATAGATAAAACCGGCAATATCAGCGGTCTTTCTCCTTCGGCGGGAAATAATTTGCCCGATACCACACCACCGGATCCGCCTCGTGATTTAAAAGCGGAAAGTCATGCCGATCACATCGCACTGGAGTGGGAAAAACCAAATCCTGTTCCGTCAGATCTTGCGGGTTACAATATTTACAGAGGGGTTTGCGGATGGGATTCTGTTTGCGTTGAGTACGAACAAATCGATCCTAAATTATATCTGGAACCAATGTGCATAAAATGGGAAAAGCGGGTTTATCCGATGCATCTGATAGGGAATATGGATTATCCCGATAGTCTTAATTACAAAGATTTTACTGTGCCGCCCGGTTCACCCATCTGTTACAGATATACGATAAAAGCTTACGATAAAAGTCAGAATTTAAGTGATACTTCAAAATCGGTTTGTCAGAAATTGAGGGAGGAAACACCGCCACCTCCTCCTGTTCTCGCAGGGTTGAGGGCAAGAGACCGGGCTATAAAGGTCGAGTGGGTATCTTCGCCCGTTCAGGATTTGTTTGGTTTCATAGTGGAGAGAGCGGGAAAGGAAGACGGCGAATATAAAAGAGTAAGCGATACTCTTATATTCCCGACAGCTATAAACTGCGATGATATACCGGCGACCAATATATGGGCGGCTGATTCTGTGTTCTCATTTATCGATACCACTGTCGAAGAAAAGAAAGTATACTGGTACAGAGTAAGAGCGGCGGATTACGGCGGTAACATCGGAAAACCTTCAGTCCCAATAGAAACATATACATACAATCTCGGGCCTCCTCCTACACCTACAGATTTGAAAGTTAAACAGCCTTCCGGGAAGTGCGCTTTGTTAATCGAATGGAAGCCTGAATATGACAAAGAATATGCCGGTTTTGTAGTATTCAGAAGTTCCGATCCAACGACTGGTTACCGGCAGATTAGTCCACTGTTAAGAGGCAGTAAATTCCTCGATAATAAGGTCATTGGCAATAAAGATTACTACTATAAGGTTCAGTACTTTGACAGAAATGGTAACCGTTCACTCGTTTCAACTGCCAAAAACGGTAAGGCAACGCCTTAAAGGGGGATGAAATGAGAAAAATAACATTAATTTTAACTTTATTGATTGTTTTTTTTCTGGTGATTCCATCTTACGGAGGAGATGATTTTGTTGAAGAACATTGCTGGAGATTCGAAAACGCCGCTTATTTTACCAATGCTGCAGGTGATACTGTACTACCATGGGAAGTTTTCACCAGGAGTTTTATAGGAATCTGTTCGGATTCTAACGATGCTAAAGCTCAAATTCCTTCTTTGGATTATTATTTTTACAAGGCTTACAATGCGGCATTCGCGGTTGCGGCGGGCAATTGTTTTGGTATGAGTTTGCTTGCCAACATAATATACAAAGAAGAGGGACACATGGGGTTCTGTAAGCCCGTCTACACATATTCGGGCGATTTCAGTGGTCCTGCTTCGCCGAAGTTAGACACGGTTATAACCATTATGCAGTGTCATGAATGGAGTCATGCGGGGATTATGTGGATGATCGATAATGCGGATATAACTACAAATCCACATGTTACTGATCCCAATTATGCCTATACTCAAATCGAGTATTATCTTTCAATGGGCGATCTGCCTCTTGTAACTATCGTTCAAGATTTAAGTTTTGTCGGTCATACTTTGATACCGTATAGATTGGAGGAAACATCGACAAAACGCTATATTTACATATATGATCCGAATAAATGGTATCCGCACGATTCTCTTTTTTACAATAACCATGAAAATTATATCGAGATTGATAGAGGTAGCGGTAACTGGTCTTATGAATTTGATGCTACAGAAACCTGGGGTTCGCCAGACGGTTTTATATTTGCGACACCCATGTCGATAGTAAAACCAGTTTCGCGTAACCCCCTTCAACTTGGATGTGCCCAGGATGCGTTGAACGATATTTTTCTTACCGGTGCCAGTATTTCTCAGATTAGCGATGATGAAGGTCATAAATTTTATAAGACAAACGCGAGTTCTCACAAAAGGTTATCCGATATAGAAGATAATTCGTCGGTTAAATTAAAAAATATAATCAGGATGCCGATGACTTTTGCTCCAGCCAGAAGTTCAGCGGGAAGGGCAGTAAGAAAGAGAAGGAATCCTCCCGAGATTTACTTTACTCGCGGTTATCCCGGGAAAAATCTTAACTTTGAGATTGCCTCGACTGGAAAAAAATATCAGTTTGAAATGGCGGGCAGAGATAACGTGATAAGACTTTCCGCGCCCGGCGGTTCGAGCGGCAGGGATAACTTCGAGATAAAGAGACTCTCGACCCACAATCAGGAATTAAAGCTTAGCAGCAGAAGAGGCGCGGCAAAATTTGAATTGGAACTGCATCAAAAAGTTCCCGGTTCCGAAGTGGCAAGATTGTTTAAAGTGACAAATCTTCAAGTGCCGAGTTCATCACCCGTAAGACTGCGATTGTCGGAAGGTCGTGACGCTCTTCTCCTTATGGGAGAGAAAGGTCCTGTTAGCTGTAATCTTCAGATCACACAGGTCGCAGGCGGTAAAACAACAAAGATGCCGGTAAGAACGTTAAACGTTTCCGGAAAAGAGTGGCGGATGATTGCCCCGAGTAACTGGAATAAGCTAAATGACGCGACTATAAAAGTAAACAAATTGCAGATGCCTCCGGATCCTCTTGATAAGAAGAAATAAAACGGAGAACGGCTGGAAAATGAAAAGGATAATGCTTCTTGTTCTTTTAATTTCTTTTGTTACCTATGCCGGTTTGGTTGAATTTTCCGGTTCCGCCGGCCTTTACGGGGAGTATAATAAGATAGAAGGAGATACTTTAATAGATCCCGCTTCTCAGGTCCGGTTTACTTTGAGTCCGACTATATCTGTCGCTGAAATGCCCATCAATTTCAATTTCTATTTAAATTCGCTGGAATCGGAGTTTCGTCAGGCGCTTAATAAATACCGGATGAGCATTCAGCCGGAAAAAATGTTGAGGGACAGAGTTAATGTTCCAAGCTTTGTTTTCGCTATTTCCAATATTGAGTTTGGAACCTGTTATCCAACTTTTACCACTTATACTCTTTCCGGAGTGCCGGTTTCCGGTGGAGTAGTCGAACTGAATCCGGGATTTCTGCATCTTGAAGGTACTATGGGTAAATTGCAGAGGAGCGTTGATTGGTCAGATACAACTTATACCGAGTATGCTTATGAAAGAAGTTTGACTGCTTTTAACATAGGTTTCGGCAGGAAAGAATCTTCACATTTACATTTTATCTATATGCATTCAGGAGATGATTCAACTTCGGCTGATCCTTTTTTTATACCCGCTTACAGTGATACGGATAGTCTGGAAATGGTAAAACCTATGGAAAATTATGTCGTGGGTGTCGATTTCAGGTTAGATCTTTTTAATAATAAATTTTATTTAGAGTCCGAAATCGCGGGTACGGAAGTAACGAGAGATATAAGAATGCCCGAACTGGCTCTTGAAGGAGTTCCTTCATTTCTTACCGAAACTTTCCATCCAAGATTGAGCAGTTCGTTTGATTTCGCGTTTCAGGTTGAATCCGGCTTGAATATTTACGACACGGAAATCACAGGTTCGGTCGGTATGGTGGGGCCCGGTTTCGAGTCGTTCGGCAATCCTTATTTGAGAAACGATGCTTTTTTCTACGAAGCGGGCATAAGGCAAGATCTTTTAAGCCACAGTATGTTTTTATATGGTTCTATGGAGAAAGAAACGGATAATCTTCTGGGAATGAAAGGATCGGCCACGGCTTTCGATGCTTACGAATTTGGCGTTGGATTTAATTTTGTAAATATGCCGTATTTGCAGCTCAGTTATAGTCCTTATACCGAAAGAAACGATTCCCTGGGACTCGATCGAAGCAGTGATATGTTCTCGGCTAATGTAGGCTACGTATTCTCTTTATCCAACGTAAGCAACTATGTAAACCTTTTCTTTTCATATCAGAATTATGAAGATCTGGATGATCTTAACAATTATTCCGGCAGAGCCGTTTCTATCAGCGATGAAATTAACTTTATTTTTCCGTTAACTTTATCTGTCGCTTTTGATTACTCCGAAACCAGTTATCCTGATATAAACGATGAAATTCTGTCTTTGGATCTGGGTACATATTATACTTTTTTTGAGATATGGACAAACGGAGTCGGTTTTAACAATTCTTCAGGAACGGATGAAACTTCTAAAAAAGGTATATATTTCAACTCTTCTTTATACATGGGGCGTTTTGCGAATTTGAGTTTCGATATAGAGAGAAACTTCTATGACGGCGAAACTGAAGAGGAGGATTACGACGAGTGGCGGATAATAGGGAACATTTCGAGTAGCTGGTGAATTGGTTTTTCGAGAAGAATGAAGAAAAAAGAAATTTTGATAATTGAAGATGATTACGACCTTTCGGCTCTAATAATCAGGCACTTGCGTTCAGCAGACTACAATGTTTTAAATGTCGGAGACGCTATTCAGGGGGTGCAATTCGCCAGAAAAGAAATTCCGGATTTGATTGTTCTGGATTTGATGATACCGGGTGGAGGGGGATTGGTAGTTTTAGAAAGATTAAATCAGATACCCGAAACTCAATCTATACCTGTTGTGGTGCTGACAGGTGTGCAGGATACCGAGACGAAAAAGAAGGTTCTGCGGTTAGGCGCGGTTGAATATTTGGAAAAGCCGTACAACGCTCAGGAATTATTGAGAAGTATAAAAGAGCATACAGCGAAGGGAAAAGATGAAGAGAAAACTGAAAGCATGAGGACAATATTGATCGTCGACGATGATATCGATTTTACGAGAATGTTGGTGCACGATTTGCAGAGAGCCGATTATAAGACTTTTATCGCGCAAGATGTGGACCAGGGTATGCGACTTGTTCGTGAGAAGAAACCGGATTTGATTATTCTCGATTTATTGCTTCCGGGAGGGGGAGGGTTCACTCTTTTTGAAAACCTTAAGAACCTGGCTTATACTCAAAACCTACCGGTTATTGTTCTTACCGCGATAAAAGATGAAAGTTACAGGCAAAAAATGATGGAAGCCGGTGTCGAATATTATATTGAAAAACCATATAATTTAAACCTTTTGCTCGATGCTATCGAAGTTGCGATATAAATATTTTAAACCACAAAACAGACAATTTTTTTAAAAATCGAACCACAGAGCGCACAAAGAGCGCAGGGTTTTTTTGTTGTTTAAAACCCATCCCAACCCAAAAAATTTAACCACAGATTAAACAGATTAACACAAGATTATTTTTTCGGCAGGCGAATTTTTCTTAAAGCAATTGTTAAACTACACATTTTAGTGCGGGACAGAAGTGTGTGGTTTGGAGACTAAATGACAAATTGATTAGGGATTGGTTTTTATTTATTTTTTTAATAAATCGACGAGTCCTTGAATCGTGTAAGGGCGCACATCTGAGTTAAGCCTTATTCCTTTTTCCTTCAATTTTTTCGCCAGTCTAACGCCAGAAGGAATATCACAGCCTGCTTCATATACTCTCTCCCAGTCTGTTTCTTCGGTTGGAGAAGAAAAAGTTAGTTCGCCATTTTCGATTAAACTGACTCTTTCCGCGAAAGAAATCACGTTATCAAGTTCTTGAGAGACTATTACAACTCCAAACCTTCCTTTTAAACTTTCTATAACCTCCGATAGTCTGTTCTTGAATTGCCAGTCAAGACCGGAAAAAGGTTCATCGAGTATTAAATAGGAAGGTTCCCAGATGAGTATTGAAGCGAAAGATACCATTCTTTTTTCACCGTAAGAAAGCTCAAATGGAGAAAGATTGAGAATTTTTCTATCTAAACCTAAAAAATCGGCGATATTATTTATTTTTCTGTCTATATCTTCAATTTCGAATCTTTTAGCGCCATAAGCTATTTCATCATAAACGGTATCGTTAAAAAAAAGATTCTCGGGAAATTGAAAGAGCAAGCCCATCTTTTTTCTCCATTCACCGATTTTACTTCCGGTAGCAAGAACTCTTCCTTGGGTTGGTTTAATAAGCCCTTTTATTATAAATGCAAGAGTGGTTTTTCCGGCTCCATTTGGGCCAATAATCAGATGTGTTTCATTAGAAGCGAAAGAGGCAGAAAAATTCTTAATAACTTCCCTGTCTTCGTAGTTGAAATAAATATTTTTTAAAATAATCATTTTAACAGCTCCATAATACGCTCGTATTCGGGAATTTTTTCCTTATTTTTTCTCAACAAATTAAAAAAAGCGGAATCGTATGAGAAGTGAGAACTCCCTTCAAGATCTTCCGTTTTTGCTTCGAAATTTATTTTTCCATCTTCTAAAAGGATTATTTTTTTTCCGATACTTATTTCCCGGAAGTTTTGCGTAATAATTAAAAGGGAAGAAGCTGTATTTTCCCAGATTTCATATATTTTTTCTCTCGATTTTCTGTCCAGAAAAGAGGTTACTTCATCTAATATAAGATATTCCGGCTGCATAGCATAAACGCTGGCCACGGAGACCATTTGTTTTTCTCCCGCCGAGAGGGAACAAGGATCCCTATCCAGTATGTGTTCTAAGTTGAATTCTTCTATAACCGCATCGACTCTCTCTTTTATTTCCTCGACGTCGTTTTTAATATTACTCAACCCAAAGCCTATTTCTCGGCGGACATCAGTGGTAACAAATTGTGTTTCCGGGTCTTGAAAAACAATTCCTATCTTTTTTCTCAGGGTTTTCAAATCAAAATCTACTATGTCTTTGGAGTCTATAATTATATTTCCGGGCGCGGAAGGTATTATACCCGATAACGCCAGGGCTAAAGTACTTTTACCCGCTCCTGTTGGTCCAACCATTACAATTTTTTCACCCTTATTCCATGTAAAATCAAAGTTTTGAATAACGGTCTTTTCGTCTCTTTTTACCGTTAAAGAGTAAGTTTTTATCACCTGAAAATACTAATAAGTGTATGAATAAGTATCGAAATAATTCATCGGGTTTACGGCGCGTCCCAGAACTCTGACTTCGTAATGTAAATGTGTTCCGGTTACGAATCCTGAAGAACCCATCGCCGCGATTTTTTGCCCTCTCTTAACCTTTTGCCCTTTTTGTACATAGGCGCGGGCAAGGTGCGCGTATCTTGTTGAAAAGCCGTATCCGTGATCGATTTCTACTATTAATCCGTATCCTCTGTATCTCCTGACAGAAGATACCGTACCGTCCGCGGTAGCCACGATAGGTGTGTATGGTCTATTTGCTATATCGTAACCATAATGAAATTCACGTTTTCCAGTGATAGGATGCCTGCGCCAACCAAAACCGCTTGTTATGTAGCCCTGAGTGGGCCTTATCGAGGGAATGTGTGAAAGCTTATCCCGCAATTCTTCCAATTTTTTTCCCGCTTTGTTAAAAGATTGTTTTTCGAGTTCTACCAGATTATAAATTTTATCAATCTGTTTTTCTAATCCTTTGACACTGGAATCTAAATCCAATGAATAGAATTCTTCGCTTTGAGGAAAACCACCTACACCCATTTTCTTGGTCGAGATATTAACGGGTTGTAATTTGCTGGTTAACGCAAGAACTTCATTGTTTTTACCTATACTATTTAAACTTTCTTGAAGAACTACGGCGGTTTCTTTAATGTTTATAATTTTTTGCAGATATTGCTGTTTCTTGATTTCCATCCTATTGTATTCGTCTAAGAGAGCTTTTCTTTTAGTTCCTTCAATAGTTATATATGTAAAAGCCCCGAGAAATGCGCTTAGTAATACGATGGTATAGAAGACAACCCGTTCATTTAAAGATATACCCCTCATTTTCCCTTTATTAGTGATAAAGAGTAATGTCCATTTCTTCATTGCTTAGATATTGTAATGATTTTGGGACATTTTGTCAAGGTGTTTTTTTTATTTTGTTTATTTTTTTGAGTTTTAAACAAGAATATATAAATGGCAGGAGACAACAATAATATTCGCCGGGGGAGAATTGGTATGTGATGTCGACGGATTTATCTTAATCCTTGACAAAAGATAATTTAGATATATAAATTACTATAAATGGATTACGAGAGTTTTTTCGGTTTTAAAGAGAAGCCTTTTTCTACTTCTCCCGATGAGAGGTTTTATTACGATAGCCCTCAACATTCCAAGGCTATGAGTAAAATTCTCCACGGCGTCGAGAATAGACTCGGTTTATCATTGCTCGTAGCCGATATCGGTATGGGTAAAACCACGCTGGCAAGGAGAATGCTGAATATGTTGACTTCGGATAAATCTTACGAAGTATCCCTCATTATTATTGTGCATCCCGATATTTCGGGAGGATGGTTTCTCAGGAAAATCTGTTTACAGCTGGGAGTGGAAGATAAAGGCGGAGATAGAATGGAGATGATAGCCGGTCTTTATAAAAAACTTCAGGAATATCACGATCAGGATAAAAAGGTTGCCGTTTTAATCGATGAAGGTAATATGCTAAGAGGGAAAGACGCCATGGAGGAAATTCGCGGGCTACTCAATATTGAAACCGAATCGCAGCATCTGTTAAATTTTGTAATTTTCGGTTTGCCGGAAATGGAAGAAAACCTCAAACAGGACGAGGCTCTGTATCAGAGGACCGCTATAAGAACCACTCTCAAACCGCTTGAATTTGAGTCGGTTAAAGCTTATATCAGCCACAGAATAAAGGTCGCTGGCGGAGAATCTTTGCCCTTTACAAACGAGTCACTCGATTTAATACATAGATACTCCGGGGGCAAACCTCGAATGATAAATATAATATGTGAAAATGCCATTCTGGAAAGTTTTCTTGAAAAAAAGAAAAAAATAGATCCTGAAATTATGAAAGTTGTGCTGGAAGATCTTGCTTTAGTGGAGAATAAATAATGATTCAGTTTATTAAAGGTGAAGGAGGGGGTAACGATTTTGTGCTCACTCCCTATGTTACAGGTTATGACTATTCATCCCTCTGTTCTCGTTTGTTGAATAGAAACTACGGTGTGGGTGGAGATGGTCTTGTGGTTATGGACGGCAAAAAAATGATTTTTTACAATCCCGACGGAAGTAATGTGCCTTTTTGCGGAAACGCTGTGAGAGTTTTTTTTAGATTACTTTATCTCCAGGGTAAGGTCAAAAAGGAAGACAAAGTGGAGACTGAAGCGGGAATGGTCCGCCTTATTTATAATGATAATGATACGGTGTCGGCTTTAATGCCTGAAATTGATATTTTAGAGAAGAAAGAAAAGGGAGCGATTGTTAGATGCGGCGTTCCTCACTATGTTATTTCCACAGAAAATGTGGAAGATGTAGATGTTAATAGAGAAGGTACGAGTCTTTCAAATGCTATTACAGGCAGAAATAATGTGGATTGGTTCAATGAGAAAGAAGATTCCGTTTTTATGAGAGTTTTTGAAAGAGGAGTGGAGGGTGAGACGCTTTCGTGCTCTTCCGGTATAGCGAGTGTGTCATTTTATATAATGGAAAAAACCGGTAAGGATAAACTCAGGGTTAAAACGATTGGAGGAGATTTTGAGACTTTACGGGAAAGCGAGAACCGCCTCTGGCTTACCGGTAAAGCAAATATAGTTTTTAAAGGGGAGATACCTGAAGGAGAAAATTCTTGGGAAAAAAGAAATCTTTTGATTTAGGGTTAACTTTCGGAGATGTGCTGCTTGCGCCAGGTTACTCTGAGGTGATTCCGAGTGAGACGGATATCAGAAGCAAGTTTAGCCGCCGGATCGGTCTGCCTCTGCCGATAGTCTCGTCTGCGATGGATACGGTAACCGAAGAGGAAATGGCTATAGCTGTTGCTTTGCAGGGTGGACTGGGAATTATACATAAGAATCTTTCCATAGAAGAACAGGCTGCGCAGGTAAGGAAAGTAAAAAGATTCGAAAGTGTTCTTATTCCGGACCCCATAACGGTTGCTCCATCCGCGACTATAAAAGAAGTGGAAAGTTTAATGAAAAGTCACAATATTTCCGGGGTTCCCGTTGTCGATAGTAATAAACGGCTGAAAGGAATAATAACAAAAAGCGATTTGATATTTGAAGATAATAAAAGCAAAAAAGTTAACAAAGTTATGACTGCCAGGGGAAAATTGATTACAGGTAGGAAGGGGATATCTATAGAAGAGGTAAAAAAACTTTTCAGGAAACATAAGTTTGAAAAGTTACCTCTTGTGGATAAAAATGATAGGCTCGTAGGGCTTATTACTCTTAGAGATATTTTAAAGAGGAAAGAGTTTCCCAGAGCCAATATAGATAAAGAAGGAAGATTGTACTGCGGAGCGGCTGTGGGAATAAGCAATGATACAAAGGAAAGAGCGGAAGAACTTTTGAATGCGGCTGTGGATTGTCTGGTTATAGATACCGCGCACGGTCACACAAAAAAGGTATTCGATGTTGCCAGGAAACTGAGAAAAATTTGCGATAGGGATTTAGTCGTAGGGAATATAGTGACCGGTGAAGCTGCGAAAGACTTACTTAAATTGAATGTAGATGCGGTTAAAGTGGGTGTGGGTCCCGGTTCTATTTGCACGACCCGAGTTATAAGCGGAATAGGTGTTCCCCAATTGACAGCAATCCAAAATGTCGCGGATGCCGTTAAAAGGAAGATTCCTGTAATAGCAGACGGTGGAATTACTTTTTCCGGAGATATAACAAAAGCTCTGGCAGGAGGTGCTGATTGCGTAATGATTGGAAACCTTCTGGCAGGAACAGATGAAGCTCCTGGAGATTCAATTCTTTTAGAAGGTAGAAGATTTAAAGTTTATAGGGGAATGGGCTCGGTCGACGCTATGGAAGCGGGCAGTCGGGATCGTTATTTCCAGACCGGTAAATTAGTGCCCGAAGGTGTAGTGTCGAGAGTTCCTTATAAAGGTCCTGTTAGCGAAGTTCTTTTTCAGCTCGAAGGCGGATTGAGATCCGGTATGGGTTATGTAGGAGCACGTAATCTCAAAGAGCTCAGAGAAAAAGCCAGATTAATTCAGGTTACCAATGCCGGGTTTACAGAGAGTCATCCTCATGATATTAAGATAATAAAAGAACCGCCTAACTACGAAATAATAAATTAAAAGTTTTCTCAGGAGGAACATTGAATAGTATACAGGGTACAACAATCCTTGGAGTTAGAAAAGACGGAATTGTCGCCATGGGCAGTGACGGCCAGGTAACAGTCGGCGATACGATAATGAAAGCCAACGCGAAAAAGATACAGCTTTTGAGGGAGGGAGAAGTTCTTGCGGGATTCGCCGGTTCTGTCGCGGATGCTCTAACATTATTTACTATGTTCGAAGAAAAAATAAATAAGTATCCGAAGAATATTTCAAAAGCGGTGATCGAATTCGCGAAACAGTGGAGAAAAGATAAGTACTTGAGGAGATTGGAAGCTCTTTTAGGGGTTATGAGTCTGGATGAATCCTTTATTCTTTCCGGGAGCGGTGAGGTAATTCGTCCTGACGACGGTTTGATTGGCATAGGTTCCGGAGGCGGTTACGCGATAAGTGCTGCGAGAGCGTTACTTCTCCATTCTTCTCTGGATGCTCCTGAAATCGTGAAAACTTCAATAAAACTTGCTTCCGACATTTGTGTTTATACCAATGATTATATTTCAATCGAGGTGATAAAAAGTGGCGAATGATCTGGAATTTAAGCCGAAAGAGATAGTCCGGGAATTATCCCGTTATATAATAGGGCAGAATGAAGCCAAGAAAGCCGTAGCCATAGCCATAAGAAACAGATGGAGAAGACAGCAGGTTAACGGAGATATGGAGGAGGAAATTTATCCGAATAATATAATAATGATTGGCCCTACCGGAGTGGGGAAAACAGAGGTCGCGAGAAGACTTTCTCTTATTATGAGCGCCCCTTTCGTAAAAACTGAAGCCACAAAGTTTACAGAGGTTGGATATGTGGGAAGGGATGTGGAGTCCATGGTGAGGAGTCTGATGGACGTTGCCGTTAAAATGGTACAGTCTAAAAAAATAGAAGAGGTTAGAGAAAAAGCATTGAAGCTTGCGGAAGAAAAAATTCTCGATTTGCTTGTTCCAACTGGTGAAGTGGGGGAAACGATGGACGAAAGCAGGGAAAAGATGAGAAGTAAATTAAGAAGCGGAAAATTGGAAAAAAGAAAAGTAGAACTGGACCTTAAAAAGCAGGAAAGACCTTTTATTGAAATATTGGGTGCAATGGGTCCCGAGCAATTAAGTCTGGGAGTTCAGGACGCTTTTTCTAATTTAATGCCTAAATCAACCAAGAAGAAGTTTGTCACCATTGCCGAGGCAAGAGAAATTTTTGTGAAGGAAGAATCCGAAAAATTGATAGATAGAGATGAGGTTATAGAAGAGAGTAAGAAAAAAACCGAAAACTCAGGCGTCATATTCATCGATGAAATCGATAAAATTATAGGCGGTGATTCGAAGTCAGGTCCCGATGTTTCAAGACAGGGTGTTCAGAGAGACCTTTTGCCCCTCGTAGAAGGAACGACTGTAAACACAAAGTACGGGCCGGTTAATACGGATCATGTACTTTTTATTTCCGCGGGTGCTTTTACCTCTGTTTCTCCGTCTGATTTAATACCCGAATTACAGGGTAGATTCCCTATTAGGGTAGAATTTAAAGATCTGACAAGAGAAGATTTTCGAAGAATTCTTGTAGAACCTGACAATTCTCTTGTAAGACAATACAAGGCTTTATTCCGGGCGGAAAGATTCGAGCTTGATTTTAGTGAAGATGCTCTGACTTTAATCTCTGATTATTCCAAACGGGTTAACGAAATCAGCGAAAATATCGGGGCAAGGAGACTTCAAACTGTGATGAACACACTGTTGGAGGATTATCTCTTCGAAATGCCGGATCTCCCGGATAAGAAGATTTACATAGAAGAAGAAGATGTGAAAAAGAAACTCGAAGAAATAGTTGGTGATGAAAATTTAAGCAGGTATATTTTATAGATGATCCGGGAAAGCCTTATTCATTTTAAGAAAGAAAATGTTGAGAACAGCGAAGAGGCTCTTAATCGAATTCTGGTCTGGAACGATAGAACTTCAGAATTTGATTGTTTTATAGAGAGGGAAAAAAAATACTCCTTTGGTATAGGTAAAGGAGTCGTTTTATATCAAAAACAAAGAGAAGGAGAGAAAGCCGAGTTATCTATACTGATAGCTAACGCGCCGGTAAAATATGATTCTTTCGATGGTATTCCCATTTCTATTTTTTGTTTTCTTTCGTCTTTCGAGAATAAGAATCTTCATTTAAGATATCTTTCACGGTTTTATAGATTAATGAATTTTGTTACCTTTAGAGAAAGTCTTGTTAATATAACTTCTAAAGAAGAAGCGGAAAAACTGATAAAAAGAGAAGAAGAGAGTTTTGAAGAGTGAAACGTTTGCCCTTTTTTTTATGGTTGACAGGTATAATCGGGGTTACTTCTTTCCCTTTGACCGTAATGCCTGAGGTTGAAGTTTTTGGAATGGATAAACTTATCCATTTTTTTCTTTTTTCCGTTCTGGTGCTTTTTTACTTTTTTGGGTTTGCTGACAGGAAGCGAAGTTTTTTGTACCTTATTGTTTTGTTCGCGATTTTAAGTGAATTGTCACAGCGTTATATTCCCGGTAGATTTGTTAGTCCTTATGATTTCGTCTTTAATTTATCAGGTTTGGGGATCGCTTACTGGGTTTTAAGTTGAAGGGGAAGATTTTTTAGATATGGCTTTAAAATCTAAATTTAAAAATGTCAAGGGAACCAGAGATATTTTACCCGAAGAAGCGGTAAAATGGCAGAGAGTTGAAAATATTATCAGAAAGAAAATGAAACAGTATAACTTCCAGGAAATCAGGTTTCCGACTTTCGAGTCTACAGACCTTTTCAGAAAATCGACAGGAGAAAGTACTGATATCGTTCGAAAAGAGATGTTTACATTCAAAGATATGGGTAACAGAAGCCTTACTCTTAAACCTGAAGGGACACCTTCGGTTGTAAGGATGTTCCTTCAACATGGACTGTTTAATAAAGGGGCTATACAAAAATTTTATTATATTGAAAGAATGTTCAGGCAGGAAAGACCTCAAAAAGGAAGGTATCGGGAGTTCAGACAATTCGGAGCGGAGATAATTGGTTCATCTTCCGCCGAAACCGACGGAGAACTGGTTAAATCGGCGTTGGATATTTTTGACGAGTTAGATATTAAAGGTATAAAACTCAATATAAACTCAATCGGATGTCCTAAATGCAGAAAAGATTTCGTAAAAGAGTTCAAAGGCTTCTTGAAGGGAAGATTGCCGGAACTTTGTGAGGACTGCAACAGAAGGTACAAAGAAAATCCTATGAGAATATTAGATTGTAAAAAAGACAAGAAGAAAATAAAAGATGCGCCACTTCCCTCTGATTTTCTTTGCGATGAATGCAAAAAACACTTCGAGAATTTTAAAAACCGGCTTGATTTTTTGAATATAAAATTTAATATTGATAAACATCTTGTCAGGGGGCTCGATTATTATACGAAGACAGTTTTTGAATTTGTTAATTCTAATCTGGGTTCACAGAACGAGCTGGGTGGGGGTGGCAGATACGATGAATTGATTGGTTTTATGGGTGGAGAAAGTACTCCCGCTTCCGGTTATGCGGTCGGTATAGATAGATTGATGCTTCTATTGCCGGAAAAAGAAGAAAAATTGAGTGTAGATGTTTATCTTGTTAGCTTGGATTCGGAGTCGGATTTTGTGGGGAGCAAATTGATAAATTCTTTGCGAGAAAAAGGTTTTTCGTGTGATAAGGATCCGATGAGAAGAAGTATCAAAGCCCAGTTCAGGGAAGCCGACCGTCAAAACGCCAGGTGGGTGATAATAATAGGAGAAAATGAGAGAAGGAAGGGGATAGTCCAGTTGAAAGATATGAATAAAGGAGAACAAAAAGAAGTTTCAATGCAAATAGATAAGATTGTTGAGGAATTAAAATGTTGAGAGATGCTAACTGTGGCAGCCTAAGAGCAAAAGATGACGGAAGAATCGTTACTCTGGCAGGTTGGGTCAGGAATATTCGCGACCACGGAGAAATAATTTTTATCGATTTATGGGATAGATATGGTATTACGCAGGTTGTTTTTTCCGTGGAGAATTTTGATATTAAAGAAGTAAAAAAATTGGGCCTGGAATGGGTAATTTCTGTTAAGGGAAAGGTGAAGAAGAGGCCTGAAGATATGGTAAATAAAGATATGGCTACGGGAGAAATAGAGGTCAAAGCTTCAAAGTTGGAAGTTCTGAATACTTCGGAAGTTCCTCCCTTTGTCGTACAGGAAGATATTCAGGCGGAAAAAGAATTGAGATTTAAGTACCGTTATCTTGACCTTAGAAGAAGTAAAGCGCTAAAAAGATTTGTGATTCGGCATAAGTTGATGCAGACCGCAAGAAAAGTTTTGAACGAAAAAGGTTTTTTGGAAGTGGAAACTCCCATTCTCGCCACTCCGACTCCTGAGGGTGCCCGAGATTTTCTGGTACCTTCGCGTATGCAGAAAGGAAAATTTTATTCTCTTGCACAGTCACCGCAGTTATATAAGCAGATTATTATGGTTGGCGGATTCGATAGATATTATCAGTTTTCGAAATCTTTCAGAGATGAGGATATGAGAGGAGACAGACAACTCGAATTTACACAGATAGATCTTGAAATATCATTTGCCGAGCAAGAAGATATTTTTGCCATTGTTGAGGATTTGATGGTATCTTTTTTGGAGGAGGTGCTCGGGGAAAAAATATCTACCCCTTTTACTAAAGTGACTTACAGGGAAGTTATGGAAAAATACGGAACGGACAGACCGGACCTCCGTAATCCCCTTTTTATAAAAGATTATAGCTCGGCGGCTAAAAGCGGTAATTTCGGAATTTTAAACTCAGCTAATTTGATCAGGGGAATTAAAGTTAATTACTCTTTCAGTCGAAGCGAAATAAGGGAATTTGAAGATAATGTAAAAGAGATGGGGGCCAAAGGTCTTTTATATTTGATTAATGATGGAAACGATTACAGGGGTTCATTCGTAAAATATTTCAGCGATCTTAGCGTTTTTGATTTAAAAGCGGGAGAAACTCTTTTCCTGATTGCTGGTGGTAAAGATAGGGAAGTTTTCCCGCCTCTCGGGAGTTTGCGGGTTATTCTTGGCAAGAAGTTAAAACTGATAGAAGACGGCTGGAAATTTCTCTGGGTTACGGATTTCCCTCTTTTTGAATGGGATGAGGAGAGGAGTTGTTGGATTCCCGGTCATCATATATTTACCGAGCCGTTAGTTTTTAAGGATGGTTTTGAGAAATCTCCGGCTGAAATAATAGGCAAACAGTACGACCTGGTTCTTAACGGAGTGGAGTTAGGTTCGGGTAGCATAAGATGTCACAATCCGGAAATTCAATTGAAATTGATGGAAGTTATTGGTATAAATAGAGGAGAAGCGATGAATAAATTTGGTTTTTTACTTAAAGCTCTTTCTCTTGGAGCTCCTCCGCATGGAGGAGTTGGATTAGGTTTTGACAGAATTTGTATGCTTCTTGCGAGTGGGAATTCGATTACAGATGTGATTGCGTTTCCGAAAACCCTGAGTGGTCTCGGGCTTATGGAGGGTTCACCGGGTCAGGTGGGTGATAAAGATTTAGAAGAACTTAATCTGGAGATAAAAAAATGAGTGAAATAAGAATATATCCTGATTCAATTTTGCATGAGAGAGCTAAAGAAATTAAAGATTTTACCAGTGTTCACCATCTTGTGGAGAGAATGCTGAGAACCATGAAAGACGAAAGAGGACTGGGTCTTGCCGCAAATCAAATAGGGGTGGCAAGCCAGATTTTTGTCGGGATATCGGGAGAAGAAAAAGGGCATATAATTCTTGCAAATCCGATAATTGTTAAAGCTGATGGAGAAGATGTGATGGGGGAAGGATGCCTTTCGATTCCTGAAGCGACAGTTGAAATCCCGAGGGCGGAGATTATCGTCGTAAGGGGATTGGACGCCGGCGGAAAAGAAGTGGAGTATAAGGCGGAGGGGCTCACAGCCAGGATGATACAGCATGAAATCGATCATCTTAATGGAGTAATTATATTAGATTACCTCTCTAAAGAAGGTTTGTTGAAGTACCAGATGGAATTAAATTTTAAAGAACAGAAGGGAAAATGAAAAAAGATTTTGTTTCAATGAAAGATATAGACAGGATAGATTTTTTTGAGTTATTAAGAGACGCTAAGATACTAAAAGAGGAAAAAAAGAAAGCAATGGAAAAAGCGCCCCTTAAGGGAAAAGTTCTCGCAATGCTTTTTGAAAAACCTTCTCTGCGTACCAGGTTTACATTCGAAACAGGAATTTACGAGCTCGGAGGTATGGCAGTTTATTTCGCACCTTCAGATATCGATATTGGGAAAAGAGAAAGCAACGCGGATATAGCAAAAAATCTTTCGAGATGGGCTTCTGGAATAATGGCAAGAACATTTAAGCATTCAACCGTAACAGAACTCGCGGAAAATGCGACCATTCCGGTTATAAACGGTCTTTCAGAGCTGGAACACCCCTGTCAGATATTGGCGGATTTTCAGACCATAGAAGAGAAAAAGGGAAAACTTGAAAACATTAAATTGGCGTTTATAGGCGACGGTAACAACGTTTGCAATTCAATGCTTTTAGCTTCGGGACTTATGGGAGTTGATTTCAGAGTTGCCCATCCTGAAGGGTATGCGCCCGATGAAGATATTGTAAAAGTGGCCGAGAAATTAGCTTCCCAATGGGGAGGTTCGATAACCATTACAAACGATCCCGGGGAAGCTATTGAGGATGTCGACGTTGTTTATACAGATGTTTGGGCTTCTATGGGTTTTAAACATGAGGCGGAAGTGAGAAGAAAAGCCTTTTCTTCTTTTCAGGTTAATGAAGACCTTGTTTACTATGCTGATAAAGATTATATCTTTATGCACTGTTTACCGGCAATAAGAGGAGAGGAAGTGACATCGGAAGTGATCGATGGTTCTCATTCGGTTGTTTTTGACCAGGCGGAGAACCGTTTGCACGCCCAGAAAGCGTTGATGTTGAAGTTGATGCGTTGAAAATAACCACAGATTACATCCTGAACGTTCGTTCCTACCTATCCCGATACAGTCATTCTTCTCTGCGGGACAGGCAGGGCAGGCTCAATAGAATAGAAGTTACTGCATGATGAGTCTCTATTCCAGAGGGCAGGCGGATTAACACAAGATTTTTTTGTTTGGTTTCTTCCTGACAATTTTATTAACCGCAGGAACGCAGAGAAAAAAAGAAATCTATCGATATTGTGTTGTGTTGAGTTTTTTTAACAAATCTAATGTTTTTGGAGATATAAGCGGGGAGATTGATTTTTTCGGTTGGGATACCCTTGACAAATGTTTTCTTAACTTGTAGTTTCAAACAAAATAAGGAGTTTTTATGAGTTTATATAATAAAATTATTTTTCCGGTCATGTTGATATTTCTGGTTTTTTGTGAGTCGAGCAATGTCAGGCATAGTGGTATGCGTGTGCCTGAGCGATATGGAGCTTCGGAATATTCTCAATTATCCGATGATGCGAAACGCCGATACTTAAAAGAATATTACTTTTATCCCGATGTGGTAATCGAGAAGATAATAAAAGGCGAAGTATTTATAGGCATGACTACCGAACAGGCTCTATTCAGCTGGGGTAGACCCGACCAAATGGACCATAGAGATGGTTCATGGGGTTCAATTGAAAAGTGGTTGTATGGTGTAGATTCACAGGGTGGAGCCTTTAAATATCTGCATTTTAAGAACGGAAGATTGGACGATTGGAAAGAATAATTTTTAAGGATAAAACAAATAAGCTTTTCGCTTTTGGCTGAAACTGGGTCAAAATTATCAATTTCGCTCGTAGGGCATGGCTTTAGCCGTGCTAAGATACTGGTAATCGATTATTTTGCAAACCTAAAGGTTCGCCCTACGCAAAAATATTTGAATTTTGGTGCAGTCTCGGCTGTTGGCTTTCAGTTCTTTTAAAAAAAAGCTAAAGGCGAAAGGCTAATAGCTAACGGTTGACTTCTTATAATTCTGCTTTTTAATATTTAATTTCTAAGGAAATAAAATGAGATATTTACTTATCAAAAAACAAAAAACCGTTCTGTAATACAATAATTATGCGGGTTTTACTAATAAACCCTCCTATATATGATTTTGCCGCTTATGATTTTTGGATGAAGCCTCTCGGTTTGCTGTATCTGTCGAATCTTTTAGAAAAAGAGAACCATCGGGTTTGTCTGTTGGATGTGCCAAATCGATTCGACCCTTATTTTAAAAAAGTTAAAAGCGATTCTTTTGGAAGGGGTAAAATTCCGTCACAGAAAGTCTCAAAACCTGAAATATTGAAAGATATTCCGGGAAGATTTAAAAGATATGGAATTCCAAAAGAAGTGATTGAAAAAAGAATTCGGGGCTTTAACCCTGAAGTTGTTATGACGACCTGTGTTATGACTTATTGGTACCCCGGATTGCTTGAAATTAAAGAAATTGTAGAATCACTCGCGGAAAAACCTATTATGCTTCTCGGTGGAATTTACGCTTCTTTACTTCCCGAACACGCAGAAAGCCTTGGTTTTGACAGAGTTTACTCTAAAAAAGTAAATTACATAGAAGAAGTAAATGTTAAAATACCCGAAAACTTCCGTTATTTTCCTCCTCCTGATTACTCTCACTATCACGATTTGATTTACGCCTGTCTTGCTACGTCCGTAGGATGCCCTTTTAGTTGCCCTTATTGCGCTTCTCCTTATTTTTACAGAACCAAGGAGGATAAAGAAGTAGAACAAATTGTTGATGAAATCTTCTTTCTTTATAAAAAAGGGATAAGAAGATTCGCGTTTTATGACGACGCGATTTTGATTACACAGAAAAGGTTTATACATTTGTGTGAAGAGATTAAAGCAAAAGGAATATCGGCGTCTTTTTTTACACCGAACGGACTTCATTCACGGTTTCTTTCCACAGAGGTTGCTCGTTCAATGTATGAAACCGGTTTTAAAGAACCCAGGATTTCTCTTGAAACATCCGACGAAAACTTGCAAAAAAAACTTTCCACAAAAACCTCGAATAAAGACTTTATTATGGCTGTAAAAAACCTTAAAGACGCGGGATACGAGAAGAGGGATATTTATACCTATCTTCTCGTAGGGGCACCGGTTATCGGTTTTGATTCTGTAAAGAAATCAATCCTTTATGTCGAAAAAATAGGCGCGAAAATTGCCCTCGCAGAATTTTCTCCCATACCGGGCACGAAAATGGGAGAAAGTCTTCCGGATCCTCTTTTCACAAATAATACCGTATATTATCATTATAAGAGGAGAGAAAAAGAGATGGTAAAAGTAAAGAAATTGGCCAGAGAGGTAAATAAAAGAATAGATTCTTCAAATTAGTCGAATCTTTAAATGGTTTAATGGTTGAATTGTTGAACAATAACAACAAAAAACCTGGTGTTTCGTGACAATTTTTTCTTCCGTGTATTTTTTAAAAATAGATTTAAGAGGGGTGTAGTGTTTGGTGTAATTCGTGTATTTCGTGGTTTAAAGATTATCGATAATATTCCACCTGCCGATCCACTTTCCCTGTCTCTCCCCCGTCGGGTCGAATTTCACATAGTCTTTAGGAAGATACTTTTCCTCGATGTTTGTTTCGATATTCAATGTTTCAAGCAGATAACCCAGCCGAGCCAATAAACTTTTGTTATGACATTTTATAGCATATTTTATCAATTTTTTTAACGAAATAAAATCGAGGAAGTCTTTTATAATATCCTTGAGCTTGATTAAATCGGGACCGTATTCCGTTTCTTCCAGACAATCCAGAATCGCTTTTTCGGGTTCCGCCATAGTGACTTCGTTTCCATTTATATTTAACTGACAGAAACCGAAAAATTTGTAAGGCTTTAAAGTGATATACTTGAAGTTATACTTTTTAAAAACTATAGGTCTTTTTCTTTTTGGGGTTGCGACGTAATAGAATTCCGATTCAGGTATTTTTTTTGTTCTGTAAACGGCTAAAGCAGTTTTAAAAGAAATGTAAGAAGGCTGGACTGTTTTGGAAGCGATTAAGAAGGGAAACTGGCAGCCTTCGGGTAAAGTATATTTTCCTTTTTCTATTTCTTCTATCTTTTTCTCTATTTTAAGCTGATATGCCATTTGGGAGGCGTAATTATTCGATATATTAAACATCTCACATATATCGGAAATAGTGAAATAACTAATTCCTATTTTTCTTAGATTAATAAGTATTGTTTTTTTTGTAATCGACATATATAATAATAACCCCGACAGCTTCTGTAGTCAAGGGGCGCTTCTGTTTTCCAAACCCGGAAATCTACGCTTGACTAATTTTTTACTGTATATATACTTAACCCAAAAGGGAGGCGATTTATGGAAAAACAGGAAAAAGAAATTAAAGTCAGATTCCCGGAGAAATTAATGGGAGGCGCATATGCCAATCACATGGTAGTTTTACACACAAGAGAAGAGTTTATTATGGACTTTATTATGGCTTCTCTTCCCGCGGGTAATGTTACCGCCAGGGTAATAACCAGCCCCGGACATATGAAACGTATAATCAGAGCTTTACAGGATAACGTGAAGAAATATGAGGAGAAATTCGGAGAAATAGAAGAAGCAAAAGCCCCGCAGGGTTTTATTGCGCCCGAGGTAAAACCGGCTTAAAAAAGGTACTTGACTTTTTTATTTTTTTTCTTATGTATTGACTATATATAGTGAGATAAAAGGGAGGAGGTATGAATCTCGCGCAGAAAGAAGCAATTATCGCAGAGATTGTAGGGGCTCATCAAAGATGGTACAATATGCGTAATAATAAGCGCAAAGCTTCACGTGAAGAAATAACCGATTGGCTAAAGAGGCTTCATGCCATTGGTTTCCATGAGGATCAATTGTTACTCCTTCTAAATGATGAAAAATCACGAAGTCAACTTTTGGGATTACCCTGGAAGCAATAAGTATATATTTTCAAGTTACTGTTTTTTTCTTATTTATGACGTTTTCGGTTTTGGAGATATAAAAAAAGGGAAATGAAAGAAGATTTAATTGCCGTTTGCGGTATGAACTGCCGGATTTGCGTGGGTTATTTCGGGTATAGGTGTTTAGACCATTCCCGCTCAGTCTGCGAGGCGCTTTCCTGGACAGCGGTCCTCACTCATTTTTTAGTAGCGTTGGGGCTTGTCCCCAACAGTGATTTGCGGGGGATGAACCCCCGCGCTACTTATGAGCGGTTAGCCCTCGCTTTTAATTCATGCTAAGAAATAGTTTTTTGTGAGATTTTAAGAAAAAATCGTAAAACTCCAAACAAAACAGTGCTTGACATAAAATCTATGTTGTGTATTTTAGTTCGTCATAAATAAAATCCTAAATATACGAAGGAGAATTATGGAATATAAAAAATTTATTATTTTCAGTCTCATTTTTTTTGCGTGCATTGGTTGCGAAGAACCACTGGAGAAAATTCCTCTCGATATAGACTCGAGGTCATTTTTTATGGGTTTTACGAATTGGCCCCCGGAAGCCACTATGGAAGGTATCACGGAAATGAATCAATTTTTAGAAGAACACGGCGATTTGTTTGCCTATCAGATCGACAATGGTGTACCGTGGCAGGAGGCGCTTGACGGTACCAATTTCTCTTCTAACCTGATGGAAAATTGGGAATCGACTCGAGGAGATGTGTCGGGGGAACACGCTCTTTTTGTATCTATAAATCCTCTCGATGATTCGAGAGTTAATATGGCTAAGTATTGGGGAGATGAAGAAGGGATGGATCTACCCTCGCCGTGGGATACTTTATCCTTGAATCACCAGGATGTTAAAACAGCGTATCTGAATTATGCCCGGAGGGTGATCGAGTTCTTCGAGCCGGATTATTTAGCTATAGGTATAGAGGTCAATGTATCGATTAACGGCAATCCGGAAATCTGGGAAGAATATAAAGAACTGCATAAATATGTTTATTCCGAGCTTAAAAAAGAATATGCCTCTCTGCCGATTTTCGCCACTTTTACGCATCCCCACATGGAGGGTTTGGATGGGGCTGACGCTTCTATTCAGCAGCAGGAGATAGAAAAGCTATTACCTTTTTGTGATTTATTAGGTTTGAGCTCTTATCCGTATGGCTGGAGTTACTGGCAGTCGGGAGGTAAATTGGATCCGGTGCCGGAGGATTATTTTGAGATTCCTCTGTCTTTCGGAAAAACTGTAGCAATTACCGAAACCGGAGCCCCGTCCAGAGATTTCGAAGCTCTGGGAACCAACTATGAGTTTACAGAAGAATATCAGTACGATTACATCGAACTCTTGCTCAGGAAAGCATGCGGGCATGAGTTCGCTTTTGTGGTGAACTGGACGAGTATAGACTTCGATAAACTCTTAGAAGATATTCCCGAAGATGGACGAGAGTTCGCTTTGATATGGGCTTATACCGGTTTGCAGTGGAGCGATGGAACTCCAAAAGAAGCATTGGCTATATGGGATGCCTATCTTCAGTTACCGTATATCCGGTGATTGATAGCATTCGAAAAATCTTTTAAGTTTTCGAATGCAATTTTTGTTTTTAAAGTTTCGAGTTAAAAAAACAGCTACATTTTCTACATATGCTATATGTGAAATAATGGGTTTGGGTGTTAGGTTTTAGACAACAAAATATTCCTTTGTTTTTCTCTGCATTCTCTGCGTCTTTGCGGTGCAATTGTTTTGTGATAATCTGTGTGATCTTGTGGTTAAAACTTGGGGTGGTGGGTTTTATTCTTGACATGAGAAGATATTTCGCTAAAATATAAGTGCTATGGACCAATATAATCTTATAAGTTTTTCAGGTATTTTCTTTTTACTCGGTTTTGCCTGGCTTTTTTCATCCGATAAACGCAACATGAATTGGAGATTAATACTCTGGGGCTTGGGTATTCAGATGTTTTTTGCCTTTTTTATCTTTGTTTTCCCGGCGGGCAGTAAAATATTTTTATTCTTAAACGATGCTGTCGTGAAAGTCTTAAATTCCTCGACTGCCGGCGCGGAATTTGTTTTTGGGAGATTGGCTATTCCTCCCGGAGAAGTTAGTGGAACGGGAGAAAAATCTTTTGGTTTTATACTTGCTTTCCAGAGTTTTCCCACCATCATATTTTTTTCGGCTCTTATAGCGATACTTTATTACTTTAATATTATGCAGTGGATTTTGAAAGGATTCGCTTACGTGTTTACAAAATTGATGAAATTATCCGGAGCGGAGTCTTTATGCGCTTCCAGTAATATTTTTGTTGGTATCGAATCGGCTCTGACTATAAAACCGCATCTTAAAGAAATGACAAAGTCCGAATTGTGTACCATTTTAACGGCAGGTATGGCTACTGTCGCATCGAGCGTTCTTGCTCTTTATATTTTCAGTCTTAAAGAACAATTTCCCACCATTGCCGCTCATCTGATTTCGGCTTCCATTCTTTCCGCTCCCGCGGCTCTTGTTATGTCCAAGATTATAATTCCGGAGGATGGAGTTCCTAAAACGCTCGGGGAACATGTAGAGGTGCATTACAAGAGAGAAACAAATGTTTTTGAAGCTATAATAAACGGTGCGAACAGCGGAGTTAAACTTATTGTGGGTATCGTGGCTCTTTTAATAGCAGTTCTGGGACTGGTAGCGCTGGTCGATCTTATTACAGGTGGAATAGGGGATAAACTAAACTTATTTTTCGGAATTAATATCGATTGGAGTTTAAAAGGATTGCTGGGATATATATTCTATCCTTTTACGGTGATGCTCGGCATTCCTCCATCCGACGCGGGGGTGGTTGCGGGGCTTATAGGCGAGAGGGCTATTCTTACGGAAGTGCCCGCGTATCAGCATTTAGCCGTTGCCATGGAATCGGGTTTATTAAAACATCCCAGGTCGGCTGTTGTGGCAACCTACGCTCTCTGCGGCTTTGCTCATTTCGCTTCCATGGCGATTTTTGTGGGAGGAATTTCCGTTCTTGTTCCTGAAAAAAGAGAAGCTCTATCAAAGGTGGGCTTCCGGGCGCTTCTTGCCGCGACTTTAGCCTGTCTCATGACTGCCTGTATCGCGGGAACTTTTTTCACTGAAAGTTCTATTCTGCTTGGCGGGTGACAATTGTCCCGCTTATGTAAAGCACCTGGTTAAGTGTTAATAGAATTAGAAAATCAGTGTATAGCC
>CAZSEX010000013.1:0-47882 GCA_964606065.1 uncultured bacterium | reverse complement strand
TTTAACCAGACCAGCCCCCTATCAAATAAACAATATAATTTCATTTCTAATAGTCAAGAGCAAACCGGATTTAACAAAAATTCAGTAAACTAATATTTTGTTAATCTGTGAAATATGTGGTTAAATTCGGGGTTGTGTGGTTGGGCTCTTTGTCTTCGCGTAAAAACCCGCGGTTTCCTTTACAAAAAAGTCCTTAATTTTTGTTCTTTATCAAACCGTTCGATTGCCAGTTGAATAAGTCTATCGATTAATTCGGTATATTTTATACCGCTTACTTCCCATAATTTCGGATACATACTGATCTTCGTGAAACCCGGAATTGTATTTAACTCGTTTACCAATATTTCATCGTTACTCCGCAGGAAAAAATCCACCCTCGCCATTCCACTGCAGCACAAAGCCTTAAAGGTTTCAACCGCGCGTTCTTGAATTTTTTTTACTGTTTTCTCCGGCAATTTAGCCGGAACTTCTAATCTGGCGGCTTTTCCATCTAAATACTTTGTCTCGTAGGAATAAAATCCGCTGTTAATAACTATTTCACCCGGAAGTGAAGCGATCGGTTCCTCGTTTCCGAGCACAGAACACTCGATTTCTCTCCCTTCTATCGCTTCTTCGATTATTATTTTTTTATCATATTTAAAAGCTTCCTTTACCGCTTTTTTAAATTCCCTTTCGTTATTGACCTTGTTTATTCCAACCGAAGAACCTAAATTAGCCGGTTTTATAAACATAGAAGGTCCGAGTTTCTCAGATAATTTCTCATAATTTACATTGTCTTTATCTTTATTATCAAAAACTTCGAATTTGGGAGTGGGTATTTTAGCATCTCGCAGAAGTCTTTTTAAAACATCCTTATCCATAGCTACAGAGGAACCCAAAACATCTGCGCCCACGTATGGCGTATTTACCATCCTAAATAAACCCTGTATTGAACCGTCTTCCCCGTAAGTTCCGTGCAGGACAGGAAACGCTACATCTATTTTACCTTTATTTTTATTGCCTGTAATATCAATCAATTTGTTCGAATTGTTTTCAGGGACAAGAACCACTCGCTCACCCGTTTTATTTATCTTCGCGAGTTTAGGATTACTGTTTTCCAAAGTAAATTTTGACTGCTCTTGCAGATACCATGTTCCATTTTTGTCGATACCAATTGGCACCGGTTCGTATTTCTCTTTATCGATTGCGTCTATTACATTTTTCGCGGAAATAATCGATATTTCATGTTCCGCCGACCTTCCTCCAAAAATAATCGCGACTCTTATTTTCTCTCTCAAATTTTAAAAAACCTCCTATTGTCGGGATTGTTTCTTTTGGAATTTAAAAGTTTTAATTTAAAAGTCAAGTAGGGCAATAACCACGAGATTACGCAGATTATCACAAAAAAGTTTCACCACAAGCTCACAAAGAAAAAAGATATATTGCTGTTTAAAACCCATCCCGCAAACCAAAATTATTTTCACACAAAGACACAAGGATAACAAAGAAACAACAATGGATATTTTGTCTGGATTAAAACACCAACCCTTTCTCAAAACGAATAACACAGATCATCAAATTTTTAAAATCTCAATCGTAAGATCAATTTCATGAGACAAAATGTTTATGGGTGGAGTCTTGTGGGCTCAGTGAACTCTATGTTTAATTTTTTCGTGAAGAAACAAACCGACTCTTGACAATAAAACACTTCTATTTATTTTCAATCGAAAGAAAAATCCTGAGTAAAAAAGGGAGGATCGATGGAAGAAGTTTTAATACCTGTATTATTGCTCGGCGGATTGACAATAGTTTTCGGAGCTTTTTTGGTTTTCAGCGCCGAGAAATTTAAAGTCGAGGTAGATGAGAGAGTAGAAAAAATCCTGGAAGTTTTACCCGGTATCGACTGCGGTACCTGTGGAGCTCCCGGCTGCGCGGCTTTTGCTCAGGGGGTTGTCGAAGGAAAATACGGAGTAAATGGTTGTAGAGTTGGTGGCGAAGAAACCGCAAACAAAATAGCTGAAATAATGGGTGTAAAAAAAGAAAACATCGGAGAAGAACTGGTAGCGGTACTTCTGTGCCTGGGAGACAATGAAACCGCGAAAAGAATCTCAGATTACAAAGGGATACAGACATGCGAAGCTCTCAATCTGTTGGGGGGAGATAAAGGGTGTCAATATGGTTGTCTCGGTCTCGGGGATTGCATTCGCGCTTGTCCTTTCAACGCGATAGAAATGGGAGAAAAAGGGCTGCCATACGTCATAGAAGAAAATTGTACGGCTTGCGGTCTTTGTGTAGAAGCCTGTCCCAGAAACTTATTCCAGCTTATTCCGAAAAGCCAGGATATATATCTTGCCTGCAGTTCTTACGACGACCCTAAAACAGTTAAGCAGGTTTGTTCCCGGGGATGCACGGGCTGCACACTGTGCACGAAAGTAACAGAAAACGAAATGATAAAAATGGACGGGGCTCTGGCAAAAATACAATGGGACAAAGTTAAAGAAAACAAAATGTTGGAACCCGCGTTAGAAAAATGCCCTACCAATTCCTTTGTGAGAAGATCTGAATTAAGAAAAAAACAAAAAAGCAACCGCGCCACCATAAAAACATAAAAGAAATAAAAGGGAGAAATAATGTACAGATATTTACTTACAATTGGTGATTTTCAGATTCCCGCCTACGGTATTATGGCGGTAATCGGATACCTTGTCGGTATTTACGTCATGAATAAAGAAGCGGAAAGGAATAATATCCAACCTCTGTTAATACAATCGCTTTCCATGTGGATCATCGTGGGAATGCTTATCGGAGCCAGAATCTGGTACGTGTGGGAAAACTGGGAATTATTCAGTTCGGATATTCTTTCTATATTCAAACTCTGGGAAGGCGGAATGGTATTTTACGGCGGATTTATAGGCGGTTTTTTGGGTGGAATACTCTTTATTAAAACGGCAAAACTGCCCGTGGCTAAAGTTATGGACATCGCGGCACCGGGTGTCGCCATAGCCGTCGCGATTGGAAGAATAGGCTGTTTTCTTAACGGTTGCTGTTACGGAAAAATTACCGATTCCTGGATAGGAGTTCGTTTTCCCGCAAGGTGGAATCCTCCCGCATACTGGGAACAATTACAGCAGGGATTAATACCTCAGGGCGCGTCTCAAAGTCTGCCCGTTATTCCCACTCAATTAATATCGACCTTAAACTTATTGATAATTTTCGGAATATTATGGAAAATAAGAAAAAAAGAACTCTTTAATGGTTTTCTTTTCGCCCTGTTTATCGGACTATACGGACTCCACCGATTTATAATCGATTTTTTAAGGCATTATTCCGAGAATGCTCTTATTCTTAAATATCTTACTCTTTCCCAGATTACCAGCATTTTTTTGATGATAACTTCTATCACAGTAATCATAATCGGATACAAAAAGAATAAGAACACTCAGTAGTACTAAAAGAATTAAACACAGAGGACCCAACGCGGTAAACCGCTAATATTCACCGCAGAGACTTTGCCAAAACCCAAATTTTTCAGTGTAAGGCAAACCTTTAGGTTTACAAAATAAAAGATTACCAATATCTTAGCACGGCTAAAGCCGTGCCCTACGAACGAAATTGGTAATTTTGGCACAGCCTTTGCGGTGAAATTGATTTTGAGATTGCTTCGTCGTTTCACTCCTCGCAATGACAATTTGCTCGGGACCTGGAAGCCCTTCTACAGATTGGTTAAATAGTAAAAACAATTCGTGCTATTCGCCTGCCCCGTAGGGAAGGATGACTGTATCGGGGTGCTATTTGTTGTATCTCTTAGTTCTCGATTAAACCCCTTGACATGTCCCGTTTTTTGTCTATATTACTTTCATGAATAATAACGACACTAAAATAAATTTATCCGATAATCAAAAATCTTCCGGGAGGTCTTTTTTTAGATCTTTACAGAGAACCGTTCGTTATTACTTTACCCCCTACTTTCATTATTACTGGTGGCACAAAAACAAGAATACATCCGAGTTCAAAGCCTGAAGTCGAATTTAACGAAAGGGCAAAATCAGAAACTCGGAGAGTAAGAAAAATGTTTTTTTCTGTATTTAATTATTCTACAAAACAAATTAAAAAAGAAACCCTGGAATTCAGAGAAACGTATAATAACGCCAAAAAAGCCTATACGTTCCCTGTGATATTGTGTAATAATATAAAAAACAAATTAATAAGGGATGTGAGGGGCTTAGCGTCCTCTGCGCCTCTGCGGTGAGAAAAAATGGAAAAATTAAAGATTGTTATTCCAAAAGGAAGGATTTACGATAACGTCGCGGATTTATTGATTTCCTCCGGCATATATTTTAAAACAGGAGAACGAAATTACAAACCCGAGGTAAACGCAAAAAACATCGATATAAAGATAATGAAACCTCAAAACATTCCGAAACTCTTGGAAATGGGAGCCCGTGATATCGGTTTTACGGGTTACGATTGGATAAAAGAAGAAAAAGCGGATGTGATTGAAATCATGGATTTAGAGTTCGACCCGGTAAAAATAGTCAGCGCGATTCCCTCAAAATACTCTATAAAAGATTTGCGAAAAAGAAAGATTATCGTCGCGTCTGAATATGAAAATATATCCAGGGAATTTCTAAAAAAGAAAAAATACAAATTTGAATTTCTGCGGACTTACGGAGCAACGGAAGTCTTTCCACCCGAGGACTCGGATATGATTATAGATAACACTTCAACCGGAACGACACTTGCCGAACACAATTTAAAAATAGTCGATACAATTATGGAATCCTCGACCAGATTTATATCCAATAAAAAAGCTATAAAAAAGAAAGAAAAAGAGATAAATAAGCTAAAGATGCTTTTTAAAGCGGTTTTAGACGCGAGAAAAAAAGTACTTTTGGAAATGAATGTCCCCGAGGATAAGTTGAAAGAGTTAGTAAAGTTTTTACCCTGCATGCGTTCCCCTACCGTAGCGCCTCTCTATAAAGAAGAAGGTTACGCGGTAAAAATAGCAGTGGATAAATCGAAAGTACTCGATTTAATTCCGCAATTGAAAAAATACGGCGCAAGAGATATACTGGAATATGAAATAAGCAAGGTGGTGTTATGAAATATATAAGAAAATCGATTCAGGAACTGAAAGAATACTCGGTTCCGCAGGATAAATACGAAGTCAAATTAAATCAAAACGAGTCTCCTTACGATGTACCGGAAGATTTAAAAAAAGAAATAATAAAAGAATTTTTTGATACCGATTGGAACAGATACCCTTCGAGAACCGCTACTCCTCTTGTAGATGCTATTTCACTATATACGAGATTTCCCAAAGAAGGCATTGTGGCGGCAAATGCCTCTAACGAAGTACTGCAGAGCGTTTTCCAGGCAATATGCGACGCGGGAAATAAAATCGTAACTATTTCTCCGGGATTCGCCATATATCCCTATCTGTCCAAAATTATGGATTTAAACCTCACTGAGGTTCCGCTCCTCGAAGATTTTTCTTTCGATGTTTCTGCTATTATAAAGGAAGGTAAAAACGCAAAAATGGTTATTTTAGCACTGCCCAACAATCCCACAGGCACAACGATTTCATTGGAAGAAATCGAAGAAATAGCGAAAAATATAAACGGGGTTTTTGTGGTCGATGAAGCCTATTATGAATTCTCAAAAAAAACCGCTGTCTCTCTACTGAAAAAATACGATAATATTATCATAATCAGGACCTTATCGAAAGCTTTCGGACTCGCGGGAGTACGACTCGGATATCTTTTAACAAACGGGAAAATAGCCAGCGAAGTTCAAAAAGCAAAGATGCCTTTTTCAGTCAGTATATTCGGTCAAATTGCCGGCAGGTTACTTCTGAAAAAAAATGAATATATAAACGACATAGCCGAGAAAATACTGAATGAAAAAGATAAAGTTTTTTCGAAACTTAAAGAAATACCCTCTATAGAACCTATTCCCTCATGTACTAATTTTATCCTTTTCGGAACATATAAAATACCCGGAAAAGAACTATTCGAAGAAATGTACAGAAGAGGCGTTCTTTTAAGATTTTACGATACCCCGAGATTAAAAAACAATGTTAGAGTGACCATCGGTAAACCGGAACAAAACAGAGTATTTGTTAAAACGTTAAAAAAGGTATTGGACGATGCGAAAAGCTAAAATAGAAAGAAAAACAAAAGAAACCCAGATAACACTCGATTTAAAAATCGAAGGCAGCGGTAAATACGATATTAAAAACCCGATCGGCTTTCTGACGCACGTTCTCGAAAATTTTGCAAAACACGGACTTTTTGACATTAAAATGAAAGCTAAAGGCGATTTAGAGGTAGATCAGCACCACCTTGTCGAGGACTGCGGCATCGTTCTGGGACAGGCTTTTAAAAAAGCGCTGGGAGATAAAAAAGGTATCAACAGAGCGGGATATTTCGTTTATCCTATGGACGAAGCTCTCGCGATTGTGGCAATAGATATCAGCGGACGTCCATATCTTCAGTTCGACGCTAAACTCAAAAGAAGATTTTGCGGGGATCTGGATACAGACCTTCTGGAAGATTTTTTCCAGGGCTTTGCAACGGGGCTCGCCGCGAATGTTGTTGTTAGAATGCCTTATGGCAGAAATGATCACCACAAAATCGAAGCTATTTTTAAAGCCTTCGGCAAAGCAATGAAAATGGCATGTTCAAAAGATAAAAAAGCAAAGGAAAATATTCCCAGCACAAAGGGAATAATAGAGAATGATAGCTATAATTGACTACAGCGCCGGTAATCTACGTTCTGTAAAAAAAGCCTTCAATCATCTGGAAGTAAAAAATATAATCGCGACCAGAGCTGAAGACTTAAATAAGGTAAATGGAATAGTCCTGCCCGGAGTCGGAGCATTCGGGTCGGCGATGAAAAAATTAAAAGAAACCAACTTTTATGAAGGAATAAAAAGCTGGCTTTTCGCTGGAAAACCTTTTCTCGGTATCTGTCTCGGTATACAGATGCTTTTTGGAGAAAGCGCGGAATCTGAAAATGAGAGAGGTTTTGGCGTGTTTGAAGGAAAATGTGAACGTTTTAAGAAAGGAAAAGTTCCCCAGATAGGGTGGAATCAGATTAATATCGTTAAAGAGTCTCCCCTATTAGAAGGAATACCCGATAAAACTTTCTTTTACTTTTTGCACGGTTATTATGTAGAAGTTGAAAATCAGGATATAATAACCGCAAAAACCGATTATTTTGTCGAATACACTTCCATAATCGAAAAGGAAAATATTTTCGGAGTGCAATTTCATCCTGAAAAAAGCGGAAAAATGGGGCTAAAAATGTTAAAAAACTGGATAAAGTTATGTTAGCAAGGCGAATTATACCCTGTCTCGACGTGGACTTCGGCAGGGTCGTAAAAGGAATAAAATTTAAAGAGCTCGATAATGTCGGAGACCCTATCGAAATGGCTAAGAGTTACGATAAACAGGGCGCCGATGAATTAACCTTTTTAGATATAGGAGCATCGTATAAAAGCAGAGAAATTCTGATAGAAGTGGTAGAAAAAGTATCGGAACAGGTTTTCATACCTCTGACAGTCGGCGGAGGACTTCGATCTACTGAAGATATGAGAAAAGCTTTAAATTCTGGTGCCGACAAAGTGGCCATCTGCACTTCAGCTATAGAGAATCCGTCACTTATTAAAGAAGGAGCTAAAATTTTAGGGTCGCAATGTATCGTTCTATCGATAGACGCGAAAAGACATAACGGTTCATGGTACGCTTATACGCACGGAGGAAGAAACAATTCCGGGATAGACGCGATCTCCTGGGCAAAGGAAGGAGCAGATTTAGGAGCCGGAGAAATACTTCTTAACTCTATAGACAAAGACGGAACAAAAGAAGGATACGATATCGAACTCACGAGAAAAATATCGGACAGCGTCAATATTCCGGTTATCGCTTCAGGAGGCGCGGGTAATCCCCAGCAGATAACCGATGCCGTAAAAGAAGGAAAAGCCGACGCGGTACTTCTCGCCTCTCTTTTGCACTACGGCGAATATACGATTAAAGACATAAAAGAATATCTTAAAAAAAAGGAGATTTGCGTAAGATGATAATAGCATCCATAGATTTAATGAACGGGAAAGTGGTCCAGCTAAAACAGGGCAAAGAAAAAATGCTGGAAAAAGAAAACCCGTTAGAACTCGCTCGGGAATTTAACAAATACGGAGAAACAGCGGTAATAGACCTGGATGCGGCGATGGATAAAGGAGACAATCTCGAAACAGTAAAAGACATATTAAAAATTGCCGAATGCCGGGTCGGAGGAGGAATAAGAAGCATTGAAAAAGCGAAAGAACTTGTTTCACTCGGCGCCAGGTATGTAATCATAGGCTCAAAGGCTTTCGAAAATGATAAAATAAACAAAAAATTTCTTAAAGCTTTGAAAAAAGAAATCGGTAAACAAAGAATAATAATCGCTATAGACGCTTTAAACGAAGAAATAGTAACAAAAGGCTGGAAACACAAAACCGGAATTTCTCTTTACGAAGCGGCTGAAACTCTCCAGAATTTTGCCTGCGAGTATTTATTCACCTGTGTGGAAAAAGAAGGCACTTTGACCGGTATCGATCTAAAAACCGTAGAAAAACTCTTGAAGAAAACGAAAAATAAAGTTACTGTTGCAGGAGGAGTCAGCAACATTTCCGAACTAAAAGAACTCGCCAAAATGGGATGCGACGTCCAACTGGGAATGGCTCTTTATACCGGAAAAATTTCACTCCAGGAAGGGTTTATCGAATCTTTAAACTGGAAAAAAAGTAAACTTATCCCCACCATAGCGCAGGACGAATCAAACCAGGTTCTGATGCTCGCGTATTCTAATAAAGAGTCGTTAAAAAAAGCTTTCGAAACAGGTAATATGTGCTATTTCTCGCGTTCAAGACAGAAACTCTGGCTGAAAGGAGAAACTTCCGGCAGCACTCAAAAACTATTGAAAATAAGAACAGACTGTGACCAGGACACTCTGCTCGCGACAGTAAATCAGAAAGGAGTCGCCTGCCATCTGGGCAATTATTCATGCTTCGGAGATAAAAAGTTCAGTTTAAAGGAATTGTATGATGTAATACAGGATAGGATTAAAAATCCCGTTCCGGAATCATACACCGCCACACTTGATAAAAAGAAATTACAAGATAAAATAACGGAAGAAGCAAAAGAACTAATAGACGCAAAAAATAAAAACGAAATTATCTGGGAAGCGGCTGATCTTCTGTATTTTATAACAGTACTCCTGGCAAAAAACAACTTAGAAATAGAAGATGTATTTAAAGAACTAAGGAGGCGAAAGAGATGAATATTAAGGAAGCGATAAAAAAAGTTGTGGAAAAAGAAAGTTTAAACCGCGACGAGGCTTACAAAGTTGCTATTTCCATCATGAGCGGGGAAGCGACCGATGCGCAAATAGCCTCATTAATCACCGCTCTTCGCATAAAAGGTGAAACGGTAGATGAAATCACAGGCTTTGTAGAAGCGATGCGAGAAAAAGTTACCAGAATTAACGCTCCAAAAGAATATCTTATCGACACCTGCGGAACAGGAGGCGACGGAGCGGGAACATTTAATATCTCCACAATAAGCGCTTTTGTGGCTGCGGGAGCGGGCTGCAGGGTTGCCAAACATGGGAATCGTAGCGTATCAAGCAAATGCGGCAGCGCAGATTTACTTAAAGAATTAGGAGTAAATATCGAAAATACACCGAAAAAAGTGGAAAAGTGTATCGAAAAAGCAGGCGTCGGATTTTTATTCGCGCCCCTTCTGCATCCGGCTATGAAGTACGCAATCGGTCCCAGAAGAGAAATGGGAATCAGAACCATTTTCAATATACTCGGTCCTTTAACAAATCCGGCTGGCACGAAACGACAACTTTTAGGTGTTTATTCAAAAGAATTGACCACTCCTATCGCCAACGTACTGGCTAATCTCGATTCTATTCATTGTATGGTAGTACACGGCGAAGACGGACTCGATGAAATAACGACAACCGGGAAAACTTTTGTCAGCGAATTGAAAGGCGGAAAAGTTAAGGAATACACAATTTCGCCGGAAGACTTCGGGATTAAAAAGAACTCCATGGAAGAACTTAAAGGAGGAACTCCAGGAATCAACGCGAAGATAGCGGCAGATATACTAAGCGGCAAAGATGAAGGAAAAAGGAATATCACAATATTAAACTCCGGAGCCGCAATTTACGTTTCAGGAAAAGCCGATAGTTTAACCGAAGGTATAGAAAAAGCAAAAGAATCTATCGATTCTGGAGAAGCTTTAAAAAGATTGGAGGCTCTCAGAGAAATAGCAAAATGAAAATAAAAACAATCTTAGATAAAATAGTCGATTTTAAAAAAGTGGAAATTGAAAAGAAAAAAAATTTCACTCCTCTCGAATCTTTTATAGATAAAATTCCGGAAGAAAGAAGAAATTTCAAAAAAGCTCTTAAAAATAACAATATTACAATAATTGCCGAAATAAAAAAACATTCTCCATCGCGTGGCCTCCTAAGAGAAAATTTCAATCATATAAGTATCGCAAAAGAATATGAAAAAGGCGGGGCAAGCGCGATTTCTGTTCTAACCGACTCAAAATTTTTCTGGGGCAACAACGAACATTTATCTGAAGTTAAAAAAGAAATTAATTTACCGGTACTTAGAAAGGAATTCATAATAGATGAGTATCAGATATATCAATCCGCTTATATAGGAGCCGACGCGATTCTTTTAATCGCTAAAATACTGGAACTCAATCAACTAAAAAAGTTCATCGAACTTGCTCATAAATTGAAGATAGCTTGTCTGGTGGAAGTCGATTCACAAAAAGAGCTGCAAAAAGTGCTTTCAAGTCCGGCTGAAATAATCGGCGTCAACAACAGAAACCTTGAAACTTTTCAAACCTCTATTGAAAACTCGCTGAATTTAAAAAATTTTATTCCCGATGATCACATTAGCGTAAGCGAAAGCGGTATAAAAAAGAGGGAAGATATTATGGAATTAGAAAAAGCTGGTTTCGATTCGGTTCTAATAGGTGAAACGCTTATAACACAAAAAGAAATCGCAAAAAAACTGCGGGAATTACTGGGAAAATGAATGAGATAGAAAAACTCAGAGAAGAAGTCCGGAAAGTCGACAGAGAAATTATAAAATTAATCGGTAAAAGACTTTCCATCACAAAAAAAATAGGCGGAAAAAAGAAAAAGAAAGGAATCCCTTTGAAAGATTGGAAGGTGGAAAAAGAGGTGATAAGAAACGCGCTGAACACAGCCTCAGAAGAAAATCTTTCTCACGAATTAATAAAAACGATTATGCAAAACATAATAACCGAATCCAAAATACAGCAGGAAATACTTCATTATTCTTCTTATAGCGGCGATAGAGAAAATATCCTGATCATAGGAGGTCTGGGTGAAATGGGTCAGTGGTTCGCAAATTTCTTAGCAAACCAGGGACACAATGTTTTTATTTTCGATATTAAAGGTAAATCAAAACAGTTTAAGACTTTCGACAATCTCGAGGAAGCTGTCAACAAAGCTTCCTGCATTCTTCTGGCAATTCCTTTTGAAATTATACCGGAATTTATCGAAAAAATAATTAAATTAAAATTCAAGGGAATGGTATTCGATATAGCAAGTCTCAAAGAGAATTCAAAAAATGCTATTAAAAAAGCGATTTCATCCGGAATTTCTTACGCGAGTATACATCCCATGTTCGGACCGAAAGTAAGCACTCTATCTGACAGAATAATATGCATTTGCGATTGCGGAGATAAAAAGGCAAACGAAAAAGCAAAAACTTTCTTTAAAGACACAAGCGCTACGATTGTCGAAATATCCTTAGAAGAACATGACAGAATAATTTCATATGTTTTAGCTCTTTCACATATAATAAATATAATATTTATGAAAACTTTAAGGGACGGGGAATATGAATATAAAGATTTAAAAAAAATAGCGAGCACGACTTTTATATCTCAGATAAAAACTACAAAAGAAGTCATATCGGAAAATCCCGATCTTTATTACTCGATACAAAAATTTAATCCTTTTAAGAATACTTTGTACGACAGATTGGAACAGGCGATGAAGTATGTAATCGAAGCCGTTTTGGAAGGGAATAAAAAAGATTTCACTAAAATAATGAAAGAGGGAGAAAAATGGTTAAAGAAGGCAGGACAAGATTAAAAATATGCGGAATCACAAATAAAGAAGACGCCATTATGGTTTCGAACCTGGGTGCCGACGCTCTGGGTTTCGTTTTCGCCGAATCGAAAAGAAAAATAACTCCCGAGAGAGCCAGAGAAATAATAAAGATACTCCCGCCTTTCATTACTACGGTGGGAATATTCTTGGATGCCGCTTTAAAGGAAGTAAACGAAATTTCGGAATTCACTTCTATCGACGCGGTTCAATTACACGGCAATGAATCCCCTGAATACTGCGACGAAATAAAAAAGAAAGTCATAAAAAGCATTCTAATAACCGCGACCGATACAAAAGAAATTCTTCTATCGAAAATGAAAAATTATTCGGTGTCGGCTTTCATTATCGACCCGGGGAAAGGAAGCGGAAAAACGTTCGACTGGAAAATAGCGAAAAGAATCGAAAAGCCTATCATAATCGCCGGCGGTCTCACACCCGATAATGTAAAGAAGGCTATAAGAGATTTGCACCCTTATGGAGTCGATGTATCCACAGGTGTCGAAATGGATTACGGTAAAAAAGACAGAGAAAAAGTTAAAAAGTTTATCGAGGAGGTACATTCTTGTTAGTTACAGGCATAATAGGATATCCCCTGAAAATAACCCTCTCTCCCCCGATGCATAACTCCGCGTTCAAGGCATTGGGTATAGACGGAATATACGTACAACTTCCCGTAAAAGAAGAAAAATTAAAAGAAGCTGTTCAAGGTTTAGCCGCTCTCGGTTTCAGAGGTTTCAACGTCACTATTCCTTACAAAAAGCAGGTTATGAAATATCTCGATGAAATTTCCGACGACGCGCTTTCCGTTGATGCGGTCAACACTGTCTTAATAGAAGAAAATAAATTAAAAGGCTGTAATACAGACACATACGGATTTGAAGAATCTTTAAACAGGTACAAAATCAATCTCAAGAATAAAAAAATCATGCTTATCGGGGCGGGCGGGGTTGCTTATGCCTGTTCATACATAATTAATAAGAAAAACCCGGCTAACTTTGTTATAACCGATATAATCGAAGAAAAAGCAAAAAAACTGGCTAAAATTTATCAAGCCGACAAAATCTCTGCACAAAATACTGAAAAGTTAGCCGTAGAATCGGACATAATTTTAAACGCGACACCGGTAGATCTCCAGGATAAACTGCTACCTCTTCTTAAGAAAGATTCGGTTTACTACGATATAAATTACAAATTCAATAAAAAGGAACAAAAGGGGGTTAAAGTGGTAAATGGAAGTTTGATGCTTGTTTTACAGGGCGCTCGTGCTTTCTCCATCTGGACCGGACAGGACGCTCCTGTCGAAGTAATGAAAAAAGCTATAGGGTTAAAAATATGATCAGGCTATTAACTTCCGGAGAATCTCACGGTAAAGCCCTATCGGTAATAATCGAAGGAATGCCCGCGGGACTAAAAATAAAGGATAAATTTATTGATAACGAACTGGCTCGCAGACAGAAGGGATATGGTAGGGGCGGAAGAATGAAAATCGAAACAGATAAAGCGGAAATTCTATCGGGAATAAGATTCGGAGAAACAATAGGATCACCGATTTCGATTCAGATAAAAAATAAAGACTTTGAAAACTGGAAAGATATTATGCGAATCTCTAAAGGCTCCACAGATAAAAAAGTTTCGTCTCCCAGACCGGGTCATGCCGACCTGTCGGGTGTTTTAAAATACGACCGCGAAGATATAAGAGATATTTTAGAAAGAGCTTCGGCAAGAGAAACAGCCGCGCGGGTAGCCGCAGGAGCTATTTTTAAACTTTTTCTCGCAGAATTCGGAATCAACATTTATTCTCATACTGTTTCCATCGGAGAAATAAAAACAACGAAAATCGTGCGAAGCCAAAATGAAATAGAGAACAGTCCATTAAGATGCGGAGACCCCGATGCAGAGAAAAAAATGATAAAAATTATAGATGAGACAAAGAAGAAAGGAGATTCTCTGGGAGGCATAAGTGAAATAATCGCGAAGGGAGTATGTACGGGGATAGGAAGTCATGCGCACTTCGACCGTCGTCTGAGCGCTTCTATGGCGAATGCGATGATGTCTATACCCTCGGTCAAAGGAGTTGAAATAGGAGAAGGTATCGAAAACACTAAGAAATTCGGCTCAGATGTACACGACGAAATATTCTACTCTGAAGAAAAAGGATTTTATCGTCTCACTAATAAAGCGGGAGGCATAGAAGGCGGTATGAGCAATGGAGAAGATATAAGGGTGCGTATCTACTTAAAACCTATTTCAACCCTATCAAAACCCTTAAAGTCAGTTGATATAAATACGAAAAAACAAACTCTGGCGCAAAAAGAAAGGTCTGACGTTTGCGTTGTGCCTGCCGCGGGAGTAATCGGCGAAAGTATGCTCGCTTATGTTCTAAGCAACGCCTTTCTTGAAAAATTCGGCTGTGATTGTCTGGAAGATATTGAATTAAATTACAGGTCTTATCTCGAGAGGATTGCGAATGTCTGAAAACATAATCTTAATCGGTTTCATGGGCTCGGGAAAAGACTCTGTGGCAAAAGAAATATCGAAAAATACAGATCTAACCTTTTTTTCCATGGATGATTATATAGTACTCAGGGAAAAGAGAACTATAAACAATATATTCGAAGAATCAGGTGAAGAATATTTCAGAAAAATAGAAAAGGAAATTTTAGAAGAAATCGAAAACGTTAAGAATGTAGTCGTGGCAACGGGCGGGGGAGTAGTCAAAGATAAAAAAAACAGAGAAACTTTATCTGAAATGGGAAAAGTTTTCTATCTGTATACCAGTCTCGATGCTTTAAAACAAAGATTAAGTAAAGATAAAACAAGACCTTTAATAAAAGATAAGAATAATATTATTAAAATTTACAACGAAAGAATGAAAAAAGGTATATACGAATTCGCCTACGAAAAAGTAGACACCTCTAAAATTACACCGGAGCAGGTTGCAGACAGAATACTTAAAATTTCAAAAATCGAAACAAAAACCGAAGAAAAAAGCATTGAAGTGTATAAATTGAGAACCGAAACAAAAGAATACCCTATTTACATCGGATACGACATTTTAAGGGATAGCAAGGATTTAAATATGGAACTGAAGTCAGATAAAGTGGCAATAATATCTAACCCGGTAGTCGGAACTCTCTTCCTGAAAGAAACCGAAAAAATGCTCATGGATAAAGGGATTAAACCTCTCAGTTGTATAATTCCCGACGGAGAAAAATACAAAAATTTTGATACAATTAAGAAAATATTCGATACGCTGTTAAAAGAAAAAATGGATAGAACATCCGGTATTATCGCTCTGGGAGGCGGCGTAATCGGAGATATGGGCGGTTTTGTCGCTTCCACGTTAAAACGAGGTATATCCCTTATACAAATTCCAACCACATTGATAGCTCAGGTGGATTCCTCAATCGGAGGAAAAACCGGATTCGATCATCCCCTGGGAAAAAACATGATAGGAACATTTTATCAACCCGATATGGTCTTAATCGATATCAAAAAACTCTTAACTCTTCCGGACAAAGAATTCAGAAACGGGATGGCGGAAGTTATTAAGTACGGAATAACGCACGATTCTGAATTATTCGGTATTCTTGAAACAAAACAAAAAGAAATAACAAACCGTGATATCATGTTATTAAAAGATATAGTTTCACGTTGTGTAAAAATCAAGAAAAAAATAGTAGAAGAAGACGAAAAAGAAGAAAAAGGAATACGGGAAGTATTGAATTATGGTCATACGATCGGGCACATAATCGAAACAATAACGGGGTATTCAAAATATTCGCACGGGGAAGCTGTGGCAACCGGCATGGTAGAAGAAGCTAAATTAGCTCTTAAGGAAGGTCTGCTGTCAAACAAAGATTTTGAACGGATAGAAAAATTAATAGAAAGATACGAATTACCTTCCTCTATACCTGATAATATAAAAAGGGAGGATATGAAAAATTATGTATCTCAGGATAAAAAAGTCAGAAAAGGAAAAATCAGATTGCCCGTTCCCACAGGAATAGGCAAAATAGTTTTCAGGGAGGTAGAATGCGAAAAATTCTTGTAATCCACGGACCGAATCTCAATCTTTTAGGAAAAAGGAAACCTGAAGTTTACGGGAATATGAATCTCGAAAAAATCAACGAAGAAATAAAAAAATTCGCTAAAAAAAATGACCTTGAAGTAAAAATAATCCAATCCAACGAAGAAGGAGAAATAGTGGACGCGATTCAGAAAGCGGCAGATTATTCGTCAATTGTAATAAATCCGGGGGGATATACACATACCTCTATTGCCATTAGAGACGCGATCGAAGCCGTAGAGATTCCAACTGTCGAGGTACATCTAAGCAATATTTACTCTCGCGAAGAATTCAGGCATATAAGCATGAGCGCTCCCGTCTGTATCGGACAGATCAGCGGTCTCGGATGGTACGGCTATATATTGGCGTTAGAGTATCTTATAAAAAAATGATTTTTAAAAAAGAAAAAAAGGTGATAGCCACGGATGAACACGGAAACACACGGATTGAAAAAAGTATTTTGCTGTTTTAAACAAAAAATAGAATTGGGAGTGGCTGGTATCAGTGTTTATCGGTGTAAATCATTGGCTAATTTAATGAAAATATGAAATCAAAAAATGGAGAAGCATAAAATGGATTACAATTTACCAGATGAAAGAGGCTACTTCGGGAAATTCGGAGGCAGATTCATTCCGGAAGTACTCATGGACGCAATAAGTGAACTTGAAAAATCTTATCTGTCTTTCAGAAAAGACAAGAACTTCAAAAAAGAATTGGCTTTCTTGCTCAAGGAATACGCCGGAAGACCTTCCAACCTCTACTTCGCGGAGAGACTCACGAAAGAAATCGGAGGAGCCAAAATTTATTTAAAAAGAGAAGATATGATGCACACGGGAGCTCATAAAATAAACAATACTCTGGGTCAGGTTCTTCTGGCAAAAAAAATGGACAAAAAAAGAATAATAGCCGAAACGGGGGCGGGACAGCATGGAGTAGCAACCGCCACAGCCTGCGCCCTTTTAGGCCTCGAATGTCATGTTTATATGGGAACTACCGATGTAGAAAGACAAAAAATGAACGTTTTTAGAATGGAACTAATGGGTACTGAAGTGATACCAGTTGACACAGGCTCAAAGACTCTCAAGGATGCTATCAACGCAGCTATCAGAGATTGGGTTACGAACGTGGAAAAAACTTATTACTGCATAGGTTCTGTTGTGGGACCTCATCCCTATCCTATGATGGTAAGAGATTTTCAATCTGTAATAGGAGAAGAAACAAAAAAGCAAATTCTGGAAAAAGAATTCAGGTTACCCGACGTGATTGTAGCCTGTGTGGGAGGTGGAAGTAACGCCATCGGTATTTTTTATCCTTTTATAGAAGAAAATGATGTTAAAAAAATCGGTGTGGAAGCCGGTGGTCTGGGACTGGATACGAAAAAACACGCAGCTACCTTATGCAAAGGAGGAATAGGCGCCCTTCATGGAGCGATGAGTTATCTCCTCCAGGACAAGAACGGACAAATCACGGAAACACACTCCATCGCTCCCGGTCTGGATTATCCAGGCGTCGGACCGGAACATTCCTATCTAAAAGATAAGGGATTAATTGAATTTACGGCAACTTCGGATAAAGAAGCTTTAGACGCCTTTAATATGCTTTCACAAATAGAAGGCATAATCCCCGCGCTGGAAAGCGCACATGCCGTCGCCCATGCCGTGAAAATCGCAAAAGATATGCCGCCGGAATCCATAATTATCGTCAATCTTTCCGGAAGAGGAGATAAAGACCTGGAAATCGTGGAGGGGGTCTTATGCAAAACGTCTTAAGCGTATCTGGAAAATTCAAAGAATTAAAAACCAAAAATGAAGCCGCTCTTATTCTTTATGTAACCGGAGGCTATCCGAATCTTGCAGAATCCATGAAAATTATTAAAACCCTCTCTGAAAGTGGAGCCGATATTATTGAAATAGGTATTCCTTTTTCGGACCCTATCGCAGACGGACCGACGATACAGGAATCTTCGCATATTTCACTCGTGAAAGGTACCACATTAAAAAGAATTATCAAAAATCTAAAAAAACTCAAGATCGAAACCCCTCTCGTTTTTATGAGTTACCTGAATCCGCTTCTCACCTATGGAAAAGAAAAAGTTTTGCATGATATGAAGGAAAACGGAGTAAGCGGGCTCATTATCCCTGATTTACCCGTGGAAGAAGCATCGGAATGGGTCGAGCTATCCCAACAATACGAAATAGAACTGATTTTCCTGGTTACGCCCACTTCACCCGCAAAAAGGAGAAAAAGAATTGTTCGGGAATCACGCGGATTTGTTTATTGTGTTTCGGTTACCGGAACAACGGGAATAAGGAATAAGATGCCTTCGTATCTTAACAAATTTCTGAAAGATATAAGAAAAAGTACAGAGATACCGATAGCTATCGGCTTTGGAATATCCACATCTAAACAGATAGAATTTCTTCGGAATAAAGCCGACGGGATTATTATGGGAAGCCGTATAATAGAAGCGATAAAAAACAAAGAAAATCTAAAAGAACTTGTGACAGAATTTAAAGAAGCTACAAAACGTTAAAAATGAAAGATAAACAATATAAAAAAAATACCACAGAGAGCACAGAGAATTTAATTGTGTTAAAAAAACAAAAAACACAGAGAACACAGAGAAAAAGAAAAAAAACTGCGTACTCTGTGGATAAGAATTTTGGGTTGGGTTCTGTGGGCTCTGCATTTTATGAAATAGAGGAGGAAAAATGATTATAACAATGTCTTCAAGCGCAACAAAAAAAGAAATTGCCAGAGTTAAGGAAAAAATAAAAGAACTCGGCTATGAAGCAAAAACTTTCAGGGGCGTAAAAAAGGCGGTTATTCATGTAATTGGGGCAACTGATAGGGAAAGAATAGCTCAATCGGTAGAACAACTCCCCGGCGTTGAACGTCTAACGCCTATATTAAGCCCGTTTAAATTAGGCAGCAGAGAATTTCATCCTGAAGATACTATCGTTTCGATTAACGGAAAAACAATCGGGGGTAAAGAAATCGTAATAATGGCTGGACCATGTGCAGTCGAGTCCGAAGACGTAATATTAAAAATTGCTAAGGAAGTCAAAAAAGCGGGAGCCTCCATACTCCGCGGAGGCGCCTTTAAACCCAGAAGTTCTCCGTATAGCTTCCAGGGTCTGGGCGAAAAAGGGTTAAAGATATTAGCGGAAGCGAGAAAACAAACCGGTCTCTCCATAATAACAGAAGTGGTATCCGAAATCGATGTACCACTCGTGGCAAAATACGCCGATATTCTCCAAATAGGCGCAAGAAACATGCAAAATTATCAACTGCTAAAAACGGTGGGAAGATTCAATAAACCGGTCCTTTTGAAGAGAGGTATATCGGCTACCATAGAAGAATGGCTCATGGCAGCTGAATATATACAATCCGAAGGTAATCACCATGTAATTCTATGCGAAAGGGGCATTAGAACCTTCGAAACTTATACAAGATATACCCTGGATATAAGTACGGTTCCGGTTATAAAAGAACTCAGCCATCTTCCTATAATCGTTGACCCCAGTCATCCGGCAGGCAACAGTAAATACGTCCCGGCACTGGCAAGAGCGGCTATAGCTGCAGGAGCCGACGGAATATTAATAGAAGTTCACACTCAACCTTCTAAAGCTCTCTCCGACGGAAAGCAATCCATTAAACCCGAGATTTTTAACGGATTGATGGAAGATCTCAAAAAAATTGCGGAAGCAATGGGAAGAAAAATATGAGACAGATAATATATCAGGGAGAACCCGGCTGCAACAGCCATGTAGCCTCAAATAAATTTTTTCCAAAAAACATAAAGAGAATAGGGGTAAGAACCTTTAAAGATATCTTTGAAATGGTAAAAAATAACAAGGAAACATACGGTGTGGTTCCGGTCGAAAATTCACTTACGGGTAGTATTCACCAGAATTATGACCTTCTTCTCGATTACGAAACCTGGGTCATCGGAGCGGTAAGTTTAAGAATAGAACACAACCTTTTAGCCCCCGCTTCATCCGACTTAAAATCGATTAAAGAAGTGTGGTCACACCCGGAAGCGCTCGCTCAGTGCCGTGATTTTCTCGCTTCACATCCCGAATATAAAATAGTATCTGTCTACGATACAGCGGGAGCAGCGAAAATCGTAAAAGAACAAAAAATCAAGGACGTGGCAATCATCGCCGGGCCCCAGGTAGCCAAATTGTACGGGTTTAAAAAACTGAAAGAAAATATCGAATCGCATCCCGACAATTTCACCAGGTTTCTGATTATATCAAAAGATAAAAAAATATACACGGGTGAAAACGCGAGAACAATGTTCGTTTTCGGCGTAAAAAATGAACCAGGTATACTTTTCAGGTGTCTGAGTATTTTTGCCTTAAGGAACATAAACCTCACCAAATTGGAATCCAGAGCGGTAATAGGAAGACCTTTTGACTATTTATTTTATATTGATTTTGAAGGAACTATGGAAGATGAAAATTGCCGTCACGCGGTCGAAACCCTAAAAGAAGTGGTAACCTACTTCAAACTCCTGGGAAGCTATATGATAAAGGGTAAAAAGTGAAACTGATTTTATCGAAATCCGCTAAAGTTAAAGGTAAGATAAAAGTCGGCGGAGATAAATCAATCACGCATAGAGCCCTGATAATCGGCTCGATTGCAGATGGAATAACCATTCTGAAAGATTACTCTAAATGCGAAGACTGCATGACAACCCTTGAAATCATGAAAAATTTAGGAGTAAATATCTTAAAGAATAAAGCCACAATCAGAATCGAAGGAAAGGGTCTGCGTGGTTTAAAAGAACCTTTAGATGTGTTAGATTGCAAAAACTCCGGCACTTCCATGCGTTTATTATCAGGGTTGCTGGCAGGCCAAAATTTCTTCTCAATATTAACAGGAGATAGTTCCTTAAATAAACGCCCCATGAAAAGGATTATAGAGCCGCTTTCTCTTATGGGTGCCGACATATCCGGCAGAGACAACAATCAATTCGCTCCACTTGCTATAAAAGGCAGGAATCTAAAAGCGATAAATTACACAACTCCGGTAGCCAGCGCGCAGATAAAATCTTCCATACTGCTTGCTTCTCTGTATGCCGAAGGAAATTCTTCCATTACCGAACCCGCAAAAAGCAGGGACCATACCGAGAAAATGCTGAGCTTATTCAGAGCAAAAATAGAATCATCCGGAAACCGGATATTTCTCAAAGAGAAAAGTAAATTAATCGCTAAAGAAGAAGATATAATCATACCGGGAGATATATCCTCCGCGGCTTTTTTCCTTGTTCTCGCCAGCGTAATTAAAAGCTCAAAAGTACTCATTAAAAACGTCGGAATAAATCCCACTCGAACGGGAATCCTCGACGTATTACAAAAAATGGGTGCGGATATTACTTTAAAGAATAAAAAAGATAACAATTATGAACCTATTGCCGATCTACTCGTAAAAGGAAAAAAGTTAGAAGGAATTGAAGTTTCTGGTGACATTATACCCAAAATAATAGATGAAATACCAGTATTGGCTGTCGCCGCAACTCAGGCTGAAGGAATAACCCGGATCAAAGATGCGAAGGAACTAAGAGTAAAAGAAACCGATAGAATTTATGCTATAACTACGGGTCTTAAAAAAATGGGGGCAAAAATAGAAGAAAAAACGGACGGCTTGATAATCGAAGGCCCGACTAAATTGAAAGGAAACACTTGCGAAAGTTTCGGTGATCATAGAATAGGAATGGCACTGGCTATTGCCGGAATTATCGCTGAGGGGAAAACGACAATCGAAAAATCAGAATGTATAGATATTTCTTTCCCTGAATTCACAGAAACACTGAGGAAAATCTGTGGAACAGATAATGTCAACGAAAAAAATTAAGTTTTTACATAAAAAAATTAAAATAAAGGCTTCTCCTGAAGCTGTATTCGAAAAAGCATATAAAAAAGACCCCTTTAGTTTTATTTATGAATCAATGATACATATCAAGAAAAGAGGTGAACATTCGCTACTGGGTGGAAGACCTTTTATTACTTTGAAAAGCACAGGAAGAAATATCGATATACGGATTTTCGGAGAAAAACGCCGGGAAGAAGGTAACCCTCTCGACAAAATAAGGGAACTTATGCCCTTAGTCGAAAATTATCCATATATTCCGGGTTTTTCAGGAGGAGCAGTCGGCTATCTTTCCTATGACACCGTCAGATTTTTCGAAAACATCCCCGATAATAACCCTGATGAAATTAAGGCTCCGGAAACTTACTTCATGTTTCCTTCGGAAATAATACTTTTTAATCACAAAAACGACACTGTAGATATAATAATTTACTCTGACAATAACGAGTCTAAAAGAATCGAAGAATTGACTAAAATAATAAAAACTTCCGAAGAAGTAAATTATAGATTATCTGAAGGAAGTAAAGTAAAATTCTCCGGAAATTTCACAAAAGAAGAATATTGCGAAGCAGTGAAAAAAGCAAAAGAGTACATTTATGCCGGAGATATATTCCAGGTCGTCCCCTCGCAGCGATTTAAAGCTCCTGGCGAAAAGGAACCCATGAACATATACAAAGCTCTGCGACTTACAAACCCTTCTCCTTACATGTATTATCTAAGGTTCGACGATCTTTATATTCTGGGATCGTCACCCGAAACATTAATAAAACTCGAAGCAGGAGGCCTTGTAACAAACAATCCGATCGCCGGCACAAGAAGAAGGGGTAAAAATGAAGAAGAGGATAAAAAATTCGAGAAAGAACTCCTTCAAGATGAAAAAGAACTCGCTGAACATCTAATGCTTGTCGATCTCGCTCGAAACGATATTGGCAGAGTATGCGAATACGGAAGTGTCAGGGTTTCTAATTTCATGCGCATCGAAAAATATGCGAAGGTGATGCACAATATCTCAGTAGTCAACGGCAACCTGCTGGAAAACAAAGATGCGTTCGATCTTGTGCGGGCTACATTCCCCGCCGGGACTGTCTCGGGAGCACCAAAGATAAGAGCAATGGAAATAATCGATGAATTGGAACCTGTCAGGAGAGGTATATATGCCGGAGCTCTGGGATATTTCGGTTTCGCCGGAAACATGGACCTTTGTATAGCCATACGAACTATAGTTATATATAAAGGCATAATTTATTTCCAGGCTGGAGGCGGAGTGGTCGCAGACTCGATTCCTGAACTCGAATACAAGGAAACCATAAATAAAATGAGCGCTTTAAGAAAAGCCATAGAACTATCACAATGATTTTATTAATAGATAATTACGATTCTTTTGTGTACAATCTTGCTCAGTTTTTAGGAGAACTCGGAGCAGAAATAGAAGTTAAAAGAAACGATAAAACTTCTATAGAAGAAATAGAACGGTTAAACCCGACATCGATAATAATATCTCCCGGTCCCGGAACGCCAAAAGATTCCGGTATAAGCCCCGAAATCATAATGAGATTTAAAGAAAGAATCCCGATCATGGGTGTTTGTCTCGGACATCAGACGATAGGTGAAGTCTTCGGAGGAAAAGTAATTAGAGCAGATAAAATCTTACACGGAAAAACATCAAAGATATATCACGACGGCGAAACCATATTCAAAAATATAGAAAACCCATTCGTTGCAACCCGTTATCATTCTTTAATTGTAGAACGAGACAGCTTACCGGATTGCCTTAGCCTTTCAGCATGGACAGAAGATAACACGGTAATGGGAATAAGGCACAAAAAGTACAGTATAGAAGGTGTACAATTTCATCCTGAATCCGTACTAACGGAGGTCGGAATGGATATTTTAAAAAATTTCATTAAAGGAAGGGAAATAGAGTGAAAGTTATAAAATATAATGAAATAAACGAGAATTTTTTCAGCTATCAAGAAATAGAAGAAATAAAAACCGTCAAGAAAATAATATCAGAGGTAAAAAAGAGTGGAGATAAAGCCCTAAAAAAATACACCAGACAATTCGATGATGTTGAACTCGACCAGATAAAAATAAGCGGTATCGAGATTGAAAACGCGTTCAAAAGAGCCACAAAAGAAGAAATAAAAGCGATTGAAAAAGCCGGCGAAAATATTAAAACTTTCGCTCAAAAGCAAAAAGAACAGTTCAAAAATTTTGAATTTGAAATCAAAAACGGAGTATTTACGGGACAAACAATAAAACCGATTAAAAGAGCAGGGATATATGTACCCGGTGGAAATTTTCCCCTTGTATCCACACTCCTGATGTGCGCGATACCGGCTCAGGTCGCGGGAGTATCGGAAATAGCTGTCTGCTCTCCCCCCACCTATGGAGGAAACATACACCCTTTGATCCTCAGTGTCGCTTATATACTGAAAATCACAGAAATTTATAAATTGGGAGGAGCCCAGGCGATAGCAGCGCTTGCATACGGAACAAAAACAGTCAAAAAAGTCAATAAGATAGTGGGACCGGGAAATAAATATGTACAATCCGCAAAAAAAGAAGTTTCGGGTATTGTAGGAATAGATTTTATAGCCGGTCAGACAGAAATAATGATAATAGCAGACGAAACGGGAGAAGCAAAAATAATAGCTTCCGATCTGCTTTCTCAGGCGGAACACGATGTTGAAGCCTTACCCATTATGGCAACGACATCGGAAAGACTTGCAAAATCTGTATTAAATGAAATAGACAGGCAATTAAGCGCTTTAAAAACTAAAGATATAGCAGAACAAACAATGGCAAAGAAAGGGATGATAATCCTGCTTGATAACATTGATAGTGGTATAGAACTGGCAAATAGACGAGGACCCGAACATCTGGAAATTCATATTAAAGAAGCAGAAAAATATAAAGATGAATTCCGTAATTATGGAACTCTTTTTATAGGCAAATTCTCAGCAGAAGCTCTCGGAGACTATTCATGCGGATTAAACCATACATTGCCTACAAATACAACAAGCAAGTATACCGGCGGTTTAAGTGTTAAAGACTTCTTAAAAATCCAAACCACATTAAAGGTAACAAAGAAAGGCTTAAAAGAAATCGGTCCCTCGGCGGAGAAGTTTGCTGAAATCGAAGGACTACACGCGCACGGCGAATCCATACGAGTACGGTACGAGAAATGATTATAGCCACTAAGGCACCAAGACACTAAGAAAAACATTTTATTTAACCACGAAACACACTAAATACGCCAAACTCAACACCCTTTTGAATTGTGTTAATAAATTCTTTCTTAGCGTATTAATGTTTTTGTGTAATAAAAAATCTTGTGTTAATCTATGGAATCTGTGGTAGTTAGATAGATTCTTGAATCTAAGTTAAATCGTTAAATCAAAAAATAGTCAAATAGTTTTTCTTTGCGGGCTTTGCGTCTTTGCGGTTAACTACTGAAAACGGAAATAAATTCTTCCCTCAGAAGGTGAAACACCTTCTGGCACAGCATATTCTAAAGAAAACCTTCTTATATTCAATCCGAATCCATAAGAATATTGCCATTTATTGTTAAAATAATTCGCATCCATAAAAGGATATGCAGTTAAAGGACCAAACATCTTTCTAAATTCGAGCCCCACAACCGCACCTTCTTTTATAAGCATTCCCGGATATCCCCTGAATAATTTATAAAATGCCAAATTCCCTTCGATAAAGGAAAGCTTAAAATATTCGAGTCGAAGAACAAACGGTAAGAAATATATATTAGCCAGGCTTTTTAAATCCCATCCTTTACCCTTTCTGAACTTCTCTTTATAAAAAATGTCAAACAGTTTTGAATCATAAGTAAAACCGGCGTCCAGAAAAGGATAAGTTTCACTATTATCCCGAGCGGAAAAAATCTCAAAGCCTAAACCCAATAAAAAAGAAGCATCATAATAAATATACTCAACTCCGGAATAGAAAGAGACTAAATTATAATTATCTTTAATATAATTATGATTTAAAGAAAAGTTTAAATTCACAGGCAAATAAAGTACATTGGGTTCGGTATATTCAAATAATTCTGCCTGGTATTTCTCTTCCTGTTTTTCCAATTCGATTTCGATTTTTCTGCCTCTGCCGAAAAGATTTGAATTACTGAAATAAAGTATACCGCTAAATCCTCCATTATTTGCATAAGAAACAGCTCCGTTGAAATTCCCATCAGCGCTTTCCCTCAAATAAATCGTTACATCGACCATATTTCTGTCCGTTGCAGGTTCCACCGTAAAAGAATCAATATCGATATAACTTAATTTATCCAGTTTTAAAATGGCTTTTTTTATTTTCTTATTACTGAAAATATCGTTCTTGTTTATCAATATTTTTCTTCTAAAAAATTCAACGTCAGTATAAGAAAGACCTTTAACAAAAATATTGTTTATCCTCTGCAGAGAACCCGGCTCGATTAATAACTCCCAGTCAATATAAACGGAATCGATTGAAAATCCCAGCGGCTTAACCTGAGCAAAAGGAAAACCGTTATCTAAGTAAAAATTCAAAAGTCTTTCGAGATTTTCTTTATATAATTCTTCGTTAAAAAAAGTTCCCTTTTTCGACAACAAATCTCCAATTATCTTTTTCGAAAAAACAATGTTTCCCTCGATTTTCACTTCTCCCACTTTAAAAGCGCTATCGGTGAAAAAAGAAGACCCGGAGATTTCTCCGGGCAGGAGGAAAACAAAAAAAGCAAAAAGCATCAAAATTTAATTCTAACGATTAAAAACAGTATCGACAAAAGAGAATTTGAAGTACAAGGTTTTAAAATTAAATATCGGAAAGGAATCCACATATCCGAACGTTAAAACTCTATAATCACTCCATTCATCGACATATATCTTTATGCTATCTCCCTTTAAAGGTATATCTCGTTCTTCAGCCAAACGCGTCAACATTTCGGGAACCCGTTTATAGGAATGTTCGGAAGTAGGACTAAAAAGCCTTTGCGCTTCGTTTTCAAGACTGGAATAATCCAGACGAATTTTAATCCAATTTACACCAAAATAAATGCCGTAACCTATTATAAACAGAATTAAAAGCCATAAAAAAAACTTACCCATAAAATTTCCTCTTGTCCTTTAAGATTTAAGGGGTTACCACCTGACTTTTTTAACCTCTTCTATATTTTTTCTCGCTCTCTGAATACCTTCACGGGCATATTTTATCCATTTAGGATCGTTTGTATTGTTAATTGTCTTATTCCAAACACTTATAGCCGCTTCAAACCTCTCTATGGATGGATTCCACTCTTTTCCCTGCATATTATTCAACCCCAAACGATAATAATATTCGCCGTAAAGAGCCAGAAGAACATCGTCATTGGGATCGATGGAAAACCCTTTATCGATATACCTTTTAACGGCGACAAGATTTTTTCGGATAAGCTCGAGATTGATAAGTTGATAGTATACACTCAGATTACTGGGCTCTATTTCCAAAGCTTCTTTATAGTAACGCTCAGCCATTCTGTATTGTCCTAACTTAACATAAGCGTTTCCAATTTGTATCCTACTGGAAACATGTTGAGGAATTATCTTTATTATGGATTTATATTCTTCTATTGCTTTTTTGTGTTCTCCGAGTTCGCTGTAACTCTCAGCCAGTTTTTTAATTATTTCTATGTCGTCGCTAAAAGTTTCTTTAGCCTTACTGAAAAATCCGGCAGCCTCCCGGTAAAGTCCAAGTTCAAAATAAGTGCTTCCCAATCTAAAAGCAATTCCGCTATTATCTGGATCAAGCTGATAGGCTTTCTTGTAATTTTCAAGGGCTTCATTATATCTACCCTCTGACTCAAGAAAATAAGCGTAGAGGTCATAACTGTTGGCATCTCTCGGAGCTTCCTTTATAATATCGATAAAAATCTTTTCCGCTTTTACAGACTCTCCCGTCTTGGCGTACAGCGAAGCTATTGCTTTTGCTATCTTTCGATTGCTTTCCGGATCAACGAAACAACTGAAACCTTTTCTGCAAATATCGAGCGCTTTATTTGTGTCCCCGACTATTAAATAGACCTGCCTTAAAGCCAGGTACGCATCCACATAAGAAGAATCTGCTTTAATAGACTTCTCGAGAAGAGAAATCGCCTCAGGATAGTTTTCCTGCTTCATATATTCAAAAGCAAAACTATAGTATCTCTCCGCTTCTGAAATTCCCTCTATTTCGGTAACTTCTACTTCTTCTTTCTTCTCAGAAGTAGAAGAACAACCTATAGATACAAACAATAAAAATAAAAAGGAAATAAAAAAAACCGTCATTTTTTTCACTGTCAATCCTCCTTTGCTTTAAATTTTGGTCTTGTCGAAAGAACAGTATTCTCCACGTCTTTTGCCTTAACCCATACATAATAAGTCGAACGTTCATCATTTGTTTCGTAAAAAGGACCTTCACTGAAAGATTCTTCGACAAGGTCTTTGTAATTATTGACAAAACCGACCTTCATAACCAACTTGGTTCTATCATTATCTAAGGCTTCGGATATCAACCGGAAACCATTATCTAAAACCTCTAAATATGGATCACTCGCCAGATCGTTTCTTAATTCCTTCATCGCCTCCTGTTCCTTAAACACCTCATAAAGGTTACCCTTAGGAAGGCTATCACTCTCGTCTTCATACAGTGTAACCATAGAGACAACATTTTCTAAAGAGGAATATCCGTTCAAAACTTTATTCGCATTCAAAACCTCTTCCCTTTCAGAATAAAAAGAATTAAATAGCTCCACAGCTACAGGAATTTTTTTGTTAACTCCGATAAGAGTCTTGATAAATCTTATCTTTTCGCCTCCATTTATATAAGAAAGCATCATATCATCGAATTCATTCAATTGCCTTATCAAAGTTGAGTCTGTCGCCGGAGGAAGCACACTTACAATCTGGTCTATTTGATCCTGAATCTCATTCGAATAAAGAGGAATAGTATCGATCGTATCTATAGAAGCCGGAGCAGGCTGACCTTTAATCTCGAGTAAAGGTATACCGAGTTTTCTTTCTAAATGTTTAAATAACGACTCGGCAGGTTCCTCTTTGACCAGATCTCCCTTTTTTATTTTATCCCTTTCCAGAAGACTGTTCTTGAGTTCCATCACCTGATAACCAAGTTTTTCTTTCTGCTGCTGCATAGAATTGATTACTATATTTTTTTCTTCGTTTATATCCAGATCTGAAATAAAATTCGAAAGACTCTTAAATTCGGGAACTATATTTCGATAATCATAGGCTCTGGCTTCATTAATTTCATAAGAAGCGTAAGTTAACGCAGAATCTATAGGATAAAGATATCTTGTTACCCTTTCTCTTAAAGAGCTATCAGCGTAAAATAAATCTTTTTTTATCTCTTTAACTATTCCTTCGCACTGAGCAATTTTGGTCTTAGACCGCATAACGAACTTTTTCCTGCGTGTTATCCATTCCGGGTCAGGGTGAATTTCTTTCCTGAAATAAGGTTCCAGAACTTTTCCCCATTCATCCTGCGCAGGATATTGCGCTTCTTTGATTTCGTACTTGGCCAGCGCGTTTCTTATTTCTTTAAGACCTGCTTCAGCTTTTAATCTGTATGCCATTCCCTCGAAAATCGTTTCGCCACCGCAAGAAATGAGAACCAATCCAAAAATTACCGTTATTAAAACAAGCGACTTTCTCATAAAAAAGTAGCCCTCCATTTCATACTTTGGAGCCGACGGGACTCGAACCCGTGTCCTCCTGACTGCCAGTCAGACGCGCTACCAACTGCGCTACGGCCCCTGTCCAACAGTTTAATAATAATGTGATTTTTTGAAATGTCAAGATTTAAAAAACGCTATTTGCACCGCAAAGACGCCCCCCATGGGATAGAGGTTCTCTCATGCATTCTCCTACCCACAGGGCAGGCAAAGTCCGCAAAGATTTTTTTTGTTGTTTTATTTGAACAGTGACTGAAGGCTATATTTAGATTTTACATTTCAACGCTTGACCCTGTCGACAATGTCGATACTGACAAAATTGTTATTTAATAAGATACCTTTTAAACTGCTTAATATTACCTTCAAAAAAATCTTTTACTTTTTCCCACTGCCACTCTTGTCCCTCATATAAGTAAAACCGGAGAAGATTCTTCGTCTGCTTCTTCGAAAAAAGTTAAACTTTTGAGAACATGATACATATTCATGTTCGCTGATGAAAATCTCTTTTTGAAAATTTTGTAAGCTTCATCTATAGGAAGTTTCAATTGCAAAACAGCAAATAAATCATAAAAATCTTTTTTTTAACCCCTCTGTGCGATAGTCTTAAATTTTTCGGCAGTTATATCTCTTCAATCAGCCAGGTTTAAATTTCGCCAGTTTATCAAATGATTTACAAGTGATTGGCTATAAAAAAGAAATAATAACTTAATACCTCGGAATTCACAATGAAATAATATTCTTCAGCTGACGGATTATTCCACGAACCTTCTCCACCGGGGAGATCGAGGGTATTTCCCATATTAATACCCTCTGCCATAGCATTCACCGCTTCATGGGGAAACAATTGCGCCACCAGATTAATTGTAATACAAATTAACGCCATTGTAGAAACTATTAAACTTTTTCTCATGAGAACCTCTTTCATATTAAAAAATAATACTATGGAAAATCTTTTACCATACATATGGTATTAAACGGTATTTTGTTCTGCGACAGTATTCATCATAACCGGGCAAATTCTTTTTCAAATATTCTTCTTCTCCTTTTATTCTTAAAACAAAAAACAAAGGCACGCTAAGAAACGGGATCACCGACCAAAAAGAACCAAGTGCGATAGGCGTGGATAATAATATAACTATATCCCCGACATACATCGGATGTCGAACTATCTTATACGGTCCCGTATCGATTATTTTTTGATTTTCTCTTGTCTCTATAATTGCCGACGCGTAACTGTTTTCCTGCGATACTCTGAATATTAATAAAAAACCAACCAGTATAGATAAATCAGCCACTATAACGAGATACAAAGGAACGTGAGATAAATCGAAACGGTAATCTAACCCCGGGATAACAAATCCGATTACGACCAATACGGAAAATACGCTCTGTAAGGATTTCTGTGTTTCAATCTCTTCTTTTCTTTTTAAAACTCTACTTTTAAGAAATGCTAAGTCTTTTTTTAAAAAATATATAAAACTTGAAAACATCATAAAAAATAACAAAATACAATAAGCCCAAGCTTCCCAATACTTCAATGAACCCGCAACAAGCAAAAGCAACAACAATAGGATAGTAAACATAATTAATATCTGGAAACTTGTTTTAATCGCAAATCTGTAATCGCTCTTCATATTTACATTTAAAATAAAAACTTATGATTTGTAGTCAAGGACCTTATTCAAGTATCTTAAATTTTGAGTTTTCAATTAAACATTAAAGATTCAACATTTACAATTAACTCAGTTCCCTCGTGGTAGTCCATCCAAATATCTTCTAATAATCCCCTTCACAATAGCACTTTCCTCGGAATCGATAATTTCCTTAAACTTTTCCTCGACATCTTCCCCACCGAGTAGAATGAGACCTCTTACCGCGTATTCTCTTTTCTCCCGGTTCGAATCTTCGATATATTTAAATAGAATATCTTTAACCCTGTTCCTGTAATCTGAACTGTCCTTTCTCACAGCTTTTGCTACGACAAGCAGCAATTCGGTAGGAAAACCCTTTTTGATCTTCTTCTCAAAATAAGGGATAAAAAGAGTATCGAATCCGGCAAGAGAATTCATAGCCGCGGACCTTACTGTAACTGAATTATCGTTAATCTCTTCGATTAAAAGGTTTATTACGCTCGTATCGCCTATCTCTCCTAATGCTTTAATTGAGACAAGCCTTAACGGCTCATCCTCATCTAAAAATGAACTTATTTTATTAACAGCCCTTCTTTCCTTAAGCTTACCCATCGCGTAAACTATCGCTCTCCTGAATGGCTCTGAAACCTCTCTTTCGAGAATCGAAACGAGAGAATCGGCAAGAGATTTTACCTCCAGTTCCCCTATAAGCACAAATGTATTTTTTCTTGCCCGCTCGCTCGGATGGTTAACATTAGTGCTTAAATATTTTTCAATTAGTAATGAGTCTTCCATTCCTTTAAGCGTTTTTTCTATAGCACGGAATTCCAAACCTTCTTTTGTACCGATTTTATTTTTAAAAATATAATCGAGAGATTCTTCCTCTCTTTTTGAAAGTTCCGCTCTCGCTTCTTTGACCCTGTTTCCATTATCTCCGACTTCCCATTCGGAAGCGATTTCAAAGATTTCGCATGTAAGCATACCAGAGAAATCAGGAATTTCTCTTTGAACTATCTCTTCAACCACGCCGCTATTCTTGTCAAAACCAATACCATAATCTCCGTTAATCCAGTAACTGTCGTCATATCCCCTCGTATCCGGATAATAATCTTTACCGGCAAGGTCGAGGAATATACCAATCCCGGAGAAACCTCTCGCGCAATTTGCATCGCCTATACCAAGTTCTTCTGTAATATTATAAACATCACTTCCTGAAAGATCCGCGAATAATCCAAAAGAATTGGTAAGCCCTACACCGAGTCCGCCTGAGACCGAATACCAATCATTACCCGAAGAATCGATTAAAATACCGCAGGCGAGATCATGTCCTTCACCCTGAGAAGGACCCATAGAAGAAAAATAATGGTCATCTCCTTCTAAATCCGTCAGAAAGCCGTACGAAAGATGAATCCCCGCGCCCTGAGCGTATTCCGTGGCGATATATCTATCCTGTCCACTCTCATCGATAAGGAAACCGGCAGAACACCAGTAACTTGAACCCTGGGCGTAAACATCGGCGTTATAAAAATCGTTACCGCTTTTATCGTAAAGAAAACCAATTCCTCCTCCGAAATCCGGTTTAATACCCATTCCGAAACCCTGGGACATTGAACTATAAGAATAAGGATTTAAAGGTGTGTCGAAATACTTTCCTCCCGCGTAATAAATATCGTTTCCGCCCATATCGGATAAAATACCAAATCCTTTAGTGCTGCCGAAACCCTCTCCAAAACATTCGGTAGAGTAAAAATCATCCCCTGCAAGGTCGGATAAAATTCCGATTCCGAAATTACCCGCGCCGAGAGAAAAAATACCCCCTTTATAAACATCATTTCCTCGAAAATCTTTAAGGTACCCGAAACCCAGATAGCCACACCCGAGTGAATAATGCCTTGAACGATAAACATCGTCTCCTCCTAAATCAAATACCAGACCCACGCCAAAGAGGCCCGAAGCGAAGGAAACGATTTCCTTTGAGTTATAAACATCGTCACCTTCCAAATCGACAATAAAGCTTATTCCTTTAGAAGAATCGAACAAACCGATCGAACCTCCGCAATTTATATATTTATCATCACCTCCCGGATCTACTACAAAAGGCACGTTTTCGTATCTGTCATCGCCTCTTGTACCTATAACCAGTTTACCGAATTCTGTTTCAAAACTTATGGGCAGTTCGGAATCCTGTATTTTATCAACCAATACGGAAACCTTTTCCGCCATTAGAACCAGAATCAGCCCCGACTCGACTAATTTCTCGTATTTTACTTTTTGAATTATATTCATAACAGTATCTTCAGTAATGCCCGTGGTATCGAAAGGAATTTTGTATTTATCGAGCAAAACCGTTTTCAACCAATCATCTTCGGGGAAATCTTCGCTTTCCCATCTTCCCGGTAGGCTCGACAGCAAAATGAGTTCTTCCCTATCAGTTAAATCGGAAAAAGCATCGCGGCTCAATTTCCCCGCCATATTTATAAAAGTAACCAGACTATCTATCGAAAGGATATTCACCTCTGGAATTTCAACATCGATTTCAAGATCTTCTGAAAGCATTTTTATTAAAAAAGTATCGGATTCGTCCAGCGCTTTTTTTACTTTTCTAACATATTTCTCTCCTCCCAACGGAGAACTCATCAAATTCCTTATCACGGGTAAAACAAGAGAAACTTCCGACCATTCCAAACGGGCAAACTCGATTGTCTCTCTATCTAAATTTAAACAAGATAGAGCGCTGTCTATCTCCGCGTATGGTATGTAAAAAAAAGTTAATAGTATAATCATATCTCCCCCTTCTACCAAAAAAGCGCTGATAAAACAAACTCTCCGCCAGCTTCTATAATAAGTTGTTTTCAATTTTTAGTCAAGTCCGTAACTTCCAGATATACCCTCCAAACGAAAACAATTTTTTAATTGTTTTTTCCTAAATCCTAATTTATAATAATAAAATTTCTGAAGGACACCCTTGACATCATCAGTAATATTTATAAATTAATGATATAAAATAATCAGGAGGCGTTATGCGTAAAATTGTTTTAGTTTTGTTTATGTCTTTCTCGCTTTTTGGTATGACAGGATTATTGATAAATGGAGATTCTGTTGCCACAATCACGATTGGTGACAGCATAACGGTGTCTGGCATCTTTGAAGGTGGAGATAGCATAGCTGAGGCCGCGATTAGAATAGATATTGACAGCAACGGAGTAATCGACCCAGAGGACCCTGTTATTGGATATAGCTATCTAATGGATGGCAGCTGGAGCGACGACGACGAAACAAAGGACGGTGACATCTCATTTAAAACTGAATTTTTTCCTACCACGGGAAATTTTATAATCACAGCCGAGGACGCCGGAGGTTCAGATCAAATAATTTTGCACGTACAACCTATCAGCAGTTCTTTAAATCTCAACGGTCAGATAGAACCTGATAGCGCCGGTATAATAGTAGGAGCTATTCTTCTACCTGATGAATCTGAACTTATCAATGATATAACAGACACAAGCGGTAATTATTCAATCAATATTCCCGACTCTTTAAGTGGAAGATATTTCAAGATATCAACTCATGTTACTGAAGATGCCCTCTGGTATGCACTGGGTACTTTATCTGATGATTCCGTTCTGATCGGTGGTTCTGCGATTCTAAATGATTCATTAATCCCAACGGACGGGGTGGCAGTCAGGGGACACTTTATAAACGAAGGTGGAGGTCCTCATACGGAACCCATAACTCTCCAGTTTAATGGTTCTTTCGTAGACTTAACGAGGGGTCGTCGTTCCGGTAATAAAATGGGCTTCGCTATAGGAGGTTCCGGAATACTACACCTGCGCTCAGGCGGTTTTGGAGAGGATTCCAATGCCTGGACAGTCAATATTTCTCAGGAACATCCCTATTTTATGACTCCGGAAGTCCACGATACTATAAATCTCGGTCCCCCTACAGACACACTCGACAGTCCTCCTTTCACCCTTTTCTCCTGTAATTCGGCGATAGCCGGAACTGTCTTTGTAGACGGAACTCCAACAGACGAAGTGGAAGTATGGGCGAACTCGGATTCAACAGGTTCGGCTCCAGGTGCCGGAACCTATTCCACGGGCTATTATAAAATAAATGTTTCATCTCATCCGGATAATTACTATGTCGGTTTATCTAATTATAATTGGGTTACATACGGAGGAGACAAAATTGCAGCGCCCGGCTCAACGGGTGTAAATTTCTATGTAGTTCTTTCCGGTATAGAGGAAAAAGAAATCACACCTTTGAGAGCATCTCCGCCTATCATTACCGCTTCTACCGTACTCGAAATCTCGGGAGTTATCAAGAAAAACGCCAAACTTACAATATACGATGTCACCGGCAAAGTAGTAAAAGCTTTACCACAAAAAAGCCTTACAGGCAGAACAGCAAGTTATAAACTGGAAACCAGAGATCTCGTTACGGGAATCTTTTTCGGTAAAATCGAAGGTCAAGAAGGAACTTTCAAGTTGAGCGTTATTAAATAACAATAATAATCTTTAAATCCTACGAGGAGCAGGAAAGCACCTACTTTTCCTGCTTCTTGTCGTTAAAGGAGAAAATTATGCGATTTTCAAAAAGTAATTTTTTTAAATTTCTTCTATCATTCAATTTTTTATTGGTTTTTTCAAACTGCGCCTCTTCAAATCATGAAACAATTCTTCCTGAATCCCACCCAAACTTGAGCGTCACGTTTCTAAAATATTATGAACCCATCGAAGGAAGTTTTAAAATCGACATGCCTTCTTATTCACTTCCTCTCAACATCGATGAAATTGCCAATTTCTCATCGGTCGCGGAGGAATATCTTAAAAGAGAAGAACAAAAAAAAATACTGAAGAAAAACGGTTTTGTGGTAATAAAAAGAGGAAATACAGATAATTTAACAACATTTTACAAAAGAATACTCGATAAAAATATTCCGATTTACGTAACGGCAGACACTCCTCTTCATCTTTTTCATATCCTCTTCGATGAAACATTAAAAGAAATAGAAGAGGAGAGTTTTTATCCCGATATTTTGAAAGTCACGGAAAAATTCCTGGAAGCATCAAAAGCCGATTATAATAAATATGAAGGGGAATCGAAAGAAGCGGCAAAGAGAAACGTCGCTTATTTTTCGGTAGCGATGAAATTACTGAACCCCGAATCCTTACCTCCGGATTATGTTAAAAAATGGGTTGAATGGGAAACAGATAACATTGAGAAACACTCAGGGTTACCGGATTATTCTATTGCGAGAAAAAACGCTCTATTCAGAATACCCGAAGATTACACTCAATATAAACCGAGAGGTCATTACACAAGAAGTGAAGAGCTAAAAAAATACTTCAGGGGAATGATGTGGTACGGACGAATGACTTTTCTTATGAAAGGGCACGAGAAATTCGGACCCGTTAGTCCCCCGGCGAAAGCTCTAACCGACAGAAAAACGGCAAAAATTCAAACCTTACAGGCTTCTTTGATTTCAATCAATTCAGGTAAGTTAAAACTAAACGACGGAAGAAGTGTAACCGAGGTATGGGATAAAATTTACGCGGTCTCCGCATTTTACTCCGGTTTTTCCGACGATTTGACCATTTATGATTACATGAAATCTTTAAGGGAAGTTTTCGCACACGAATTCACAGTAAAGGAACTGGAAAATGAGAAAAAATACGCGCAATTTCTTTTAGAACTTTCAAAGAAAACTCCTCCCGCTATCTTTTCGGGAACGGGAGGAGCGGGAATAGATCCCGGAAGTGCAAAAAAACACGAATTGACTTCCGTGGAACAATTGGATTCTATCCTTACAAAAACCATGGGACTTCGCTTAATGGGACAGCGCTATATCCCGGATTCTTACATATTAAGCCAGCTGGTTTCTCCCGCAGTAGGAACTATTCCTGAAAGAATACCCGAAAGATTCACGGTTGTTTACATACCGGATGAAAGAATCCAACCTGATCTGTGTTATTCAATCAGAGGATTTCCGAGAGGGCTGGATGTTTTTAGTGTCTTTGGTAGTCAAAGAGCTGGAAAACACATCAAAGATTATACTGACGATGAATATCCGAAATACTATGACCAGTTAAATCAACTGAGAAAAGAATTTTCAGCACTTACAGAAAAAGACTGGAATCGAAATCTTTACTGGTCATGGCTGTACGCGCTTAGAACTTTAATTCAAGAGAGAAGTAAAGGATACCAGACTTATCAACAGACAGACGCGTGGCTCGACAGACAGCTAAACACGGCTCTCGCCTCCTGGTCTGCATTGCGCCACAATACCATTCTTTACGCGAAACAAAGTTACACACCCGTACATGTGGGAATGACTTCTTACACTCCACCTCCCCCATCGCCAAAAGGACTTTTAGAACCGCTGCCGGAATTTTACAAAAACATATTGACCACTTCGAAAATGGCTTACGCTGGATTAAAAGATCTAAACGCCTTAACCCCAAAATCAGAAAGAAAATTTGTTTCCTTAATCGAAACTCTGGAAAGACTTTATCAAATATGTAAAAAACAGGTCGAAAACGAACCTCTGAGTGAAACCGACAACAGATTTCTCGGTAATTTCGCCGAAAGATTAAAAAATTCGATCGGAGATATAGAAGGGAAAGGATTAAAAACAACAATAATCGCGGATGTCCATACTGATTTAAACACAAATCAATGTCTCGAAGAGGCTTCCGGTTATTTAGATTATTTAATTGTGGCTTACAAAAGACCCTCAGAGGATATAATACTCGCCGTTGGACCGGTACTTTCATATTACGAATTTAAATATCCGATGAGCGACCGATTAAACGATGAACAATGGAGAGAAACGCTTGAAATGGGTAAAGAACCCGAAAGACCGGAGTGGATAAAGAGCTTCCACGAATCACCTTAAACGACGAAATACACAGAAAAGACTAAACCTCACTGAACGCAAATTTAAAAGAAACAAATATTTTAAGTAGCGTTGGGGCTTGTCCCCGACAAATAATGGCGGGGGATAAACCCCCGCGCTACTTTTAAACTTTTTGTCCGGAATTAAGAAATTCCATATATTAACAAAAATAAAACAATGCATTTTCTACAGGTTCTACATGTGAATATTAGGATAAAGGGTAGCGGTTTTGCCGCGCTGGGTACATAGATAACTCTTGATTTATACCAACTAACAATTATATTTATCATTAAATGAAGAATTCGCTCAACTGTAGAAACTTAAAAAAAGCAATTAAAAAGGTGTTGTGCAGGGGTGGCTTTGTGTACTTTGTGTCTTAGTGTGATAATAGGATTTTAAAAGAAGGAGAAAATATGTTTGGTTTAAAATTAAGAATGTTTTTACTGGTAGCCGTTTTGTTCGGTATAGTTTACGCCATTGCTACCATAATAGGTAGCGCGATGGGTATAACAAACTTCTATTTCTATCTTATCCTGGCATTAGTTTTCATGCTAATTCAATACTTAATCGGTCCTAAAATCGTAGAATGGTCTATGAAGGTAAAATACGTGGATGAATCTGAATATCCGGAGTTACACAGGATGATAGAGGAATTGTCGAGAAACGCGGAAATACCCAAACCAAAAGTGGGAATTTCACAGGTTAATCTTCCTAACGCGTTCGCTTTCGGAAGAAGTCGGAGAGACGGAAGGGTATGCGTAACACAGGGTATTTTGAATCTTCTGGATAAAAATGAACTTAAAGCTGTTCTCGGACATGAAATCACACACATAGTAAACAGGGATGTTCTTACCATAACTCTGCTTTCCGTAATACCCATGCTCATGTATAGAATAGCATGGCATTTTCTTTTCTTCGGAAGTGGAGGACGAAGAAGAGGAGAAGGAGCTGCCTATACAGCCCTTATAGGTCTATCGGCTTTAGTTTTCTATTTTATAACGAATCTTCTCGTCCTTTACGCCTCACGGATAAGGGAATATTTCGCGGACAGAGGCTCTGTGGAACTCGGAAATCATCCTTCCGCTCTCGCCTCGGCACTCTACAAACTTGTTTATGGTTCCGCAAAAACTAACAAACAATCTATCAAAGACGTAGAAGGATTAAAAGCCTTTTTTGTTAATGATCCTTCGAGGGCAAATGAAGAAATAAGAGAATTAGCACAAATAGACCTGGACAGAAATGGAACTATAGATGTAAACGAACTTCAATACTTCCAATCTAAGAAAATAGAACTAAATTTTTCCGATAGATTACTCGAAGCTTTGAGCACTCATCCCAATATGCTGAAAAGGATACAAAAACTTTCGGAATATGAATAATAACACCGCGGAGGCGCAAAGAACGCAAAGAAACAATATGTTGATTTACCCAACCCGACCCGAAAATTGGGCGCAGATGAACACAGATAAAAAAGGATTTTAATTTGTTTTTCTTACCTGATCAAAAATCCAAAGTTATAAATTCAAGTTTGCGTATTTTCTTAATCTTATCAGCCATTATGTCGATTTTCATATCTCTCACTTCTGCAGCAAAAGATACGAGTAACAGCTATAAGTTCTTGAGGGAAAGAATGGTAGAAGAGCAAATAATCTCAAGAGGAATAAGCGATTCGACGGTTATAAACGCGATGCTCAAAGTTAAAAGACATCTATTTGTTCCCGAAAATTTCCGGGTTTCAGCATATGAAGACCATCCTTTACCCATAGGATACAGACAAACCATTTCCCAACCATATATAGTAGCACTCATGACAGAACTCTTAAAAGCTAACAAGAATTATAAAATTCTGGAAGTCGGAACCGGCTCCGGGTACCAGGCAGCGATACTCTCTCTTCTTGCCGATTCTGTTTTTACAATTGAAATAATTCCGGAACTCGCCAATTCCGCAAAAGAAAAATTAGAAAAACTCGGATACAAAAATGTTGTGGTTAAAGCAGGCGACGGGTATAAAGGATGGAAAGAACACGCTCCTTTCGACGGAATAATTGTTACCTGCGCACCGAAAGAAATACCTCCAATGCTTCTTGAACAACTTGCTATGGGCGGAAGAATGGTGATACCTGTGGGTTCTTATTTTCAGGAGCTACTTCTTATAACTAAAGACTCCACAGGGATATCGAAAGAAAGCATAGTACCTGTAAGATTCGTTCCAATGATAAAAGCGGATTAAACCCTCCCATAAAATATTAAACACCAAAGTGCACAAAGGAAAAACATTACAAAAAAATCTGTGTTAATCCGCGGCTAATTAATTTTTTTTTGCGTGGATTTTAAAACACAAATTTAAATTTATTACGCCGGGTTTTCTTCGTGGTCAAAAATGAAATTAAAGGAGGTTTAAGGCTCAATGTTGACATTTAATTTTAAAAGATTATATTCCTTCAAAGGAAAAAATAAATGAGAAAAGAAATAGAGGAATGGTGGAAACAAGCAGAAGAAGACCTCGATAGTGCGGAATATAATTTTAAAGGAGAAAAACATTATCTTACAGTTTTTTTATGCCAACAGGCAACAGAAAAAGCACTGAAGGCATATTTTATTAAAAAAAAGAGCACACAACCAGCTTCCACACATTCTTTAGTTTATTTGGCATCTGAGACGGAAGTCCCAAAAAAGTTTTTCCGTTTTTTGAAAAGATTAACGCCCCAATTCGTTAATACTCGTTACCCAGATGCGGCGTATGGAATACCAAGTGAATTATACGATAAAGATATATCCTCTGAATTTCTAACCAACACAAAGGAATTTTTAAAATGGTTGAGTTTGCAGATGAAGAAGTAAAAAAATGGATCGAAGATTTCAAGAAAAAAGTGATCTCTAAATACAGTCCAGAGCGTATTTTACTCTTTGGAAGCAGGGCGAGAGGTGACAATCTAAAAGAAAGTGATATTGATATAATAATCATTAGTGATAAGTTCGAAGGAATCAAATGGCCTAACAGAATAGCCGACGTAGCTGAATTGTGGGAAGGTCTCATAGCCATTGAACCTTTATGTTATACATCAAAAGAATTTAGAAGCAAAAAAAATCAACTTGGCATAGTGAGAAAAGCAGTAGAAGAAGGAATTAGCGTCTAATATTTCTTATTCCCGAACCCAGACTGCCACCGTATCAAAAACTATTGCGCCAATTAAACCGATAGTACCTTTTTTGTTAAGTTCTCCGTACTGCCATCCTGATTTCAAATAACTGTACAAATTAGAATCCATTGCTTCCACCAAAACAGTATACATAGTATCCTTTTTCTCAAATAAAATTCTATTATTAAAAATACCCATGGCTGTATCCGGGGTCAACATCTCAAAAAAATCCTCCGTTATTTTCGACCTATAGGAAGTCACCAAATATGTGTTTTTAAAAGAATGTTCACACCTATTCCAGATTACAACGGGTGGATTGCTTAAAAAAACCGTATCCGAAAAATCAGGGGACAATATAGCAAGCGAACTGGGAACCTGAACTTCTCTTGATATAAACTCTCCCTCGACAGACACATTGACTAAATAAGCCATATCATATTCCACGCAAAAGGAATCATCAGTATAATAAAGCCCCGTTAAAAGATCAGATTCGCTGTATCTAAAAGTATCGGAATTTTCATCCACAATAAAAATTTCCGCATCCGAAATTCCGGTATTGTAATAATCAACAGGGACATCTAACCTATAAGTAGAATCGATAAAAGCTTTTTGAAATTTCATATCCGGTTTCAACACAAGATTAATCACATACCTGTGCTCGAAAGGAACTTCAGTGGTACTGCAGGAAATTAAAAGCAATATAGAAAAAGAAAAAATAAATATGAGTTTTTTCATCATCGACCCCCTAAAACTTATAAATAAATTCAATCGAAGGAATTCTCGGTAACATATTAAACGCTTTCTTAACGGGGGGTTCTTCATCGTAATCATAATAATACATAAAGACATTTTTAGAATTCAATACATTGTAGATACTCAATTTCACGTCCAACTCGTTGTTTCCAAAATAAAAAGACCTCCCCAAACTCGCGTCCAGACGAACATACGGTGGATACCTGACCTGATTTTTATCACCCTCCAGTTCTCTCCACCAAATTGTATATCTGTCATAAGGTGTTATTTCGGTTCTGTCGCGAAAACGCGCAAGATTAGTTGTATATGGATTCCCCGAACAAAAACCGAATTGTACTCCCGCTTCATATCTTCTTCCTAACAGAGCGAGAAGAGTTAAATGAATATTATGGTTTCTATCCCAATCGGTCGGGTAAGTTTCATCTCCAAAAACCACATCGCTCTTCAGAAAAGAATAGCTCAACCAACCCCTTAAATTGCCAATTTCCTTTTTTAAAAGAAAATCGAAACCGTAAGCTTTTGCGTTTCCTTCCTCTAACATGGTCTCATAATACGTTTTTTCAGTTGCAATCTGAATATCTTCCATATCTTTCATATTGAACAACCGATTATATTTCCTATAATATCCCTCTAAAGAAAAATATAAATCCTCTTTCAGCCAGCCTTCAAAACCAAGATTAAAGTGATGAGCTTCCTCGGGATCGTATTCTCCACCGAGAGGTATCCAGTAGTAAATAGGAATATCTATTCCCATATTGATTAGAGTCCCTCCAGGTACAATATACTGATGGAAATTCCCGAAGGAAAAAGTTACAGCTCGCAAGTCATCAAAAAAGTACTTTGCCGATAGCCTGTAAGCCCGGAAAAAATCCGAATTTTCCTGATTGAATTCTCCAGCCTCCGAATAATAATGAGTTAAAGCGAGCCCACCGGAGAGAATGAGTTGTTCCGATAAATCAAACTTGTCTTCTATATACATAGATAATCGATTACTCCATATATCTTCATAGGAATAGTTAAAACCCATCTGGAAGTTAACATTATACTCGAACGGGCGGTAATATTCTTCTACTCCTACCGTGATCTTATTTCTTTTAAAATTCTTTGTGTATTCCGCGCCGACAGTACCCACGTTAATATTCCCATCCGTAATGAAAACGGTATCCAGAGCTCTAAGATAAAAATCATGATTGCTGTAACCGCCGAATATATGAAATAAATCTTCCTCAGTATTCGAATGAAATAAATTTAAAGCTGCAACCTTATTGCCCCAGTCAAAAGATATAATCTTTATAGATTCATCATCTTCATCCCTGATATCCAGAAAATCCTTACCTGTATAGCCGCTCAGAACTAAAGACCAATCCTTTATATCCGTCTCCCAGTGTAAATAACCATCATAAAAGTAATAAGGAAGGTCGTAATCAAAAAGAGCAAGAAGCTTATCCGCGTAGGTTCTCCTGACCGACAGGAGAAAATTACTGTTTAAGGAAGGAATTTTACTTCCCACCGCAAAACTTCCCGATAAAAGACTCAAAGAAGCAATCCCTGAAATACCCTCTATATCTCTACCAACACCTTTTGTTTTTATATCGAGAACCGAGGATAAAGAGGCATCATGCCTGACCGGAATTCCGCTGGAATACAATTCAGCGCTTTTTATAGCGTTTGAATTGAAAGCCGATACCAGACCGAAAAGATGAAAAGGGTTCAATAAAGGGACATCATCTATAAGAACCCTGTTCTGATCTGGACTTCCGCCTCTAACCGAAACAGAAGTAGAAAAATCGGAAGATTTCGTAACTCCGGGAAGAGCCTCGATAGTTCTCATCAAATCCCCTTCGACAAACGAAGGCAGCATCAACAAATCTTTATCAGATAACGAGGGAGGAGTCATAGAAGCCGTATTTCTGAATTTCTTCTTTTTTGCTGAAACAAGTATCCCCTGCGCTTTCAACGGCTCCATATGCATCGCCACATCAACGGTCAGATATTCACTTCCTAAAAATCTTATATCTTTTTTTATCTGCCCGTAACCTATCATAGAGTATCTAACTTGAAATACATTAAAAGAATCAGACATTACCAGACTATAATAGCCTTCATCATCCGTTACCGTACCCATCTCTGTCCCAACCACAACTATATTAACCATAGATAATGGCTCTTTAGTCCCGGCATCGTAAACATTACCGGTCAAGACACAATATTTGCTTACCAGCAAAACCAGACAAAAAGAACTCCAAAACATTTAATTTTTCCCCCTTTCTCAAAACACAATACCAAACAACTAAATTTATTCATAACGACCCGCCAAAAGATATTCAGCATAAACAACTTCGCAAGATTATTATATCTGCTTTACAAATCATAAAAAATCCTCCCTCCCAATCGTAACAAACGTCAACCCTTCCACCCAAACCAATTAAAACCATAATTAGCTATTGTACTAACATAATAATACAAAATCAAATTTTGACAAGCCCTATTTTTTCACCTCCGTTGTATTGTTAAGATTTGTAAAATCGAAAAAAAATTAGAAGATCTTTCGAAAATCCAATATTCTTAAGCCTCGGCAATCATCCCTGGTTAAAGAAAAACCTGTTTAATTTTTATTTAATTTTGTTATAAAAAATTTTTAATATAAGCTCACTGGCTGTAAGAGCCAAGAGTATCAAGCTCTTCTAGAAGATATTTTGCCCAACCGTAGTCCGGATTTACCTCCAACGCTTTTTTGTAAAATTTTATAGCGGTAGAATCTTCTTTTTTCTCTTTATAAGCATTCCCCAAAAATACATATACTTCATCTTTACCCCAGTCAGGGTAAATCCCTCTATTTTCTTCTTTTTTGAACAGCTCCGCAGCTTTTTCAAGAAGCCCAATTGCCTTATCTACCCCACCCCCAAACATAGCAGGCGTATATAATTTACCGTTTCCGTCGATAAGATAGACTCTCGGATTTTCGGGCTCTAACTTTTTCGCTTTCTCAATTTCCTTTCCTATTTTCATCCCATTAATCATTCCGAGTTGAGGCTTAAAACCTAATTCTATTCCAAGAATAGACGAAAAAAGCGCATGAGAATCAGCAAAGTCATCTTTACCCTCAATCGATTTTTGTATCGCCTCTTTAGCCGATTCAATATACTTTTCACTCATTTCTTTATCTTCATACAAAATCGTACTGATTCTATAATTGTTTAAAGCAAGATAATAATTAACAAGCCATTCTTTATCTCCAAAAGTGGAAAGGCGTTCTAATTTTGGAGAAATTTCTTTGAATTTTTCCACATCTGCTTTATTTAAAGCTTCCTGCTGCTCGGTTTTAATCGTGAGTATATGACTATCTACAGTTGCTTTTTCTTCTGCATAAATTCCAATAGATATTAAAGTTATAAGTAACACTAATAAAGTTCTTTTCATTTTAACCTCCTTCACATCTGAAAAGAAACACCAAAATAATAGAGACGACCATACGAACTCTCGATCGGTTCATTCTCATCGCCATTGTAGTAACCAAAAATGTTATTCCTCTTTGTTACGTTATTAACGGCCAAATAAAACACAGTCTGGTTATTGGTGAAAAATGAATGCAAATAAGACACATTCACGTCAACCTTATAATAAGATGGAACTCGATCCGAACGAAAATCTCCTCCCATGGGAGTAAAAGGCTTTCCGGTTGCATAGGAATATCTTGCCACTATATTAAAAAACGGAATCGGGCTAATATTTAAAACAGCGGTTAAATTATGCGTAATATCAAAGTCAGGTGAAAAAAGCCCCGGATAATCCTGCCAATTTCTTCTTGCCTTTAGATAAGAATAGGCAACCCTTCCTTCAATTTTTCCAAAACTCTTCTTTATAAAGAAATCGAACCCCTTCGCGTAACCAAAACCTGAAGAAACATAATTGAGTGAATCATGTTCTTTTAACAATTTATTGTAGTCTTTATAGTAACCTTCCAATCTTATCATTCCACTATTTTTTTCCCAGGTGCCGGAAATAATATAGTGTCTTGCTTCCATGGGATCCAAATCGGGATTCCCATAATCTGGATCATACAACCAGGGCTCGTAAAACTGATGGAAAGTGCCTGTGGCAAAAGATAGGGTAATTTCATCGGCTACTTTCCAGGACAAGGAGAGTCTTGGATCAAAAGCATTTTTCTCGCTCTTAGAATCACGGTCAAACCTTATTCCCGCATTCAGAGATAAATTATAGGGGAAAAATTGCGTCTCTTCCAAAAAAATCGAACTTAAATAACTTTTGTACTCCCTATCGTAATAATTACTTGGAACCGAAGGATCTAAAGTATCCTCCTCGGAGGGAACAAAACCTTCAAAATAACTCTTCCTCTGCTCAAGACAGCCTCCGAATTTCAAAGAAATAAATGTTTTTTTCTCCAACAGGATTTTTGCCTGGTTGATTTCATCCGTATTTTCCAAATCAAGTATAGGTATATATTCTTCTCCTGTTGTTATTTCCATCTCCTTACCGAAACCGGTACGGGATAAGTTAAACTTAAGAAAACTGTTATCAGATAGCGCGTGATCTATAAGCAAATTATAAAGATTACTGGTCTCGTTTCCTTTATAAATACCTCCCCAAGTAGGTTCCTGAAGAGAAACACCAACATTATTCTTTTCTCTAAAGAAGAAAATTTTAGCTCGTCCTTTTTCAGAATACCGCCACGCAAGATTCAAGTTTAGATCATAAGAGAAAGGATACTCCGTGAAGTCATCTTCAATATTATTAAAATCAAACATCAACTTAGTATTGCTTTGGTTTCCCGAAAAGTTTATTCCTAAATTATCTCTTAAGGGAACCGCTCCACCTGCCGATAAATTCGCAAGCCCCATACCCAAGCTTATCACTCTTTCTGAAGGTAAATCCTGACTTTCCATAGATAAAACTCCCGATAAGGCATTACCGTGCTCGGCTCCGAATCCCCCGGAAGAAAAATATGTACCTTTTAAAAGAAAAGGAGTAAAGGTTCCAAAAAATCCACCTGTCGGAGATTCGTACCGATAAGGATGGTAAACGTTTGCTCCGTCAAGAATAAATTTGGTTTCAGTAACCTCTCCTCCCCTGACAAACAAACCAGCGCCTTCTTCCACTTGCTGAACTCCGGGAAAAGATTTAATTGCCCAACAAATATCAGCCGCCGCTCCGGGTGTCATTACTACCTCGAGCGGAGTTAAAGTTACACCGCTCCCTTCACCGGTCGTAAAAGATGAAGCCTTAACCGTAATACCTTCTCCTTCTACAACTACTTCCCTCAAGCTTACTTCCAGACTTACGGTTTCGCCTTTAATAAGTATATTCTTTCTAAAATCCTCGTACCCCATCATCTTTACACGTAGATAGTGTTCCCCTCTTTCCTCGGTCACGAATTTGAAATTACCATCTTTATCAGCTGAAGCGCCATCTAGTGTACCTTCCAGAAATACATTTGCTCCTGTGAGGGCTTCACCTCTAACATTCGCTACACGACCCTTAATAATTGTGCTGGAGTAAAGCACAACCGGCAAGAAAAAAACTAGAATGAGTCCGATTGAATTAACACTAACTCTCTTCAATAATTTTTTCCAGATGCTCCAGATAAATCCTGAAGGCTTTT
>CAZSEX010000012.1:0-49268 GCA_964606065.1 uncultured bacterium | reverse complement strand
TTATAGCTTCCGTTAGCATCCATCTTATTTGTGATTATATAGTAATATTCTCCAAATGGATCTGTGTGTGAACGCGCAGTATCGTACACGTAATATATATCCCAATGTAACGGCATACTGTCAAAAAGGAAACTATCCCTATATTCCCATTCATAATCAAAATTATACTTAATCTTGAATACTCCATTGTGAAGGTCGATTCCTTCTGGATATGTGGTATTTTCCTCTGCTTTTACTATAATATCCACATCTGTATTTTCAGGAATATTATTGGGATTTAATTCTTTATACTCGTCATCTCCATCTAACGTAATAAATATATCAATAATTGAAGGATCGTTATAATCCTCGCATAACTCTTCAAAACGATTAGGATATATAAAATCCGGATCAAGTGGATTATTGGAATAGTAAGGTGTAGTGTCGGAATATAATCTGTTACTAAAATGGAGGTGTGCCCATGATAATTGATAACCCCATTCTGATAAAACAGTATCAGTGTTTACTAAATCATTTACATCAACCGCGAATGGGGTCTCTACGTGGCGATAATCCTGCCAAGTTGTTAATATATAGTGATATTCCTCGTTAGTTTTCCAGACAGTTGTATTTGACACTGAATAGATCGTAGAAGGAACACCGCTTAGAGGCACGATGTCCACACCATCATGGAAGTGCTCGTATTCAAAGTAGCTGCCAACCGTACCTCCTCCTTCTCTGTACTCTCCGTAGGTAGATGTGATTTTTTGAGGACCCTCATCGACATAGTCTATCGCTCTGCCAAATGGCCATTTAAAGCTATATATATTGAATGAAGTGAAAAAGAGAATTATGATTGTAAAAAGAACTTTTAAGAATTTTCTCATTGGTCCCCTCCATCGATTAAAATCTTACCCATTTCTATTTCTCCAGTTTCTCTAACTATAACTCCAATGATTGGATTGTTATTATCCCAGCCTAAGAGATGTATAGAATGTACGGAAATTTCATTTAATGTTGTTCCACTATCCCATATTTCATGGCCATTCTCATCAACCACATGAACCTTATGCCCTGCTAATAAAACACATCTGCCCTTATTCGACACTGAAATAGCCCAAATGCGAGAGGAAAACTCTTTCTCATAGATAACCTTTTTCTTTTCTATATCAATAAAGGAAAGATGTTTATCATCACGAGCAGCAAAGTATTTTTCGTTTTCCGAAAAGAGAGATAAAGTGTTCCTTCCTAACCCTCCACCCAGAGGAGGATTCATAATAAGTTCACCTTCTCTATTGAAGAGATGCCCCGTATTTACAGCCATTCTGCTCTCTATTTTACTCTCCTCGCCTTTTTTTCCAGTTCCTTTCATAGTATAAGTTTCAGTAGCTACATAAGAACCGTAAGGAGAAATAACTACCCCTGAAATCAAGTAATTATCGAGTGACTTCTTCCAAAGAAGATTCCAGTTGGAATCCAGGAATGCCACTCCGGGCTTTGAGCTCCTTCCGGGGAGTTCCTTATAAAAATGTGTGGGTTCTTCTTGAAATCCAATTGCTATATATTCCCAATTTCGTGCAAAACCCAAATCTTGGGGTATGTATTCATGTAATTCAGGAGGGAAGGCTTTCTTTTTGGTGCCGTTTGGCTCATAAATCCAGGAAGCTTCCATTCCGAGTAAGCCAAAAAAAAGACTCCCATCCTTAGGGGAAATTTTCATTGCGTAACTAGCATCGTAAGGTATATCTTCCCATGGCTCTTTACGCCATAGCATTTCCCCTTTATCATTATAAACACTTAAGTTAGTTTCTTCCAATTTTCCATGTTCCGCTTCATATTTTTCCCGAATGAACTCTTTCAGTTTATCTCTACTTTTCTCCCTTTTTTCCCTTGCCATACGACCTTTCTCCCCTTTTTCAAGTATACTATCTATTTCATCTTGAGAAAAATAGAGTTGGGTCATATCGGAGTAAAAATAATCCCAGATAGTTGTTTGCAGTATCGCAAAGTATCTTCCACCCTCTGATATATAGATTTCCCCCCCTTGGAAAGAAGTGATTGTTGGTCCTTTAATATTTGTGATTTCATTTTCCTCTGGTGAGAAGACCACAATTTCCTGTTTTTCTCTTTTGACAACATGTTTCTCATCTGTATATTCTCTTTTTACGGTAAAATCGTCTCTTTCTTTAAAAACCACAATCTTCGGATAATACGTAATGCTACCGTCCTTTTCATATGAATCGAAAGCAATCTCATTGATTTCCTTATCAAAATTCTGTTCGTAGAGAATCTCAAAGTTGGAACCTACCGGAAGTTGAATCGCGTGGACGTCACATCCAATTAAAATTAAGAAAAGAATCATTGGTACTTTACTAATACGGTTCATAATTGCCTCCCGTTTTTTTAAACCGGTTTTAAGACCTCCTGCTTGTACTAATTATTATACCAATATGTAAAGATCAAAACTTCCTTTAAGAAGTTTTATTTCTCAAGCGCAGATATTCGATTTTTCAGTTCTTCATTCTCTTTTTTCAATTCAATTACATACAATGTCAATTCTTCGATCTTTTCTAAGAGTTTCGCCTGCATTTCACCGAGTTCTATTCCATTTTCGAGTACTTCTTTTTCTGTCGGGATTCCGGGGAGACTTTTATTGGCTTTTATGTGGTTTTCAAGTTTATCGAGAGGCATAAGTTTATAGTTATCCGCGAATACAAAATCAGACCAGCCTGTTTCGACCTTTATTTCTTTTGCTCTTATCGTGCCGTTGACCTCTAATTTGTAGTCTGGAGTGGTTGTGCCAATTCCTAAGTTGCCTGAAAAATAACCCTTCCCAACGAAGTAACCACCATATCCGTTCGAATTTTCACTATGACCGTAAATAGCTCTGCCGCTTTTTCCATTTACTTGCCCAAAGACTCCAATCGGATTGGTATAAAGCGAATTACTATAGGTATTATAGCCAAAAATAGCAGCTCGTTCTTCGGGAGCTATTGGTCCAGATACCTTACACTCTACATGCAATTTGCTTTTCGGATTTGTCAATCCAATAGCAACTTTGGCAGAAGTAGGATTAACGTATAATTTTCCGGTTCCGGATTTCCAGGACTGACCATAGGTAATCATACTAACCAACAACAATTTAGCAACTACTAACAGACTTAACTTTTTCATACTTACCTCCTTTTTGTTTGAGTATGAATTTACCTCTTAATTATACGCATAATTACCAAAATGTCAAGATAAAAAAAATAATTATACTATAATTATAATTCAAATTATAGAAAAACCCTATATTTTTACTAAATTTCATATAGCCGCGAAGGCGCCCTTCGTGGAATAGAAATTCCGTCATGATGTTTATCTATTCCACGGGGCAGGCTAAGTACACGAAGATTTTTAGTGTTAGTCTGTTTGTCGGTTAGGCGATTGGGCTGTTTTTTTACCCACCAATACACCCAGGCACTAACAAAATTAGAAAAAACAAATCACGCTAATTACGCGAATGATTTTCTAAAAATAGATCGGTTCAGGACGCTAGAAAAAGATCCCGAGCCGGTTTTTAGCTATTAATTATTTTTTAAGCGATTGAATTATTGTTTCCTTTGTTTCCAGCGGTTGGGGTCACGAGCCTGGTGCAGGACAGCTAATACAACAATTTGCCTGGGTTCAATTATGTAGAAAACGGCGTAAGGAAATCTTTTAAGGAGTCCTCGACGAATATTCCGGTAAACAACGGGGTAAATCTTAGGCTTTTTGGAGATTTGATCGAAAATAACCTCAACTTGTTCAATAAATTGAAAACCCAGGCCTGACAGCCTTTTTTCGTACCAGCGATAAGCTTTCTTCAGATCTTCCTCGGCTTTCGGCTGAATAGTGATGGTATGTACCATCACTTATCGAGAATTTTGTTTTTTACCTCTTTCCAGGTTTTGCCCGTATTGGTATCTTTTAAGTAAGCTGAAAGCCTGCGGTTGAGTTCTTCGCGCTCTTTATCTGTAAGTGGGATTGAATCGGGTGTTTCCGCGATGCTATCCCAGATGACCTGAGCCAGTTTTGCTCTCTCCGATACGCTAAGCTGTAGAAATTCGGACAAATGTACATTACTCATTTTTATAACTCCTATTTGCTTTTTCCTAATAATAATTATATCCAGTTTTTTTTCTATGTCAACCATAAAAAACCGGCTCAGAATCCTGAAAAAGAACTCTGAGCCGATTCTTAGTTATTTGTTACTATTCACTATTTACCATTCACCATTCACTACTTCACCAGTATCATCTTATGATGTTTTTCGAAATCGTCCGCTTTGAAGACGTAGAAATATATCACCGGAAGTGTTAACAGTGTTAAAGGGGTTTGACCCCGTTGATATAACCTGAGGATATAGTGCTTCGGGTTCAGCACCTATTTAACTTAACGTCTTTTGTCTTCGTATCATTGCTCTTTTCAGGTTGTAATGGAACCAAGGCTATATCTGAAAAAGGTGACCCCGTTGGTGGTGACTATTTCTCGAAATACTTTGCCGTGAATTTTATAAATAACGGCCAATTCGGACCGATTGTATGACCTTTTGAGTGCTGAGCAAAGGCAAGATCGCCTTTAATAATTCGACCTTCCGGAGGAGGATACTCCGTCGATTTTATCCCATTCCTGCCTAACAATTCATATACGGGGCTGGCATGAACTGTCGCTAAAAACATACCTTTAGCATCCACCCAGGGTCCTTCCTCCCGGGGGTCGCCAGTACTTATGAAAACCGGTCGGGGAGCGCACAGGGCAATTAATTCATGGGCATCGACCGGAAGATCGTTTGTTGTTAAGGGACCCGCATATTTAATAAAATTAGGAGCGAACCAATGATATTCAAATGAAGACGCGAGATTTTCCACCAGTTCTCCGAATATCCGCCGCAGTATCTTTGTTCCGCCAGCCCCCGAAGAACCGATCAATCCGATAGCAATCCGCTCATCGTAAGCCATTGCCACTATCGCCGCTTTTCCGTATCTGGATAAACCCGCTATTCCAATCCGTCTTTCATCGGTATATTTATCAGTCTCAAAATAGTCTATTGCCCGGCTGGCGCCCCACGCCCAGGCTCGCAGGGTTCCCCAATCGTCGAGTTCTCTGGGCTTTCCCTTGTTTATCAATCCAATAATACCTTTTCTTAATCCGGCTCCATGATCCTCTTGAATACTATTAGGGTATAGTTTCGCGTATCCCCAGCCTTTTTCCAATATTCTTTCTTTGTAGGAAAAAGCATCCGAATATTTGTCTCTTAAATATTCGGGCAAATTCCATCCAAACTCCATAATAATCGGAACCGAATTATTGATTTCATAAGGCACTATCAATGTCATTTTAATATTAACTTCTATTTCGGGATAAATAGAATTATCGACATGTCCGATAAGGTTTTTTACATTGGCATGATATTTCACAATAATTGTATCCTTTTCTGCTATCACTTCCCATTTTACGTTCGGAGTTTTCCCCGGAATTCTTCCGTATATTTCGCGGCTAAAGAGTTCTTTGATTTCAAGTCTCCTCTTTTCCCACTGTGCTGGAGTTTTAACCGAATCGCCATTATTAAAGACAAGAGGATCGGGCAACTTATCGTATTGTTTTGCTTTAAATTCATCACTGTTAGCATAATTCGAATCCTTCGGGTTGCCCGAAGGACCAGGGCGTAATTTCTCGATTCCCAGTTTCTTCATCATTAACAGGTGATCCCGTTCACTCAGTTTTTGTATTCTATTCCAATCCGCCTTCGAAAATTGGGCAAAGAGCAACGGAATTATCAAGAAAATGCCTGTAATAAGTATTCTCTTTTTCATTATTGTTAATGATATTGGTAAACAAACTGAATGTCAAGGAGTTAAATTTTCACCTTAAAACATATTACAAAGGTAAAAAAGTGCTTGACAAATGAAGAAAATTTACTTACAATATCATCGGATTTTATAATCGGTCCCAATAATTTATTATAAAAAAGAGCTGGGACAGAAATTGACTTTTATAAAAAAGAGAGGCCCTATGCTCTAAAAAATAAGGAGGTAAGGTGAAAAAATTAAAGGATTTTTCAGTTTTGTTAATTTTATTAAGTTGCTTATTGGTTAGTTTTTCGGTTTTCGCACAGGAGTGGGTCAATATATATAACAGTCCGGACAATGGCGAAGATCATGGATACGCAATCGCGGTAGACACTAACAGCAACATTTACGTTACAGGATGGAGTGAAAATTCCGGCTACTATGATTACGCGACGATCAAGTATAATTCTTCCGGCGATACCGCCTGGATTAAAAGATATGATGGTCCAAGCAGCCGTAATGATTTCGCTTATGCGATAGCGGCGGATGAAAGCGGTAACGTGTATGTGACGGGAACGAGTTATGACTTGACCACTAGTTACGACTACGCTACGATTAAGTATAAACCATCCGGAGATACCGCGTGGGTCAGAAGATATAATAGCCCATCGGACAACTCCGATAAAGCGTATGGAATAGCGGTTGATAAAAACGGTAATGTATATGTAACAGGTGAGAGCTCTTATGATTATGCGACGATCAAATATACTCCTTCAGGTGATATTGACTGGATTAGAAGGTATGACGGGCCTGCTGATGATATCAGTAAAGCATACGCAATCGCGATAGATACAAATAGTAATGTATATGTCACAGGTTATAGTAAAGGTGAATATAGCGGTTATGACTACGCGACAATCAAATATACTTCTTCGGGTGATACTGTATGGATGAAGAGATACGACGTAGATAACGACCAGGATGAGGCGCACGCAATCGCGGTGGACGATTCCGGGAATTGCTACGTAACAGGAGAAACAAAGAATGCAAACAATGATTTCGACTATACGACGATTAAATATAAGCCTTTGGGTGACACCGCCTGGATTAGAAAATACGACGGACCTGACAACGATGATGATCTCGCATATTCGGTAGCGGTGGACGAAAGCGGTAACGTGTATGTGACGGGCTGGAGTAAGGGTACAGGTGCCCATTACGACTATGCAACGATCAAGTATACTCCTACAGGCGACACCTCCTGGACCAGAAGATATGAAGGATCGGTCGGTTCTGAAAATCAGGCATCCGCAGTCGCGGTAGACGGAAACGGTAACGTGTTTATAACAGGAAGAAGTGAGGGTTCAGGCAGCGAATTTGACTATGCTACGATCAAATACACTTCTTCCGGTGACACAGCCTGGATCGAGAGATATGACGGCACAGCTAATTACATTGATAAAGCATACGCTCTTGCATTAGACAAAAATGGTAATGCGTATGTAACAGGAGAAAGTTCTAACACGGGTACCGAATATGATTACGCGACTATTAAATACTCTGCTTTATCTGGAATAGAAGAAAAGAAATTATTCGGTGACGATCAGAATATCTACCTGGAGGCGTATCCGAATCCGATGAATAGAAACGTAACAATAAGGTATCAAGTGCCGGTTGATTCTAAAGTTTCGCTGAATGTTTACGACCTCTCAGGAAACCTGCTAAAAACACTGGTACGGGAAGACAAAAAAGCCGGCTATTATACAGTAACCTGGAATGGTAAAAACAAATTTGATAAAGGAGTACCCACAGGAATTTACTTCTTGAGTATGGAAATAGATAATTTAACAGCAACGAAGAAGAAGATAACAGTATTAAAATAAAAAGTTTTTATTTTAAGAGCACCGTTTTTTTTGTCTCCTGAAGCTCGTTTGTAGATACATTTAAGAAATACGTGCCATTCGGAAGATTACTCATATTGATATTTAAATCATAAGAACCCGAGCTGTTTCCAACAGTTCTTTCGTGTAATAATATTCCAGCTGTGTTGAAAATTTTAAGTGTTACCGGTGAGGATGTCGAGTGTACGAATGTGATATTGCAGATTCCTTGGGTTATATCCGGCGACACCTCGAGGTCGAATTTACCGTTTTCTGACATGATATCTTCATTTTCTTCGATACCCGCGGCAGGGTATAGTTTTCCCCATATGCGCATCGCGTTTGAAGAGATGCCGTTTATTGAATCCACCCAATCTGGGAAAACAATTAGTACCTGCCCATCCGGACCGGCTGCGGCAGCTGGATTTCGTTGATATTGGTCTACTCGGAAATCCGAAATGGTCTGGATTTCGGATGGCGAGCCGGATGTGTTCACTGTTGCTCCGAGGATGCCCCCGGGTGATTCATACTGATGATTTTCACAGCCTAAAAGATAATTTGTGCCGTCGAAAACAATAAAAGGATATTCCTGTGTGCCTGAGAATACGATGATAGGAAGTCCGGAAGCATCGAGGACTGTTCCGTTTTGAGCGACCCTGGAGCCGTATATATCAGACGCGTTGCTGTTTCGTTTGTCGAACCATACTACGAGATAATTCGTTCCGTCAAAGGCGACAACTGGAAAAAGCTGTTCGTTGTCGGCTGTTGAAATCGCTATACTGCTTGCATCGATTGGATTTCCCGTTTGATTTACTCTTACACCGTAAATATCCGTCTCAAAAGAACCGGAGCCGTAATCCCACCACACTACAAGGTAATTAGTACCGTCGAACGCAACCGACGGGTTATCCTGCCAGTAATCATCGTCGGCAATGACGTTTCCTAAAGGACTTAAAACGTTTCCGTTTGGTTGTACGATTGTTCCGTAAATATCGTCTGTACTTACACTACTTCGTTCATCTGCCCATACAACCAGAAAATTCGTGCCGTCAAAAGCAACGGAAGGAAATCTCTGTCTTCCGGTGGCGGTAGAAATCGCGATTCCCGGAGGATCCAGAACATTTCCGGACGTACTAACTCGGGCGCCGTAAATATCATAATCGGAGCCACTTCGGTCATCCTGCCATACTACAAGAAAAGTAGAATCATTGTCAAAGGCAACCGCGGGATATTCCTGACTTCCGGAGACAGTGGAAATTGGAATTGGGTCTGTATCCAGGTAATACCCTCCCGGGGTTACACGCATGCCGTAAATATCGAAAGGCGGCCCGCCTCCTCTGTCTTCCTGCCAGACTACGAGATAATTTGTTCCGTCGAACGCGACCGCGGGTTTGCTCTGAGCCGGAACCGAAGAACCAATTAAAATGCCGTCTTCATCTGTTACGATACCCGACGCGCTTATCCTTGAACCGTAAATATCATTATAATTCCCATTACGCCTATCTCTCCAAACCGTCAGCCATTGGTTACTGTAAGATATTACCTCTGGTGATATCTGACTTACATCTAAATCGGAAATGATAATACCCTCTGTTTCCTGAACTGCTCCGGATTGATTTACTCTGGCTCCGTAAATATCGTATGTGGAACCATTTCGCCTATCGTGCCAGACTACCAGGTAGTTTGTCCCGTCGAAGCTTACTGTAGGTAGATTTTGATCGTCTGCCGCTGTCGATATTGCTATTCCTGCCGGATTAAGAACATTCCCTCCTGTATCGACACGTGTGCCGTAAATATCGTATTCGCTGCCTGTGCGGTGATCATCCCAGACAACAAGATAATTGGTTCCGTCAAAGTCAATGGAAGGTCGATTTTGTTCATCGGTCGCGCCGGAAATTTCGATACCCGCAGGGTCGAGAACAATACCGTTTTGGGCTATACGGGAAGCATAGATGTCGAGTGTGTCGGTTCGCTCATCCTCCCATACTACCAAGTAGTTGGTGCCGTCGAAAGATACGTCGGGATTCATTTGGTTTTCCGTGGCTGTAGAAATAGCAATTCCCGCGGTATTTAGTACAGTACCATCCTGGGCAACTCTGGAACCATAGATATCATATGACCCGCCCCTGCTGTCATACCAAACGACAAGATAATTTGTTCCGTCGAACGCAATACTGGGACTCATCTGAGAACCGGTCGCGTCGCTGATTACAAATGGTTCAGCATCGAGAAGTGCTCCCTGTTTAGAAACTCTCATTCCGTAGATATCATATTGTCCGCTTTCTGGTGCGTAGCCCCAGACTACCAGATAACTTGTTCCGTCGAATCCGACAGCCGGATAGGGATCGTAACTGCTGCCATGTGCGATCAAAATACCTGCCGGATCGAGAATATTACCGGCTTCGTCGACTCGAGCTCCGTAAATATCGAACGTGGTTCCGTTACGACGATCATACCATACCACGAACGCGGTCGTATCGTCGGTCGCGATACACGGAGCCGCTTGGTCACCCGCAGCCGGAACATAAACGACATTTGTGTCGATTAGAATTTCACCCGCTCTTAGTTTGTTTGTTTGTGAGTAAGTATTCATTGTTGTAGTAAGGGCAAATAAGAAAGTAGTAATAACAATAATTCTTTTATTCATCAAAACCTCCTTATATTTATGAAATAATTTTATACTTGTAATAACATTGTACCAATTTTTTATTATTTAGTCAATAGGTTTTTTTATTAATTATTGTTTGCCTTTCAAAAAGAATTGAACAATCTTTTTCGATAAATTGGAGAAAATATTTAAATTGGTTGCGTTGATAAAAAAACTCTGAGTTTCCGGGTGTATAGGTGGGAGATTCTTTTATGTCTGGTGGGTCAGATTTGAAAAACAAAATTTTCTTTGTGATTAATGTTGTACCTTAGAGGTTTTACCGCGTCAGGTTCTTCGTAGTAAAAAAAGAAACCACTTGACTATTTTTTAAGTGTTTAAAGGCGATTGACAAATGATGATTAATAGATATGATGAAAAGGTGAAACTCACCCGAAGTTGATAGTGCTTATGTAACAAAATGTCAAAAATAAAGGAGGTTTTATATGGAACCATATGTGACTGCGGATTCTCTTGAAGAAAAAGCACAATATTGGCTCAGGAAAATCGAGCCTTTTAACCAACACCGGATGCAACTCAATAAGGAAAAATCAGCACTTCTCGTTATTGATATGCAAAACTTCTTCCTGAATTCTTCTTCGCCAACTTTTACCTGTGGTGGATTGGCTATCCTTCCAACTTTGAAACAGCTTATCCGGGTTTTTCGAGGAGCTAACCGACCCGTAATTTACACATGCCATGTTCATCATCCAGACCACATAGATGCCGGCATTATGGAATGGTGGTGGGAAGGGATGTGCATTGAAGGAAGTGAGGAAAGCAAAGTACACAAGGAAATTGCGCCATTCCCGAAGGAGAAGGTGATTTTTAAACATCGCTATTCAGCATTCTATAATACCGATTTGGAAACAGTGCTCCGATCTCTAAAGGTCGAAGATCTTGTGATTTCTGGTATTATGACTAACTTATGTTGCGAATCTACTGCTCGGGGCGCTTATTACAGAGACTACAGAGTGTTCTTCCTTGCTGATGGTACAGGAAGCGTTAATGAAGAAATGCATCTGGCAAGTTTGCTGAATCTTGCTTTTGGATTCGCTTTTGTAACTACTGCAGGTGAAATCTCGCAAGGGATGCACAAATAAGTGGTAAAAGAACCCCTTGGGTTGGTTAAATAGTAAAAACAAAAATAAAATCTCCCTGTTCTCTGTGGTAAAAAAGGTGGGATGCGGGTTCTAATCTTGACAAATCATTTTATTGTTTTATTATCCGTTGATTAAATATTTGATAAGTATATTCTTAATTTTCAATCTTAAGGAGGATGGATGAAGCTTGATGATATAGAAATATCGAGGGCTATTATTGAAAATTTCTATGAGAAATTGCTCGATTCGCTGGAATTGGATGTGGCTCTTGTGGGGGCGGGTCCTTCTAATCTTATAGCCGGGATCCTTCTCGGCGCGAAGAAAATAAAAACGGCTGTTTTTGAATCGAAACTCGCCCCCGGCGGTGGAATTTGGGGTGGAGGAATGATGTTTAACGAAGTGGTCGTGCAGGATTCGGCTTTGCATCTTTTTGATAGAATCGGTATGGAATATAAGAAAAAGAAAGAAGGATATTATACTGCCGATAGTGTTGAATTGGCTTCCACTTTAATATCTAAATGCGTGAAATCGGGAGTGAAAATATTCAACTTGGTAAAAGTCGTCGATGTAATGTTCAGGGAAGAAAACGGGGTAAAAAAAGTTAACGGTCTTGTACTACAGTGGGCTCCGATTGAACATATAGGTTTACACGTTGATCCTTTGACGGTGAGAGCAAAATATATCGTGGACGGAACGGGACACCCGGCGGAGGTCTGTTCTGTTCTTTCTCGAAAGATGGGTGTAAAGCTCGATAGTAAAACTGGTGGAGTTATAGGTGAAATGTCTATGTGGGCTGACAGAGGGGAGGAGCTAACAGTCGAGAATGCTTCAGAAGTTTTTCCCGGCCTCTTTGTGACCGGTATGGCTGGAAATGCCGTGAAAGGGACTCCTCGTATGGGTCCTATCTTCGGGGGTATGCTTCGTTCCGGTGAGAAAGTCGCAGGCATTATTTCCAAAAAATTGGGAAAATGAGGATTTAAACCACAGAGAACACAGAGAAAAATTTGTTTAACCACGAAACACACTAAATGTTTTTTGTTTTAATCTCCCAATCTCCTAACTTCTTAACTTCCTAACAAATAAGTGAGTCAGGGATGAATATTCCTTTCGGTGCTTACGTTATAACCAGTGAAGAACATGTAAAAATAGCCGGGGAAGCGTGCAAGGGCGGCGCCCGGATTATCCAGTACAGAGATAAAAAGTCCTCGCGGCGTAATATGCTGGAAATTGCCGATAAAATAAGAAAAATCACAAAAAAATTCGATTCGTTATTTATCGTTAATGATTTTATTGATATCGCGTTAATTTCCGAAGCGGATGGAGTTCATCTCGGTCAGGATGATATTCCTGTTAACAGGGCGAGAAAGATAACTCCGGAAGGCTTTATTATAGGTGTTTCCACGCATTCTCTGGAACAGGCGCGGAAAGCGGAAAAAGACGGGGCGGATTATATAGGAATAGGTCCCGTTTTTTCTACACCCACAAAAGAAAATTATTTACCGATTGGACTTTCGACTGTTAGGAAAGTATTGCAGAATGTAAATATTCCGGTGGTAACTATAGGAGGGATAAATATTGCAAATATAGATCAGTTGGTGAAAATCGGGGTTCGTAATGTAGCGATGATCAGGGAATTTCAAAAAAACACGCTCGAGAAAGTCAAAAAAGTAAATTTTTCGCTAAAAAGGTATAAAAATCCCTTGACATTAAGGGAATACGATATAGATTGACTAAAAAGGGAGTAAATAATGGTTAATGATTTAATTGAAATTAGATGGCACGGAAGAGGAGGGCAGGGAGCTAAGACGGCGGCCTTACTTTTCGGAGAAGCTGCCATAGATACCGGTATGTATATTCAGGCTTTTCCAGAGTACGGTCCAGAGAGGACAGGAGCTCCTGTTAGTGCTTTTAATCGTTTAAGTAAAAAGCCTATAAGATTGCACAGTGGAGTTGAGAACCCAAAAGTTGTTCTGGTTCTCGATCCGACTTTGCTTGAGACAGTTGATATTCTTAAAGGGTTGGAAAAAGGCGGGGTTCTTATAATTAATACCTCCGATTCTCCTGAGGAAATCAGGAAAAAGTTATCTGTCGATCCTTGTATAAAAGTTTATACACTCGATGCTTCGAAAATAGCAATGGATAAAATAGGTTTAAACAAACCCAACACTCCAATGTTAGGGGCTCTGGCCAGGGTTTCCGATATATTGGATTACAAAAAAATGCTGAAAAGTATAGAAAATAAACTTAAAATCAAGTTCAGGGGAAAGCCTGAAGAAATTGTTAGAAAAAATATGGAAGCGATAAAAAGTGCCTATGAACAAACGAAGGAAGAAATCTGATGGCGAAAAAAGAGAAAGAAGGCTGGAAGGAACTTCCTATAGGTGGTATTGTTGTAGAACCGGGTTCCAGTCTAAAGTTCAAAACCGGTGATTGGAGAGAAGGCAAGAAACCGGTTGTGGATATGGACAAATGTACAGATTGCATGATTTGCTGGATTTACTGTCCCGATTCCGCGATTATCGTTAAAGATGGAAAATTGAAAGGTATTGATCTGGATTATTGTAAAGGTTGCGGCATCTGTGCCACTCAGTGCCCCCTTAATGCAATAGAAATGGTTGATGAGGAGGTAGAATGAAAGTTGCAGCTAAAACTGCCAATGAAGCTATGGCAGAGGCGATGAGACAGATAAATCCTGATGTTGTCGCCGCTTATCCGATAACACCTTCAACAGAAATCGTTCAGATATTTTCGCAATTTGTTGCCGATGGTTTGGTTGATACCGAATTTATTCCGGTAGAATCGGAACATTCAGCGGCAAGCGCGTGTACAGGCGCAGCTGCAGCAGGCGCGAGAGTTATGACTGCCACAGCGTCACAGGGTCTTGCCCTTATGAATGAGGTTCTTTTTGTGACTGCAGCCTTGCGGCTTCCCATGGTTATTTGTGGAATAAACAGAACTCTGTCGGCTCCGATTAATATACACTGCGATCATTCTGATACAATGGACCAGAGAGACACGGGCTGGATGCAGTTTTACGCAGAAGATTCCCAGGAAGCTTATGATCTTGTTATCCAGGCGATGAAAATTTCAGAAGAGGCTTTTTTGCCTGCCATGGTATCAGCGGATGCTTTTATTCTCTCGCATTCTCTTCAGAGGATAGATATGCTGGAAGATAAAGAAGTGCAGAGTTTTATAGGTAAGCATAAAACACCATATAACCTTCTTGATACAGACAAGCCTATCACTATCGGACCTCTGGATTTGCAGGATTATTATTTCGAGCACAAAAGATCGGAAGCTGAAGCTATGAGGGAAGCCGGTAAAGTTATAAAAAAAGTTTTTAAGGATTTCGGCGGTAAATTCAAAAGAAAATATAATCTGATAGAAGAATATAAAATGAAAGACGCGAAGAGGGCTATTGTTATAATGGGTTCGACCGCCGGAACGGCTAAAGAAGTTGTTGATAGTCTTAGAAAAGATGGTGAAAAAGTGGGTCTTGTTAAAATTTGTACGTTTAGACCCTGGCCTACCGCTGATATTAATAAAGCTTTAAAAGATGTGGGTTTTGTGGCTGTTATGGATAGAGCGGAAGGAATGAGTGGTTTTGGGGCTCCTCTTTTTACGGAAATTAGATCTTCCCTTTTTGATGAGATGAAAAAACCGGATATATACGGATATGTGTATGGATTGGGTGGAAGAGATGTAGGTCCCAAGGATATAAAAAGTGTTTTTGATGATTTAAAGGAAGCGGAAAAAGGGAAGGAATTGCAGCGTAATAATTATTTAGGAGTAAGAGAGTAGGAGGCTTTATGGGATTAAATTTAAAAGAGCTATCAAAACATGAAGATCTGTTTGTTTCCGGACATCGCGGGTGCGCGGGCTGCGGACCAGCCATAGCCATAAGGCAGGCACTTTTAGCTGCAGGAAAGGATACGATTGTAGGTTTATCAACCGGTTGTATGGAAGTCGTATCTACTATATTTCCGTTCACGGCATGGAAAGTGCCTTATATTCATTCTCTTTTTGAAAATGTCGCTGCTACCGTAAGCGGTGTTGAAGCGGCTTATAGGTCTTTAAAAAGGAAAGGAAAAGTAAAAAAGGATATTAATTTAATTGCATTCGGTGGGGACGGAGGAACTTATGATATCGGTTTGCAGGCTTTATCCGGAGCCATGGAACGAGGGCATAACATGCTTTATATCTGTTACGATAATCAGGCATATATGAATACGGGTATTCAGAGATCTAGCGCAACCCCTCACGGAGCCAGTACAACCACTTCTCCATCGGGAAAAGTTCTTTCCGGAAAAACTCAGTGGCGAAAAGACCTTACGGAAATTATGGTTGCCCATAATGTTCCTTATGTGGCACAGGCATCTATTTCGGATTGGAGAGATTATATGAGTAAAGTTCAAAAGGCTCTTTCTATTAAAGGTCCAAAGTTTATAGTTGTTTTTTCTCCCTGTCAGCTCGGGTGGTATTATAAGCAAGAAGATACTATCAAGATTGCCGATATGGCAGTAAAAACCAGATTCTGGCCATTGTATGAGGTTGAAAATGGTGTGCATAAAATAACGAAAGATATTAAAAAAACTATCCCCGTGGAAGAATGGTTGAAATTACAGGGTAGATTCAGGCATTTATTTAAAGACGGTAATAGAAAAATCATCGAAGAAATACAGCAAAATATAGATGCAAGATGGGAGAAATTGAAGAAATTAGAGGAGGCTGGCATTTAAATGCCCGATGATAAAGCGGAGACCTTCGAGAAGGAGTTTCAAATTATCAAAGATACTCTGGAAGAACTCTGCAGGGAAACCAAAGCTCTTTCGGTTTTGCTTATAGATAAAGCCGGACAACTGATAACTTCAGCGGGAAATGTTTCTTCTATAGATATTCCTTCTTTTGCCACTCTCTCAGCGGCTGATTTTGCTGCGACTTCTAATCTTGCGGATTTAATAGGAGAGCATGATTTTTCAACTTTGTTCCACCAGGGTGAGAAAAAGAGCATTTACGTTTCTTTGATTGCGGATAAGGTTATTCTCGCAGTCATATTTACAAAAGAGACGACCCTTGGTCTGGTACGTATTAAGGTTAAGAAAACAGCTGAAAGACTTGGAAATTTGTTTGAAAAGATATTTAAGACTCTGGAAAGTGAGTATTCAGGGGCGGTTGATGATGACTTTATCAGTGAAGCCGAAACGGAACTGGATAGTCTTTTTGAGTGATATGGAGAGAAAATGGCGCTAATAAATTATTCCTCGAAGGAAATAAATTGTAAGATAGTTTACTACGGTCCGGGACTCGGTGGAAAGACAACCAATATAAAACATATATATTCAAAGGTGAATCCGGAGAATAGAGGAAAATTGATGAGTCTGGACACCGAATTGGATAGAACGCTATTCTTTGATTTTTTGCCTGTGGATCTGGGAACAGTTAAAGGGTTTTCCGTTCATTTTCATCTATATACAGTTCCAGGGCAGATTTATTATAACGCTTCAAGGAAACTTATATTGAAAGGAGTGGATGGTCTTATATTCGTTGCAGATTCACAGATCGAAAGATTCGAAGACAATATCGATTCCATAGAAAACCTCGAGGATAATTTAGCCGAGTATAATAAAAAAGTCGAAGAAATACCGATGGCTATTCAATACAATAAGAGAGATTTGCCGAATATAGTTTCTCTTAACGAGTTGGAGGATGCTCTTAATCCCCGGGGGGTTTTTTCCTGTGAAGGTGTAGCAATCGAAGGGATTGGTGTTTTCGAGCCTTTAAAAGAAGTCTCTAAAAAAGTTCTGAGAAAACTCAGGTAAATAAATCTTTCACCCAATACCACAAAGATACAACAGAAAAATCCTGTGTAAACCTGCGTAATCAGGTGGTTTATTTTTTTGAAATTGGAGGGGTGTGGTTATAAAAGTAATGGTTTTATTTCTTTTTCGAAAATCGCGTCCCAGCTGTAATTTTTAATAGTTATTTTTCTATCCTGTATTATTTTCGATTTTTTTAGAAATGTGGCGATTCTTTTTGCTATTTTTTTTGGTTTTTCATTTAAATTGAAGAAAATAGGTGATTTAAACTGTTCTTCAACCTCCTTTAAAGCGGGAATATCTGAGATCGCGGCCGGTAAACGGAATAGTGAAGCTTCAATTGCCGGAAGTCCGAATCCCTCCATTTTACTGGTTATAAGAAGAAAATCACCGAGAAAATAAAAAGTTTCGATGTTTTTTATAGGGCAGTGTTCGGAAAACAGTATTAGGGAAACGTTTTTTTCTTTCGCTTTAGAGATCAGTTCTTTTTTGTATGACGCAAAGTCGGGATTGTGCGGATCGGAAGGAGCAGAAAGCAAAAGCAAAGGATTTCCTTCTAATTCAGCCATTATATCTATCGCTAATTCAAAGTTTTTTCTTCGAGTTAACCTGGAAGGAAAAATAGCCACCGGATAGTAAGAAAAAATATTTAATTCCCGTGTTACCTTTTTTATATCGGGCGGCAATATTTTATAAGGATCTATGCCATTATGAACGACGGTTATTTCTTTTTTGTCGAGTTTGAAAAATCGAGAGAGTAATTCTTTTCTATAATTTGTTATCGCTACCCATTCGACGTTCGTAGCGGGATTCGATATTAATCTGAGAGGAGAGTTTCCGGGAGGAGGTAAGTCGTATATAGGGTCTGCATATGAAAGGTCGTGTACCCAGCCTATAGTTCTGATTTTTTCTGATATTTCGACTAAGGCGGCGGTCGCTACCAGGTTGAAATGCATGGTGAAAAGGTTATGAACGATTAATGTATCGGAATCTTTTATCCCTTCAAGGATTCTTTTTTTTACCTTTTTTACTTCGGAATCGAAATCCTTCGGAGTTTTGCCTTTTAGAATCTTTTTGAGCATTTCCTCGTAATAGGAGGATTTTAGCTCGGGGATGAAAACGTCGGGTTCTCCATCTCCGGCTACCGTTTTTACTTTAAAATTGTTTTTTCTTAAAAGTTTAGCGTGTGTATCAGCAGCAAATTCAACTCCCCCTATTACAGGTAGAGCAGAATAGTGAAGGATGGAAATCACTCTTTCCATCTTTTCAGCAGATAGGGTTTGTTCCTTTCAAAGGTTAGAGCGGCTTTCTCTATAAGTTTTTCGAATTCGTCATTTTTCATTGTTAGCGAAGACTGGTAAAGTGAAGCGATTCTGAGGTTGTATAAAGGTAGAAATGTGTTTATTAATTTGGCGTGGTGTCTTTTCCTGTGGTGAAATACTGCCGCGAAATCATAGACGATTTTTGACCAGTTTTCGTGATTCAAAAGGGTATAATCTTTTTCTCTGACTATTGTTTTTAAAAGAGCGAAAGAGTTTGGATTTAGGATATCGTTCCATAAGGAATGGAAGTTTATCCATCCTGATTGGAAAGACTCTGTTAGTGAATTTAAGTCTATATCGAATTCTTCGGGTTCTAAACCGATTTCTTCTCCCAGTATATCGACGGGTTCTGAGCCTTCTATTTTTTCCCATAAGTTCTGGAAATCAGCCATTAATTCAAAGGTGGTAATAACGACCTGAAGAAACATCGGACCCAGATGTTTGGAAGGGTCTTTTGCTTCATGTAGCTTGGCTCCCAGCCTGGTTTGACCCAATTTATATCCATTCTTGACAGCAGTGGTGGTAATCCAGGTATCTATTCCGAATCGTGCTACGTCTGTATCCCATCTTCCGTCCTGAAGAAGAGAATTTACAAGAGTAGAGGAAAACGCGAAATCTCCTCCTATTGGCTGTCTTACTCTTTTACCCCATATCGCTCTTATCAACATATAAGCGATGTTATTTGTGATTGTCGCATCGTATTTATATCTTTTATAGTAAGGCGCGATATAATCGTAGTTATCATCGATTATCGGACTTACGAGGTTTTTCATCCATTTGTGATCGATCGAGCGTAGATCCGCATCTATCATCAGAGTGGCTTTGGCGTTGAGAAAGTCCGAAGCTTCGAGAATAGCCCTGACAGCGGTTCCTTTTCCGGGGAAACCCCGGTAAATGCTGACTGTTTTTTCGATAAAAGGTGGCAGTTGTGTCGCTCTCGCCATTTCTCTGGTATCGTCCACGGAACCCCCATCCATGACAAGTATTAGACTTTTATATTCGTTCCAGTATTCGTCTAAACCTTCGCCGATTTTTTTTATTACAAAGTCTATTGTGTCGTCCACATTATAAGCCGGAACTCCCACGAGTATATCGACCGATTTTATTTGTTCGATTCTTCTTCTTAAATCGTCTCGAATAGCAGTTATCAATTTCATTCTACCTCCCGTTTAATTTATCGATTGTATCAGGTATTCTTGAATTAAACAATTCAGGCAACGCGGAGTCTATCCTTCCCCAGGTAGGTATAAGATGTGACCCTAAGGGGTATTTGCTAAATTCTTCTGCCGCTATGTCGAACACAGATGTGAATTTTTCAATAGCTACTATTTCTCTGTTTCTATCGTATTTCAGACAGTTTAGTAAGGCGAGATTTTTGTATTTTTCTACGAACTGCATGGCGTAATCGTAATACGTTATTTTAAGAGTTCGTATCAGCTCCGGTGACAGAACTATTCCATCCTGAGAGAGGACTCTAAAAAATGTGCGCGCTATATCTATCGCCATTCTCATTATTCCCGAGGTAATGTTATCGGAGTCGAATTCCTGGTGTTTATGGTCGTATCGGTCTATTAAATCCACCTGACATATACTCGATAAATCCAGATTGGTGTAGATTTCTCTTAAAAGGCCGATTTCCAGTCCCCAATCGGAAGAAAAGCGAACTCTTCTTGTTAGTTCGGTTATCATTGCTACTTCTCCGGAAAGGGGATATCGAAAGGATTCGAGATAATCGAAAAATTCCCGGTCTCCGAAAATTTTCTTAAGCGCTTTAAGCAAGGGTGAGAAGAAGAGCCGAACCGCTCTTCCGTGTAAAACATCCGCGAATCTTGCGTAATATCCTTTTGCAAAGTCGTAATTCAGGCGTTTGGAAAGAATCGGATAGGTAAGACGGGCTAAAATATCCCTGGAATAAGTGCGTATGTCGCAATCGTGCAGAGTTACCATGTAAACTTCACCTTTGGATAGAATATATCCCATCGCTGTCCAGACGCCTCTTCCCTTACCTTTTCTTCCGGGATCAAGACCATTTTTCTTCAGAAGGTTGTATATGCTTTTTATCTGGGGGGAATCGTTCCAGATTACGGTTGTTTTTGTGGGTATTTTTTTGAAAAACTCCTTCGCATGTTGAAATTCTGTTTTGCTTGCGTTGTCGAGAGAAATCACGACTTCGTGTATATAATCCGCTTCTTTAAGATGTTCCACTATTCCAGGAAGAGCTTTCCCCTTTAGCTCAGAATAAAGAGAAGGAAGAATCAGGGCGAATTTTCTTTCCTTTGTAATTTCTCTGAGGCTGTTTTCTATTTTCTCGAGAGAGTAACTCGACAATTTATGCAATGTTGTGATAATACCATTTTGAAAAAAATCAGCCATTTCTTTCCTCCAGAGCTTTTTCTACAGCTTTTTTCCATACGGACGGCCCGAACTCCTCAAAGTTTCTGTATTTTTTGTTCCCTTTGTTTCCTAATAAAATAGGATAATCGCATTCATCGAGCATGGGGTAATCGTTTTCCGAATTTCCTATACCTATGGAAAATCCGTTCTTTTTTTTCTTTATTATTTTAACGGCTATACCTTTAGATGAATCTCTGTAAATCTGGTAAAAATTTCCTCCCCAGTATACAGTATAACCGAAAGATTTTAATTTTTTGAGGAAATTCTCATCGGGAAAGGAAACAAAACGGAAAGGTTCGGAAAAACTCCTGTTTTTTGCCAGAGGAATCAAATGATCCGGTAATCCTGTAAGTTCTTTTATCTTCTCGTTTTTCATTTCGGAAAAAAGTTCGATTTCTACATTCATTTCATCTGCCATATGGCGTAAATCGTGCTTTATTATTTCGGATCTGGTCGCCAATTCTTTTTTTTCTCCGTTAATTACTACAACTCCCCCGTTTTCCGAGGCATAAGGGCCTGAAAAATCCATTTCCTTGAAGAAAAAATCGATTTCAGAAGATGTTTTACTCGAGATAACAGAAATTATAATTCCTTTTTCTATTAAGCTGTGTGTGAAACCGCGGATCGAAATGGCCGAATAAGAAGAATCTAAAAGGCAATTATCCAGATCGGTAAAGATTATCATGAGAGAACCCTTTTGAATATTTTATCCTCGTTTTTTAAATAACTTTTCGGATCGAAAAGGTTTTTTAATTCTTTTTTATTCAGATATTTCTTAACTCTTTCGTCATTTTCTATTTTTTCTTTAAAACTGCCACCTTTCTGCCAGACTTCCATTGCGTTTTCCTGAACGATATTATATGCTTCTTCTCTTTTTAATCCTTTATCGAGTAATCGTATCAAAACTTTCTGGGAAAATACAAGTCCTTTTGTGAGCCAGATGTTCTTTTCGATATTGTTTTTATATATATTTATATCCTTTATAATAAAGTCGAGTTTACGCAGCATATACACCGTAAGACTTATGGTGTCGGGAAAGTAAATTCTTTCAGTAGAGGAATGTGAGATATCTCGTTCATTCCAGAGTATTATATTTTCGATAGCCGTTATCAGGTATGATCTGAGAAGGCGGCTCATTCCAGAGAGCCTTTCACAGAGTATGGGGTTTCTTTTGTGTGGCATTGCGGATGAACCTTTTTGTCCGGGTTTAAAGGGTTCTTCCAATTCTCTTATTTCTGTTCTCTGGTGATGTCGTATTTCATGAGCTATATGTTCAATCGTCGAACCTATAGTAACTATAGCAAATATATATTCGGCGTATCTGTCCCGGGGAACAATTTGAGTAGAGATGGGTTCCGGTTTTAAATTTAATTTTTTCAGGGCGAGGTCTTCCACTTCGGGATCGAGATGAGCGAAGTTCCCCATCGCCCCTGAAATTTTTCCATATTCAGTTTCATTTGAAGCTTTTTCGAATCGCTCTTTGGCTCTCTTCATCTCTGAATACCAGGAAAGAAACTTGAGCCCGAGGGAAGTTGGTTCTCCATGGATGCCGTGAGTTCTTCCCATTATCGGAATTCCTTTATTTTGGATGGCTTTTTCTTTGAGTGATTCAAGAACTTTTTCCAGATCTTTTTTTATTATGGAAGAGCATTCTTTTATCTGGAGAGAGAAAGCGGTGTCTCCGATATCCGATGAGGTAAGTCCCTGATGAAAGAAGCGAGTGGCGTCAGTACCTTTTTCACCCACAGCGGTTATAAAGGCAACCACGTCGTGTCTGGTTTTCTTTTCTATTTCCTTTATTCTTTCGGCGGAAACTTCGATTCCTTCCAATGATTTACTGGTACCGGTTGGAATCTGTCCGAGTTCTTCTCGAGCGGAAAGAACCGCGAGTTCCACTTCGAGCCATTTTTTAAATTTATTTTCGTCAGACCAGATTCTGTCTATTTCTACTATTTTATATCTCGAAATCAATCATACCTTCCCGATATTTGCATATTTTATCAATTTTAGATTATAAAAGTTTATTGGTGAATGTCAAGGTCGGAAACCTCAGATTATCATCACAGAAAGAGCACAAAGGATTTCAATTCCCCGGTCTTCGGTCATAGTGGTAACTTTGGGTTTTTGTTTGTAGTTTTTAATTTTGATTAACGGGTTATAACTTATTTTATCAGTACGACTTTTGATTAAATTTCCATCTTGATCGCGCCATAAGCTATCGGCATTTTGCTGATACAGCAGTCTTTCGCGTTTTCAAAATCGATAAGGTCCGATATGTGGAATTTAAGAATAAAGTTTCAATACGATTCATCTCTGGTGAAAATTTTTCCGATTCTTTTCCATCTAACCTTTCTGAAAAACGAACTTATAGAGACTTGAGGCTTCCATGACCAGTAGATCAAAAGAGGGGTTCCCGATATATTGTTAATCGATACAGGTCCCCAAAATCTCGAATCGTCCGATTGATCTCTGTTATCGCCCATGGCGAATACATTGTCTTCGGGTACAATTACCGGTCCGAAGTTGTCCCTGACATAAGGGTAATTTTTTAGTTTTCTCTCTTCCCATAAGTTTTGAAACAGCTCTTTTTCAATATTAAGAGGAGGATATTCTTTTGGGTCTCTGTGGGAGATGTAATTCGCGTTTACGTCTTCACCGTTTACAAATAAGGTTTTATGTTCTATGTAGATGGTATCTCCGCCTACGGCAACGCATCTCTTTACAAAATTAGTATTGTTAAATATTCCATCGCCACCCAGGGGGTAACGGAATACAATAATATCGCCTTTTTTCGGTTTGTTATATCTGACTATGTATTTATCTGAGAAAGGTAGTTTGATTCCGTATTTTAGTCTGTTTACGATTAGAAAATCTCCTATAAGGATTGTATCTTTCATCGAGCCTGTCGGTACGTTGAATGTTTGGACTACGAAACCGCGGAGGAAAAGGATTATGCCTATGGCGATAAGCCACGATTTCGCTTCTTTCCATATTTTTTGTTTCTTTGTCATTTCAACCACTTCCCGTGACATTTTTTAAATTTTTTTCCGCTTCCACAGGGACATTTATCATTCCTGCCTATATCTTTTATTTTTTTTCCTTCTTTTTGCATTTTTGCGACCTCCTCCCTGAATTTTTTGTCCAATAAGGGGTTTCCGATAGTGGGTATTTCTTCTTTTGGTGTTATGATATTTTTCTGTCTTGATTGTTTTTTCTCTTCTTTAATCCCTTTAAACGATTCTTTTACTTCTTCTCCTTCAACCTCTTTTGGTGCCTGTACCGCTTCGGGAGAAAATCGATAAAGCAATCTGACAGAATTTTTCCCTATGTTGTAGAGGAGTTCTTCGAACATGTCGAAAGATTCTCTTTTATATTCAACAAGCGGATCTTTTTGAGCGAAGCTTCTTAAATTGATACCTTCCCTGAGGGCGTCTAATTCGTATAAATGATTCCGCCATTCGTCGTCTATTATTTTTAATATTACCATTCTTTCAAAATGGCGCATGGTTTCCTTTCCTACTATTTCTTCTTTCTTTTCATATTTCTGCTTTACGATTTTTCGTATATTTTCTTCTAATTCTTTTTTGTTGATTTCTTCCATTCTGCTCTTTTCAGCGTCAAAATCTATCAGAAAAAATTCAATCAAGTCAGAACGAAGACCATCGATGCCCCATTCTTCTGGATATCTGCCGACTAAGTAGGAATCGAAAATAACATCGAGAGTATCATCTGTCCAATCCGTCACTCTGTCTTTTAGATTTTCTCCGTCCAAAATACTGTTTCTGATTTCATAAATAACTTCACGTTGTTTGTTCATTACGTCGTCATATTCCAGCAATCTTTTTCTGATGTCGAAATTCATTCGTTCGACCCGTCTTTGAGCATTTTCTATCGCCCGCGATATTAATGGATGTTTGACAGAGTCTCCGTCTTCAACGCCCATTCTATCCATAGCACTCGCTATTCTTTCCGTGGCAAATACTCGCATCAGATCGTCTTCGAGTGATATGTAAAAGCGGGAAGCGCCAGGATCTCCCTGTCGCCCCGATCGACCTCTGAGTTGATTATCGATTCTTCTTGCTTCGTGTCTTTCTGTTCCGATGACATGGAGTCCGCAGGGCACATCTTTTCTACATTCTTGAACTTCTACATTTTCACAGGGTTTCTGGTTTTCATCCATTATTATACAGCATTCTTCGCATTTTATTATTTCTCTATCCGGTTTTATGTCCGTTCCCCTACCAGCCATATTTGTCGCTATTGTTGCCTGGCCCTTTTCTCCTGCGTGAGAAATGATTTTCGATTCTTTTTCGTGATATTTTGCGTTTAAAACCTGGTGAGGAATACCTTCTCGCTGCAGCATTCTTGATATCAATTCAGATACATCCACTGAGACCGTTCCCACAAGGATAGGTAAGCCTTTATTGTGTAATTCTTTGATTCTTTTGACTATAGCGTTGTATTTTTCTCTCTTTGTTCTGTATATAAGATCGTCGTAGTCTATTCTTCTCACCGGTTTGTTTGTAGGTATCTGGGCAACATCCAGATTGTATATTTGCATAAATTCTTCGGCTTCTGTAGCGGCTGTTCCTGTCATTCCGGCCAGTTTATCGTACATTTTGAAATAATTTTGAAGGGTTATGGTAGCGAAAGTCTGAGTCTCTCTTTCGACTTCCACATTTTCTTTTGCTTCCAATGCCTGGTGTAAACCATCCGAATATCTTCTTCCTGGCATCAGTCTTCCGGTAAATTCGTCGACTATAACGACCCTGCCCTGTTTAACTATATATTCGACGTCTTTTTCAAAAAGAGTATAGGCTTTTATAAGCTGATTCGCCGCGTGTATTCTTTCTGATTTTTCCGCGTAATCTCTTTCAATGGCCTCTTTTTGTACCGCTTTTTCTCTGCCTGAGAGAGAGTCATTTTTTTCGATTTCTTCTAATTCTATCGAAAGGTCAGGAAGCTGGAAAAAGTTTTCGGATTCTCTCTTTATAATAATTTCCTGCCCCATTTCTGAAATGTTTGTGGAATTTTCCTTTTCATCTATAGCGAAATAAAGTTGTTCATCTATTTCGTGTAATTTCTTATCCTTCATGAAACGTGACTCTGTTTCCTGTAGAAGACCTTCTATTTCTCCGCTCTGGAGCAGTTTTAATAGTTGTCTATTTTTCGGGTTTCCTCTTTTGGCTATAAGTAGTTTTTCTCCCGCTTCTTCTCTTTTGTTTTTATCCAACAATCTTTTTGTTTCCGCTATAGTTCTGTTTACAAGTAATGTTTGTTTTTGAACCAAATTTTGCACTGCGGGTTTAAGTTCTCCGTATTGTCTGGTAACGGAGTGTTGAACCGGTCCCGATATGATGAGAGGAGTTCTCGCTTCATCTATAAGAACAGAGTCCACTTCGTCTACAATGGCGTAGTTATGCTTTCTCTGTACTCTATGTTCGGGAATGACTGCCATGTTGTCCCGGAGATAATCGAATCCGAATTCGTTGTTTGTTCCATAGGTAATATCACAATTATATTCTTTTATTCGTTCCTCCGGTTTCATATCCGATATTATGACACCCACGGAAAGTCCAAGACTTTCATATATTGGTCCCATCCATTCTTTATCTCTTCTGGCAAGGTAGTCGTTTACGGTTACCAGATGGGCCCCTTTTCCTGTGAGTGCGTTGAGATAGAGAGGCATTGTGGCTACAAGTGTTTTTCCTTCTCCTGTTTTCATTTCCGCGATATCTCCCTGGTGTAAAACGATAGCTCCCACTATTTGTACATCATAAGGTACCATTTGCCATTCCCATTCTAGGTCGGTTACCGTCCATTTTCTCCCCAACAGGAGTTCACATGTTCTTTTTACCAGTGCGAAACTTTCAACCATTAAATCATCGACAGTTTCTCCTTCTTTTAATCTTGTTTTAAATTCTTCGGTAATTTTCGGAAGGTCTTTTTCTTCTAACGCTTTATATTCTTTGAATTTTCTGTTTATTTCATCGACGATAGGATAAAGCCTTTTTAAAACTCTTTCATTGTGAGAAGGTATAATCTTTTTTAGGAGATTAAGCACGAATTAAATCACCTCTCTTTACCCCTGTAGAGATATAACCGACTTTCACTTCTGTCGAATCTTCGATAAACTTTATAAAGTTCTTGGTTTCTTGTGGTAAATCGGAGTAATTTTTACACGATTTAGTATTTTCCCAGCCGGGAAAGTTTCTGTAAATCGGTTTGGCTTTTTCTAATTTCCATACTTCGGGAGGAAAACACTGTGTTTCTTCTCCGTCGATTTCATAGGCGGTTGCTATTTTAACTTCAGATAAATTGTCCAGTACGTCGATCTTGGTAACGATTAATTCTGTGACTCCGGCTACCCAGCAGGCGAATTTTAATGCTACCATATCCAGCCAGCCGCAGTTCCTTGGTCTTCCCGTAGTTGCTCCAAATTCATTGCCTTTATTTCGAATGAATTCTTCTATTTCTTTTTCCATTCTACTGGGGAAGGGTCCCTTGCCGACTCTTGTGGTGTATGCTTTTGTAACTCCGAAAATATCGGAAATCGAATTGGGAGGTATGCCGCTTCCCGTCAGTATTCCGCCTGGTGTGGGATTTGAAGAGGTAACGTAGGGATATGTCCCGAAATCGATATCTAAAAGTACTCCTTGAGCGCCCTCGAATATTATACGTTTTTTTTCTTTTATAAGCATTCGAGTAAAATTCACAGTATCGGTTACCATATATCCGTATTCGGTTTTAAAATATTCTATAGTTTTCAGGTATTCGGAAGGCAGATTGAATTTAGATAAATAGTCCGAAGAAAAGATATCTCCCATCCGTATTCCTTTTCTCAATACTTTGTTAGAGTAGGCAGGTCCGATTGCTCTTCCTGTTGTGCCGATTTTCTCTTTTATTTCTTTCTCTTCTTCAAAGTAATCGGGAAGTATTAAGTGGCTTCTTTTGCTGATTTTCAGGTTATTGTTTATATCTATTCCCTTTTGTTTTAATTCTTCGATTTCTTTTATCAGCTGGGCTAAATCGATTACAACTCCGTTTCCGATTATAGATATTTTATCCTGATGAAAAATACCCGACGGCAAAAGATGCAGAGTTAATTTTTCCTCTTCGTGTATAACTGTGTGTCCGGCATTAGCGCCTCCCTGATATCGATAAACGACGTCGAAGGATTTCGCGAGATTGTCTATAAGTTTTCCTTTTCCTTCGTCACCCCATTGAAGCCCTAACAGAGCGGCATTTCCTTCTATCGTTTTTCTTTCCATCAAAAACTTTCTCTGTAGGATATTTGTAGTTGTCTGCCGATTTCTTCTGAAAAGATGTTTTTGAGGTCGAACTGAATACCAAGGCTACCGGACTGTAATTTGTACCCGATATTGAATCGATTTTTTTCCTCGTCGTTAGCTCCCATTATGTATTCGAAGTGAAATGTATGTGCTTCACTTAAAGTCAATGCCGCATTACCGAAAAGATCCGCGCCCTTGTCTTTATTGTGGTTGTAATTTGCTCCTCCCGAGAGTATTAGTCCGGGCAATAACCGGATTCCTAAGATGGCAAAGAAATCCTTTTCGGCGTAATCTTCAATCGGTTCATTGCTGTATCCTGCTACACTTTCTATTATTCCGTTGCCGAATAGTCTTACCCGGACATCTGCACCCAATTCGTCTTCCCAATCGATATCTTCGTACCCGACAATATGGGTTCCGCCAAAGCTTAAACTTAAAATTATGCCGTTCCATACTCCGATGCCGAATTTGGCTCTCAGTTTATCGATAGGTTCCTCTTTTATATGAATGAAGACTTCACCATGATACAGAAGAACAGGTAATGGGTTATCGATTCCTATTATTGGTTCATAATAAGTTGTAAACATAGATAAAAGTAAAAGAGTCATTTGACCTCCTTTTATATAGTAAAACGGATACTTCCTTCGCCTATCATATTGTTAATTTGTTGTATCATTTGTTCGTCCGGTCTTATTTTTATATCTCTGGGTTTTAATCTTAATTCTTCGTACTCATTTCTGCAAAGTATCGTAAGGGGTATTTTTCCCGAGTGTTTGAGTAAAACTTTTTTTGCGCCGGTTATGTCTTCTTCGCTTAAAGCCGCGAGATCGAGTATGAGGTAAGCGCCTTTTAGATGTTTTTCTATTTCGTTTAGGGGTATTATTGTTTCCGCGCTGATTTGAACTTGATTTCCCATTGAATCTTCTTTTATTCTACCTTTTATTGCTATAGATCCAAGGGAATCTAATTTGCTGCCGAATTTTTCGAATAATTGAGGAAAGATTAATACCTCGAAGGAACCGTTTTCATCTTCAACTTTTAATTTAGCCCAACGTCGATTCTTTTTAGATGTTTTTTTCTCTACTTCTATAATCGTTCCTCCGGTTATAACTAACTTGTTTCGAGGTAAATCTTTTAGCTTTGAAGACGAGGTAAATAAAGCTTCCGAAAGTCTTTCGTATTTCGATAGAGGATGCCCTGAAAAAAAGAAACCATAGGCTTCCTGTTCGTATCTCAATTTTTCTTCTTCGTCGAAGGGAGCGGTCGGAATCAATTCCTCTTTTTTTTCTCCAAATAATGTTTCCATTTTCCTTTTTTCCTTTGCTTTTGCATAATCTATTGCGTTTTGTAAAGAGGAGAGTAGAGAATGTCTGTTTGGTTCAATTGAGTCAAAGGCTCCGGCTTTAATTAGACTTTCCATAACTTTTTTGTTAACCAGTCTGCCACCTGCTCTTTCTACAAATTCGAAAAAGTCCTTGAAATTTTTCTTTTCCCTTTCTTTTATAATTTCCAGTACGGCATTTCTACCCACATTCTTTAGACCTCCCAGACCATAACGAATCCCGTTTTTTTCGGGAATAAATTCATAATCGGAAATATTTATGTTCGGAGGTTTTATTTCTATTCCGTGTTTTCGAGCATCTTTGATAAATTTTCTTATATCTTCTACTTCTGCGCCAATGTTACTGGTGAGAGAAGCGGCATAGAATTCAGTCGGGTAGTGCGCTTTAAGATATGCGGTCTGATATGCTATTTCAGCGTAAGATACCGAGTGTGCTTTGTTAAAACCGTATTTCGCGAAAGCACTCATCCTTTCGAAGATATCTTCCGCCTGGTTTTTTAAAATATTGTTTTTTACACAGCCTTCAATAAATTTTTCTCCCATCGACTGCATTACATCCATTTTTTTCTTGCCCATTGCTTTTCTTAAAATGTCAGCTTCACCTAAAGAAAAACCGGCGAGAATATTGGCAATTTTCATTACCTGTTCCTGATATAGCATTATTCCGTAAGTTTCTTCTAAAACAGGCTTTAGTTTAGGATGAGGATATTTGGGATCCATTTTGCCTTTTTTTCTCAGAGCGAACTCATCCTGATCTATATTCTGGAGTGGTCCAGGTCGATATAGAGCTACGGATGCAACAAGATCTGAAAAATCGGTTGGTTCGATTTTCCTGAGCATTTTTTTCATACCTTCCGATTCAAGCTGAAAAACTCCTGTTGTGTCTCCTCTTCTTATGAGTTCGTAAGTTTTTTTGTCCTCTTTATCTAAATTATAAATGTCCAGTTTCTGTTTAATATTTTTAAGCGTTTCCTGTATGACTGTAAGAGTTCGCAATCCGAGAATATCTACTTTTAACAGTCCGAGTTTTTCAAGTGTTTCCATGGGGAATTGGGTTGTAATCACTTTCTCATTACCTGTGGTGCTAACGAAAAGAGGGACAAAATCAGTGATGTCGCCCGGAGCGATTACCAATCCGGCTGCATGAGTCGAGGTTTGCCGTATTAGTCCTTCGAGGCTTTTTGCGAGTCCTATAAGTTCCTTTATATCTGCTCTGCTTTCTATTTTTTCTTTTAGTTCCGTGGAGCTTTTTATCGCTTCTTCGATCGATTGCTCCCTTTCTATTTCTTTGGCTATTTCGTCGCAATCGCTGTAAGGTATTTCGAGGACCCTGCCGACGTCCCGGACAACGGATCTGGCTTTCAATATACTAAAAGTAACAATTTGGGCGACGTTTCTTTCTCCGTATTTTCTTTTAATGTGTTGGACCACTTCGTCTCTTCTTACATCTGAAAAATCTATATCCACGTCTGCCATAGATACCCTTTGTGGATTTAGAAAACGTTCAAATATAAGTCCGTGTTTTAAGGGGTTTATGTTTGTTATTCCCAGGCTATAGAGAACAAGGCTGCTGGTGGCTGAGCCTCTTCCTGGTCCTACAGGTATTCCTTTTTCTCTTGCGAAATCAACAATGTCTTTGATTATGAGAAAATAACCGGCCAATCCTAATTCGTTGATTACGGACAGTTCATATTGAAGGCGTTCTTCTTCTCCGGGAGTAACCCTTTTAATCCTTTTTTCGAGCCCGTCTCTTGCCAGATGTTCAAGATAAGTTTCCAAACCTTCGAATCCTTTCGGAATATCGATTGACGGAAGAAGATTTTTATCTGTTTCAAAGGGTATAGGTATGCATTTTTCTTTAAAATACCCGGTATTTTCTAATGCTTCTGGGATATCCTTAAACAGTTCTTCCATTTCTTCTGGTGATCTTAGATAAAAGTTATCTGTGGGTAATCTTAAACCATTTTCTTCGCTAATTGTTTTTTTTATCTGAAGCAGAAGAAGTATTTCGTGTTTCCTTGAGTCTTCCTTTTTCAGGTAGTGTACGTCGTTGGTTGCAATTATAGGAACATCAAATTTTTTTGAGAGGTCTATTAGTCTTTCGTTTACTTCAACTTCTTTTTCTATACCCACTCGCATTAATTCTATATAAAAATCATCTTTAAACTCTTTTTTTAAAAAGTTTGTTAATTCTTCTGCTTTTTCTAATTCATCATTGGCAACAAATGCGGGTATTATTCCGTTTCTGCAGGCGCTTCCCACTATTATTCCTTCTTTATACTTTAAAAGTATTTCTCTGTCCAGTCTTGGTTTTCTGTAAAAACCTTCAATATACGCCAGAGAGGATATTTTCATTAGGTTACGGTAACCTTTTGAATTCTTTGCCCATAGGGTTATGTGATAATTTTCGGATTTCTTCTTCCTCCCCTCGGTTGAAAAATACCCTTCCATTCCAATAATCGGTTTCACCTGATTTTTTACCGCTTCTTTGTAAAATTCGAATGCCCCAAAAAGATTGCCGTGATCGGTAAGAGCTATCGCGTCCATCCCTAATTTTTTAACCTGGTTTATTAAATCGGGAATTTTGATTCCGCCGTCTAATATTGAGTAATGAGTATGAACATGTAGATGAGTAAAACTCATATTTTCTTTACCTTAACTTTCCTAATTCGTTGTTTTGTCGCTTTGAGAATGGTAAATTCTAAGTTATCTATAACAATCGATTCGTTTTCTTCAGGAATACGGTTTAATTTTGCGAAAATTAATCCTCCTACTGTTCTTATATCCGGGTTTCCAAATTTTAAGCATAGAATTTCTTCAAGCTGTTCTAATTCAAATGTACCGGGAACAATTACGGAACCATCATCTAATTTTTTATACATTGTTTTTTCTTTATCTAATTCGTCCTGCAGTTCACCCACTATTTCTTCTATTAAGTCTTCTGTAGTAAGGAGACCCGCGACTCCCCCAAATTCGTCCATAACGATAGCGATAGAGATGTGATTTTTTTGAAACTCTCTCAGTGTGGAAAGGACGTTTTTTGTGTAAGGTATAAAATAAGGCAATCGCATTAAGTCACCGGCTAAAAATCTTTTGTCCTCTCCCCATAATTTCAAAACTTCGGTCATGTATATGATTCCAACAATATTATCACGAGTGCCATCATATACCGGTATTTTGGTGTGTCTTTTCCTTCTATAATGTTCTATCAATGTTTCGATATCTTTCTCTATAGAAATACATTCAATATCGGTTCTGGGGACCATTACGTCTTCGGCAACAGTTCTGTCGAGTCTAAATATCGCGGTTAATAATTCTTCTTCATCTTCAGAAATTACTCCTTCGTCTTCGACTTCGGCGATCAATTCTTGTAGCTTTCTTTCGCTTTTAATTGGGGATTTTTTAAACCACCTAAACACTAGAATTTTCTCGTTTTTGGGAGTATAACTCCTCCTGATGTTATTATTTTAAAACCATCCTGAATTGAGATTTTTGTTTCGATAATCTCGGATGCAGGGTAAATGAGGTAATAACCCGAAGTAGGATTGGGAGAAGTTGGTAGAAAAACATTATAGTATTCTTTTTCTCCTATTTGCCATTTATCTTCGCTTGTCAGGAACGCGAGCGTATACGTGTTTTTCCAGGGATATTTTATTATTACCACTTTACTGAATGCCGAATGATCTATCATTATCGCGTTTACAAGCTGTCTGATTGCGTTATACAGTCCTTTTACAAAAGGCAGTCTTTTCATTATTTTATCGAGTGTGTTTATGAACCATCTGCCCATGAAGCTCGAAGTCAGAAAACCTATTATATAAATACCGATTATTACGGAAATAAAACCCAATAATGAAGATAAGGGATTGGATATATTAGAAAAGAACGAAATTTCCGTCAAATATTTTCCGAAAAATCCACCTATTTTTTGTATCAGGAACCATATCACGCTCACAGTTAGACCTATGGGGAGTATAGCAACCAGTCCTGTTATAAAGTGTCTTTTGATTTTATTTTTGAAAACCATATTCTTTTATTAGAATAATAAAAGATTTACGTGATTAGTCAAGTATTGTCGAGTGTAATTTTATTTTATAATTGCAACAAAAGCGGCGACGGTGAGTCCTACTTTATACAAAATATCCACTGTAAAGCCTAAAGCTTCCAATGGAGATATCCCTATTTTAACTTTCTCAGGAACTATAATTGTGTCTCCCGGTTTTATTTTAACCGAGCCTTTCTCGACTTTACCTGAGGCTCTTACAACATACATCTCTCTGATATTTGCTGTCGGTTTCGGCCCCCCAGCAATTTCCAGGTAGTCTTTTAATGATAAATTTTCTTCGTAGGCTATTCCCGTAGAGTTGTAAACTTCTCCTATTACCTGAACTGTTTTTGTCAATCGCGGAATCTCTAATTCGTCTCCATTCTCGAGAGGCATTTCTAATTGAATAGGATCTGATAGATTTATTATAACCCTGCCCGGGTTTTGAATTTCTTTTATTTTTTCAAGTTGTTCTTCCTGCATTTGGATATATTTCATCTGTGCGAGTTTATCTTCTTCTGAAGAAATACTTCCCATAATTGCTCTTTGTTCGGTTATGAGTCTCATTCGGGTTTCTTTGATAAGGTTTTCCATGGCTTCATCCTGCAGTTTTTTAACCGATTTTTTTGTCAATATAGCCCCTTCGAGGTAAGCGTTTTCAGTAAACCCTCCGGCCATATCAATTAATTCTCCAAGTGTGGTTCCCACTATTATGTCATACCAACCCGGGAATTTAAATTCTCCAGTCAAAAGGACATGTCCTATTTCTCTATATGCCGGTTTTTCATTTATATGCATATGATCATCTGGTTTTAATTCGATTTTCAGATCATTTTTATTGGTGATATCGATTTTTTGAACATAAGTTCCTTTTTCCAGATCTATTCTAAAAAGCTCCGCTTTTTCGTGAGATGAAATTAATGGCCGGGCAATGAATAAAAGGTCTTCGACTTTCATGTTCGGGTTGAGTGGAAATGATCCCGGATTTTCGACTTCACCGTCAACTCTCACGAAAAATTTTTCTTCTACTTCATCCCTCGTGAAAATTTTCAGTTGATCCCATTCTTCTAATTTTATATTTTCTTCAGGATTGCCTTCCAGCAATTTTTTTAAATTTACTTCTATTATTTCAGGTGTTTCTATTCCTCTGAAACGTAGAAGTTCTGCTCGTTCCATATATGTCCCTTTTCGTAAACCATTGGCGTTTTCAATTAGATCAAGCGCTCTCATTCCGTCTTTTAGCTGATAGGAGCCTTCATTGTTGACGTTTCCTTTGATTTCAACATAATTGTGGAGATAGGGCGCTATTTCAGTAACGGTAACAAGATCTCCGTTTTTTAATTCCGTGGTTTTAGAGATTTTTTCTAATTCATTTAGATTCTCGAATTTCAAATCTTCGGTAATTTTCTCGCCAGACGGTGTTATTCTTTCGAGTTTAATTCTCTTTGTTCCTGCTGTTGGTAGAAGTCCTCCTGCCATTTTTATTAAACTCGAAAGCTGTTCATCATCGTTCAATTCGTAAATTCCCGGTCTGTTTACGGCACCGCTGATTCCTATTACTTTTTCTATTGGGGGCACAATTATCATGTCTCCGGACGAAGATTGAAGCTCGGGCAGAGGTTCCATTTTCACGAAAAGTTTATACAAGTCTATGTTTTTCGTGGTACCTTTACTTGAAATGTATTTTATTTTTCTTAAACTTCCCGATTTCTTGATGCCGTCTGATTGAAAGAAAGCAGTCAAGGGGTTGGAAAGGAATGTGATATCATAAATCCCGGGCGTTGAGACTTCTCCTAAAACAAACAAATTTACACTTTTTAAATAACCCAAACTTGTACTAACTTCAATATTGGAAAATTTTTCATGAAATTTTTCACTGATTATCCTTTTCCCTTCTCTGTATGTTTTTCCCCAGAGTTTTATGTCCCCTATATAGGGAATAGCGATTGACCCGTCACGGTTTATATCTAATTTCCAGTTGTAATTTATTTCTCCAGTAATGGCGATTTGAATTTCATCTCCCGGACCTAAAACATAATTATCCGCAACAGGGGTAAAAAGAGGTATTCCCTCCACGGTAGTTTTGAACATGTCGTAACCAAATTGTTTTAATGTTACGGAAATTGAATCGAGCTGTTTATTTACCCTCGTCAGTTTTTTCCTTAAGGAAAAATATGCCTCATCTGCCGGTATCAGATATTTATCCTGTAACTCATCACTTGTTAAATATTGTTTTCTTAATTCTATTTTTAAAGACTCCGCTTTTACCTGTTCTTCGAGGGAATCTCTTAAAAGTTTAAGATTGATTCTCCTCGGTGTGATCATGTATTTTTCGTTGAACATTTTTTCTATTGTTGAGAGTGATTCAGCTTCATGTATAAGTAGTTCTTTTTTAGCGCTATCTTTTATTCCTGATTGTAAAGTTTGAGGCATTAATCTGCTTCCTTCCTGTATTTGCCACAAGATACCTTTGTCTACTTCTTTACTAAGACAGGTGAATGGCAGAATTACTAATATAATTAATATAAATATTGGTACTATTTTTTTTTCTTTTAACACTTTTTCTCCGCTTTTGGTATTTCGATATTGATACTACGAAAACTTTCAGATTTGTCAAGGTCTATCGAAGGGAGGTTGAATCACAAAGTGCACAGAGAGCACAAAGATTTTATTTTTTATTGTTTTGTTTTTTTCGTTTTTTTTGTTTTGGTTTTGAATTTAAAAGCACAATTAAAAAACCTGGAGGGAATGTGGCTTTGCGACCTTTGCGGTTTTTCGTGGTTAATATTTAAAATTTGGGATTTTAGGGTTGGGATTTTGTAACAACAAGATAATTCTTTGAGTTGCGTAGGGGCTTTGTGTGCTTTGTGGTTCAAATTCTAAGTTAGCGGTTTTGCCGCTTATTGACATATTTTGCATTCTAATTATAATACCATTATGAATTCAATTCTGGCCGGGATAGAAGAATCTATTATATCGAAAGTTATGGAAGTGGCAGAAGAAAATAAAGCGATTAATTTTGCCGAAAATCCTATTGAGCTTTTTACTCCTCAATCTATTATAGAAAATGCTAAGGAAGCGATAGAAGGTGGTTTTAACGGATATATAATCAGTGCTGGAAGAAAACCCTTGAGAAAGTTAACTTCCGAACTTATAACAAAAGAGACGGGCGTGACTTTTGATCCCGAAAAAGAAATTACTATAACCTCGGGAGCCAGTGAAGCTTTTATGTCATCTATGTTGAGTCTTGTCGAGGGTGAGAATGGAGTTGTTATTCCTGAACCTTTTTATGAAAATTATGTTCCGATAACTGAAATGAGTAGGGGTAAACCTATCTTTTTGTCCCTGTCTGAACCTGATTATTCTTTTCATTTCACAGATTTCAAGAAATTGCCGACCTTTAAGGTTTTCATACTTAATAATCCGCACAATCCTACAGGGAAAGTTTTTAATTCTGAGGAGATTAAAGCAATCGGTAATACTGTTCTTGAAAGGGAAGGTTTTTTAATTGTAGATGAAACTTATAAACATCTCCTTTATGGCAAAGAGTATGTTTCTCCTTTACAAATAGAAGATCTTGTGGATAGGACCATTATTATTGGTAGTTATTCTACTTTTTTTTCTGCTCGTGGTTGGAGATTGGGTTATGTTGCCGCGAAAACTCCCATAATGAAAGAAATAAGAAAAGTTCATTATTACGGTTCTGTTTCCGCGCCGGTTCCCTTTCAGTGGGCTTTTGAAAATTTTGATATGCAATCAAATTACATAGAAAACCTCAGGGAGAAATACGAGGTTAAAAGAGATTATTTGTGCAGAACCCTTGAGAAAGCCGGTTTTACTTTTTATACACCTGATGGCGGATATTACGTGTTTGCCAATTTCGAGAATGTCTGGGATGGCAACGATTGGGGTTTTTATAAGTATTTACTTAAAAATAAAAATGTAGCGATTGTTCCCGGTTCGGCATTTTATTCCGGCAAAAGTAAGGGTAAAAAGAAAGTCAGATTTACCTTTTCTCAATCCAATTTCTACCTCAAGGAACTGAGTTCGCTTCTTTCGGCGGGAATCACGTAAAAGCAGGTCTTGGGTTTTAGGTCTCGGGTTTTAGTTTTTGAAAACTGTAAAAAATATTTCGTTTATTTGGTGTGTTTCGTGGTTAAATAAATTGTTTTTACTGTTCGTATTCCCACATGGAGTAGAAAGATTTCAATCTTCTTCTGTTGGGGCTTTTTCGTAGTTTGTTGAGTGCATTTTCTTCTATTTGTCTGATTCTTTCTCTTGTGACTTTGAACATTGATCCTATTTCCTCTAAAGTTTTCGTTTCCCCGTCGACCAGTCCGTAGCGCAATTCAAGTACCTTTCTTTCTCTCGAAGATAAAGTGGTATCAAGTATTTCTACGAGGTTTTCATTTAACAAATTCAGCATTGCATTTTTTGCCGGGGAAGGTACTGCTTCTTTGGCGATTGTATCTCCGTAAAGCAATTCTCCATCTTCGGAGACAGGTTCATCCAGCGATTTTGTTGCATCGTCTAAAGTTTGAGCGAATTTTATTCTTTCTTCTGAAATGCCAATGTATTTAGAAATTTCTTCAAGAGTGGGTTTGCTGCCGTTTTTTTGAAGTAAATCTCTTTTTGATTTTGTTATTTTATTGATCAGAGTTAATGTGTGCGTAGGAATAGAGAAGGAATCCGATTGTTCGGCAAGAGTCTTTATTATCGCCTGTTTGATCCACCATATACCGTACGTTGAAAACTTGTAACCTTTTGTGTGGTCAAATTTTTCTACGGCTTTAATCAATCCTGCGTTACCTTCCTGAACAATATCCATGAAACTGATGCCGTCCCTTTTAAATTTCTTGGCGATAGAGAATACCAGGCGTATGTTTCCTTCGATTAGTTCCCTTTTTGCCTGACAGAAAAAATTTTCCCATTTGTGAATATTTCTATTTATATATTTTACTTCTTTCCAGTCAGAATGAATTTCAAGCTGAAAATCTTTTATTTCTTTAATAGTATCCTTTAATTGCTTTTTCAGATTTTTCTTTTCTTTTTGAGAACCGGCATTTTTAAATTCTTCCCTTAATTTTCTTACACGTGTTACCTTTTTTTCAAACGCATTGTATATTTCAGACTGTAAATGCACGAAATTTTTAAGGTAAGGAGTTTGTATTCGGAGTTTTAATATAGTATTAATTATAATTTTTTCGTATCTTTTATATTTAAATTTGTAAAATTTTTTTCCTTTTTTGAGATATGCGTTTTTATAATGCGTGAGTTTGGTTTTCCATTTTTCTATACGTTTCATTAATTTGGATAAATTTTTTTTATCTTTTTCGCCCGCGTAACTTTCACTCCATTTGTGTGTATCCAGGTATAAAAACTGTTTTATAAGAAAAGTAGAGTTTTTTAATTCTTTTTTATACGATAAAAACTCATCTATTACGGGAATAGATCGGAATAAATATCTCGAGATCATAGCGCGACCTTTTTCCAATTTTTTACCTATTTCAAATTCTTCTTCTTTTGTGAGCAGTGAAGTTCCTTCCATATCACGAAGATAAAGTCTCATAGGTTGATCTAACACGGCAGGGGAAATTCTGCCCGAGCTGAAGTAACTTTCTTCTTTATTCTCTTCTATTGCTTCTTCAAATTTTTCTCCTATTCCAGCTAAAATTTTATTTAATTTATCCTCAGTTATATTTAATTTTGCTTTTAGTTCGTCAAGATAAATGTTCCCCTCTTTGTCCATGGAATTTAAGATTTCTGACCAGCCGAGATTTTTATCTTCCAAGCAATTCTCCTTTTTTTAGTTGTGCCATTTCTATACCAAGATTTCTTATGTCGTTTAGCAAGAGTGCCTCTTTATTTTCGCTTTCTCCCTTTTCTTCGATTTTTTGCAACTCCATTCTTTTTTCCAATATTAAATTTTCCAGATGATATTTCTTCAGGTTCTTTGCACAGGTTATTGGTGAGTTTATAGTCTCGCCGCTTTTTTTCATTACGTATTCTACGAAAGGTGGGGGAAGAGTATTTACTATATCTTTTACTTTTAAATCCGATCCTTCTTTTAAGAATCTGTAAGTTTTTTTCAGGTGGGGGTTTTGAAAATGTTCCTCTTTTATTATATCAAAAACAGCGTTTCTTTCTTTCGGTTTTCCCAGCATAGAGAATATAATATCTAATTCGAGTTCTTCTCTTTCTCCTATGTCGATTTTTTTATTGGAAATAATATTTGCTTTTTTTGTGCCCGTTTCAGCTAACAGTTCATTTCTTATCGCGAGTTTTTTGGCGATGAAATCTTTATAAATCTCCCTTTTTGTGGTATCTTTTATAACTTCGAGAATTGATTTAATTTCGTCGACGGCTTTTGAAAGCTCAATTGGCGAATTAAGTTTATATCTGGTTCTTATTCTATCCAGTATCCAGTCTATAAAATCATCTGATTCTTTTAACAATTTCTCAAAGGTCTGTTTTCCTTCTTTTACTATAATTTCATCGGGGTCCTTTCCTTTCCCTCCCTTTCTTATTTTTACATCAATTCCCTCACCGAGAAGCATGCCTAAAGATCTTAGAGTTGCTATTTTGCCCGCGTTGTCTTCATCGAAGAAAAGGGTTACTTCTTTCGCGTACCGTGAGATTAGTTCTGCTTGATCGGTTGTCAGAGAGGTTCCCAGACATGCGACAGCGTTTTTTATTCCTGCCTGATAAAGTGATAGGAAATCGAAATATCCTTCAACAAGCAGAATTTTTTCTTTTTTTCTTATTTCTTCTTTTGTGTGATATAAACTATAAAGATTTCTTCCTTTTTTATGTATGGGTGTATCCGGTGAGTTCAGGTATTTTGGTCCATTTTTGCTTAATCTTCTTCCTCCAAAGCCTATAATTCTGCCTGAAGTAGAGAATAAAGGAAATAAAAGACGCAAAAAGAATGTGTCTTTTACCCCACCGTTACTTTTTTTTATGAGACCGCTTTTTATTAAATCCTGAATTTTGAATTCTTTTTTCGCTTCTGGTAGAAAATTACTTCTGTATGGAGCGAAGCCTAATTTAAACTCTTTTATTGTGTCTGTTTTTACGGCTCTTCTTTTTAAGTAATTAAGAACTTCGGGTGATTTTAAAAGTTCTTTGTGGTAGAAATCGACAGCGAACTCGTGAATGGAATATAGAATCTCATTTTTCCCTTCAAACTTACCGATCTTTATACCGGCTTTTTCGGCTAATATACGAACGGCTTCAGTAAAGGGAACCTTTTCGAATTCCATTACAAACGTGATTACGTCGCCGCTTTTTCCGCAGCCGAAACAGTGAAATATATTTAAAGCCGGAGAAACGTTGAAAGAAGGAGTATCGTCTTTATGAAAAGGACAGTTAGCCACATAATTCTTACCCGCTTTCTTCAAAGGGATGTAATCTCCAATGAGGTGGACTATATCTATTTTTTCTTTGATTTGATTTATAACCTCATCAGAAACACGCATAACTCTAAATTTTAAGTTTTTTCGCAACTTTCGCAAGCCCCATCGCGGTTTCCTCCTTCGAGAATAGAATCAAATAGGAAAAAGATTCTCGCAGGGCAGGTAGATTGTTGCAGAAAATCGCACCGCGAAGACGCCTCTCATGGAAATGTGTGTAGGTTGGTGATCGTTATACAGTGAATTTTTATAATTGTGTTTTTATGAATTTGAATACTTGACAAAAGACCGTAGTTTATTAGTTTTTTATTGATGAAAAGAATATTTATATATATTTTTCTCGGTCTAATAATAGCTGTTTTAGGTTATTTTGTTTTTCTTGAATTTCAAATTGGTTTTAAACCTTCTGGGTCATTTACCGTTAAAGTTGCCGAAGAAGAGTTTTATGCGACGGAGGAGATTTCTAAAACTTTCCCATCCGATAAACCATTGCAGATGGAACGAGGTCCTCAAAATGACCTGTGGTTTTCTGCAAGAAGAATTTTATGTGGTTATGACGGCAAAAAATTTCAAAAATACAATTTAAGAGATATCTGGTATCTTAAGACGATAGGGAATAAATTGTTTGCCGGCGCTAAAGGAAAATTTTACATTTTCGAGAAAGGAGATTATTTCGAAGTTAAGCTGCCCAACGAAAGAGATTTTGTTAGGGGAATTGTTGAGTGTAATTCAGGCAGGCGATTTGTTTTAGGTGGGGGTAATTTTTACATTCAGATTGGAGATTCATGGGAATCAAAAAGAGCCCAGGGATTTGTAAAAGATATAGCCCCATTTGACAAAAATGGGATTCTTGTGTGGATAACCGAAGGATTCGATAATAAAGGATTATTTCTCTGGGATGGAGAAAATTTGTCTAAAGAAATCCTTCCAGACGAATTAAAGAATAATGAATTGGAAATATTGTACGTAGGTAGGAAAGGAGATGTTTGGTTAAAAGAAAGCAGTAAAAAGTATAATAGCACTTCTAAAAAATTCAAATATTTTGTTTCGTCTGCTAAGAATCAAGCCTTTTTACAATACGAATATAAAGTCAACATTGAAAAAATGTGCGAAGATGTAGAAGGCAAAAAGTGGGCAATTATTAAAAAGGATTATAGACATTATGGAATTGCAAATTTTGACGAAAAAGAATGGAAGGAAATAAATATATCGGGTTTTGACTCTTTTTCAAACTTTGACGATATGACTGTGGATAAAAATGGAAATATTTTGTTTCAAGTCAGAGATAAATACTGTTACAGAATAAATGTTAATAAGGATATTGTTGAAAAGATTCTGCCTGATGGGCTTCTTTCAAACGAAATTTCGGTAACTCGTTACATCAACGATAAATGGTTTATTGGAACAAAAAATGGTCTTACGACTTTTAACGGTAATGAGTGGAAAGAGTACCCAGATGCTGGTTATTTAATAGATATTAAAACGGATCCGAAGGGAGGTGTTTATCTCCTTTCAAAATCAGGTATTTTCGAATATTCCGGAGATAAATTGAATAAGATAACAGATTTGCCCTCCCTTAGAAAAACGAAAAAAACTTATGGTTACGGAAATTTTCGTGAGATAGGGATAGATGATGAGGGGAATGTCTGGCTTCTTACACGCTTTGACCTTTGTCTATATAGTGAAGGATTCTGGGTCTCTTTCGGAAAAGAGGTTGGTTTTGATACTGAACTGAGTACATTTTTAATGGAAGATGATATTATTTGGATTGGAGGAGGGAGAAATATTTATAAATTTAAGAAAAGTAAAATTATAAAGAAGTTTTCAATACCAGAAAACTTCCCGGGAAGCAAGATTGCGGATTTTGCAAGAAGTAGAAAAGGTCAGCTTATTGTTGGTACTGACGGCGGACTTCTTCTGTTCAAGTCCGGGAAATTTAAAGATCTTTTAGGGGATTTTATTCTTGAGGAGGAGATAACTCAGGTTGAAAAAGGGATTTGTGGTGATGCTTGGTTTACGATACATAATGATTATCTGCATCATTTGGATATAAATAGTGGCACTATTTCAAAAATTACTCCGAAGTCTAAAGTTGAAATTTCATATCCTGAATGTTTTGGTGTTGATCCGAGTGGTAATATTCTTGCCGGTAATAATTTTGGCGGAATAATTAATCTTTATAGTTTCGATTATCCTGAAAAGCCAGGTCTGGTTTCACCCGGGAACTGGTTTAGAAAATTAATGTCTAAGATACTTACACTTATCGAGCATAAAAAATCCATTGACTATAACGAATCGGAATCTTATAAAACAAAATCCAGCTATTCCGCTGGTGGTAAAATCTCTGTTACGAAAGAAAAGTTTTCCGATAAAGATATTTCTCCCGGTGACATTGTATGGAAAATGGAAGGAATGCATAATGTTAGAGTTAAACCCGTTATTTATGAAAATTACCTTCTTTCTTGTGGAGAAAATTTGTTTTTATCGTTAATTGATTTAGAAAAAAGGCAAGTTCTATGGAAGAAAAAAGTGGATGATGGATACGGATACATATCCCCGATAATTGATGATAAAAGGATTTATCTGGCGAGTAAAAATCTTTATATTTATAATTTCCCTTCGGGTAAACTGCTAAACACAATTCCAGTTAAAGCTAACGACATGAAATTATATAAAAATAAGATATTCCTTTTAACTAGAAATAATCTTATCTTTTACGATATCGGAAAACTTAAAAAAATTAAGGAAATCAATAAAGGTGGAGATAATTTAATTGTTGCAAATGATCGGTTATGGATATTGGATAGTTATGATTGGAGTTGTTATTCGATAGACGGTATTTTACTCTGGAAAAGAGAAAATCCTTATTCTTATGGGGGCATTTCACTTAATTCTAAACCCAGCTTTGTTGATGGTATTATTTATTTATATGCTGATTCTCTTGTGCTTGCCATCGATGCCGATAATGGAAATTTGTTCCAGAAGTACAGCGCGGGTTCCAGAATATTTACCAGCCCTACTGTTTCAGAGAATGCGGTGGTTTTCGGTACACCGCATAAAGGGCTTTTCTGTTATGGTAAACATGGATATCTTAAATGGAATAAAGATTATCCGTGGTTAAACCCACCAAAGATCCTTGCAGATCCGGTTATTAAAGACAATGTTGTTTATGTATCTTCCTTTAAAGACACTGTTTTCGCGTATAATATTAACACAGGTGCTGTTTTATGGAAAAGTAATCTATCTCAATATATGGCTACACCTCTTGTAACCTATAAAGATTTACTTATTATAGTGGCAGGCAAAGTGTATGCAATCAAGATGTAACCTGATTTTTCTTTTTTTATTTTTATTATTAGCAGCCTGTTCAAAAAGTCCCGAAGATAAATATAACGAAAAATGGGTAATTAATGAAGCGAGAAAACAGGTTTTTAATGTAAAAAATACCTCAAAGGGTATTCCAATTGAAGATGTCAGAGAAATGATATGCGGGAAAGATGGTTTGATCTGGTTTCGCGGAGAAAACGATGATATATGCAGTTGGAAAGATGATAAATGGAACATTTACGATTTTCAATGTAAAAAACTCCGCTCATCTTACGGCAATATTATTTTTTTAACTTACGATAATATAAAAACTCTGCGAAATGGCAGAATTGAAAACATCGATTTCAAATATAAAAAATGGGGAGGTATTGCAGATGTAGCGGTGAGCCGTGAAGGTAAAATATGGACTCTCTTCACCAGTGGTATATTAATGTTTGATGGTAAGACTTTTAATCCGATTCCTTTTTCCGAAAGATTTCTTTCTCAAGACCTCTTTATAGCAGTCTCAGAGGATAATAAGATATTTATTGGTAATTATATGGGACTTTTTAGGATGGTTGGGGAAAAACTTGTGAGGATAGTTGTTCCGGAAATGTTTGAAAATGCGAGCATAAATTCTCTTTTCACTTCTTCAAAAGGAATTGTTTGGGGAAGTGGAAGGCAAAAAAATCAGTATTTTGTTTTTTCTTATAATAATGGCGAATTTAAATTCTGGGAAAAAGAGAGGAAAGCCGAAGGATTCATCGAAGATTTTGAAGGGACTATTTATATTTCTGATTTTATTTATATTTATTACCCTCCTTTCCTCGGTTTTGAGTATTTCGATTGCAATAATTGGCAAAAGATAAATTTGTATGATCTGGATTCTCTATTTGTATCGAAAATCAACCTTGATATAATGAGATTATATTATAGAAACGAGGTATTTGTCCGGGATAGAAATGGGGATTACTGGCTCCTCGCCGGAGAAGTATCGAGATACTCGGATAATGCGAAGAAATTTGAATTTGTACGCCCGGAAGGTGGCCTTCTTTCCGATAAAATTAATGATATACGCTATTTGAATGGGAAGTGGTTTATCGCGACTCAAAAAGGGCTTTCAATTTACGATGGGGAAAACTGGCAGTCTTTTTTTCTTGGAGAAATTTACGATATTACTTCTACTGAAAAAGGTCTTGTATATGCGCTTGGGCAGTATAAAATCTTTATAATAAGTAATAAAAATGTAGATACTTTAGATTTTCCTTTACAAACAAAAAGCTGGTCTAAGCTGGCAATGAATAATGAGGACTTTCTCTTAAGTAAAGATACGGTCCTTTTGGTAAGATTTAACGATTACTGGATACGATATAAATCTTTAAATGGGAAAGTTGTTGATTTAAGTAGAACAGATAAAGGTTTTTGGGTAGTTGACGAAGACAATGTATTTAATCTTAACAATAACGGTATGTCAAAAATCAAAACCGACTCCAAATATCTTCCCGGAAAAATAAGTTGTTTTAACTCTTTAAAGAGAGACGGTTTTCTTCTTGGAGCATCTACAGGTATTTATCTGTGTAAGGAAGGAAAAATGGAGGGGCTTTTCGGTAAAGATGTCGGCGATATTCTGAATCTAAGGAAAGGAGTCTTTAACGATATATGGTTGATATCTGAAAAAAATCCTCATTTAAAAAGATTGGAATTTTTAGAGAAAAACATCTATCCGGTTGATTATAAAATAAACAAAAACGCGGTTTTTGATATTTCCGATAATGGAGATATTCTGTTGGGAAAAGATGGATTGGTCTTTTTTGATTTTGATTATGAATACGTGAAGAAGGAAAAGGTAGCTCAAGAGAGGAAAAGCTGGCAAAACCCATTGAAGCCTTTCTTTAGCGGAATAAAAAGAAAAATATTGAGTAAATTCAAAGAGTGTGACCTCGAACCGCCTTTAAATATCAAGGTAAGTAAGAATCTAAATCGGAGATTGTTAACCCCCCCGGCAGTTTCCGGAGACAATCTATTCTTTCTTGATGAAGATGGATATTTAATAAAATTTGATTTTTCACAGGACGAATTTTTGTGGAAAATACCATTGAAAGACGAGAAGAGCTTTAGAAAAATAAAACTATATAACAACAATATTTACTTACTGGGTTCCAATGTGCTAATAATCGACGCTAATAGTGGGAATATTCTGCGCGAATTACCATTCTATGCTGAAGATATGGTTATAAATGATGATATTTTGCTTCTCCTTTGCAAGAATCTTATAAGGGGTATCAGATTGACTCAGAATAGATGGGAAGAAGTAAGCCAGATTAATCTTAACACAATCGATAATAAAATGTTATCCGGTAGCGAATCTATGTTGTATGTATTTTCAAAAAACTTCCAGAAAGCGTTTTCAAAAGAAAATGAATTAATATGGGAGAATAGGCGATTGTATGATAGTAAGGCTTCGCCTGTAGCTTTTGAAGATATCGTTATTTCCCCAAAACTCGATACCTTAATTGCCACCGATAATAGAATGGGAAATATAAGATGGAAATTTAAAACCGGTAGTGATATTGTTTCTAATATAGAGATTACTGGTAGCAGGATTTTATTAGGAGATAGTAGTGGTTGTGTTTCTTGCCTCGTTGAGGGAGAAGAAAAATGGAAGGTAGTACTCCCGGAGAATACATATCCGGAGAACACCTTGGAGAGCAAAAATTTCAAATTCTATCTGAGAGCGAGTAAAAATTTTCTTTATGTAGTCATGGATCTGGGCAAAATTTTTGCGTATGATTTAAAAAATGGAGAGTTATCCTGGGGATATTATGAAATTTATAATCTTAGATTTCCGCCAATTTTAGAATGTGATAAACTTATTATAATAACAGAAAAAGGAGTCTTATATGTTTTGGGCAATTAGTTCTTTTATATTTTTTATTTCGGGTACAAATGGGTTTCCACAGGAACTATCTTTAACATTCAGGAATTTAGCGAAAGAATCGACTCGTGGAGATAACTCATGGAGAAGAGGTTTTAAGGTTTTAGATTCGTTAACGGAATTTAGAGAAGATGCGGTTCCTTATATTATAGGTTTTTTAGATTCTATAGAGCAGAAAGATAGAAGTTATTTATATGTTCATTTAAATACAACGCTTGAGAAAAACCCTATGTTTGGAGAGATTCTTCTTCCTTCTTTACTCGGTTTTCTTGAGAAAACTTCGGATAAAAAAAAGAAAAAGTACATTCGGTTGGTGTCGAATATTAAAAGTAAGGAAGCAAGAAACTTTTTAAAAAAAGAAATCAAAAACAGGAATTTTGAAGCAGTAAATGTCCTATTTAATATGGAAACACAAGAGGCAATGAGTGTGATTAAAGAGTTTCTTTCAGACGGAAACTCGAAAAACGATTGGGTGAATTTTTTGAAGAGAATTCCATATTACACTCGTCGGGGAACCTTACGAGAAACCCTTTACCCCGAATTATTAGATATTTTGTGCGATATTGAAAGTGAAAAAGAAGCTAAATGTATTTCCGCGAGATTTTTAACGCAAGAAGGGAAAACAGAAGGAATTGATTGGCTTTTCCGCTATCTTTCTTTTGAAAGAAATGTTTTAGAAGCAAAACCTTATAAAAGAACGCCCTTTTACGACTATATTCCTACAGATAGAGCATTCTTCCAATATTTTTTCCCTTATCTTGGGGACCCTGATGAAAGATTTCGATACAGTGTTTTTTATGCTTTGGAAAGAGTTGAGATAACTTCTTTTCAGAATTTTTTAAGAAATTTTACCGGAGATCCAAATTCGGAGATTAGAAGACTTGCTTCCCGGAGTTATGAAATACATCCTCAGGGAGAAGAGGATTTTTTATTTCCTATACCTCCTTTTTTTGAGAATAAAATTCCAATAAACAGTAAACTGTTTAGAGTTATTAAAGTCCCCTATTCTCACCAGCAGTTTTATCTAATTGGGAAGGATTCGATCTATGAATTTCGTTCGAAAGAAATTTCGGAAGGATGGAAGGTGCATGAATATCCGAGATTATGTGCGGCTGTTTCAAATAAGCTTATCTGTGGAATTGATGACTTATTATGGTTACAGGAGAAAGGAAGCATAGAAAGAGGATTCCCTTTGAGGCTTCCTTCCAGCCCGATTTATTCTCTTTCTGCCAATAATGAATATATTTTCGCTTCGAGCAAAAATGAGGTTTATATAATTAACTTTTCAGGGAGAATTATAGACAGTTATCCCATGGAGAATTTATATTTTCCTTATAAATACTATGAAAAAGACCCGGTAGGTTATAGCAAAGGTAAGTTATACTTTTTCCATTATTTCAACAACCTCAACAAGATTGGCATAAAAGAAGTTACGCTCAGGGCGGATGGTAATATCGGAGACCTTGATTATGATGGCAATATGGAAGTAATAATGCTGGATAAAAATAATTTAGAAATATATTCTCCGGGAAAACAGGATTCCCTGATAATACTGCCGTATAACGGAGAAGAACCAAAGGAAATAGCGTTTGTCAATTTAGATAATGATGGCAACAAAGAAATTATAATCCTTACCATGAGAAATAAACTTTTAATTTATAGACCCTCTAAAGCTAAATCTAATTATGAAGAATTGAAATTTCCCGGTAATGCCTTTCGGATGCATTCATTCCGGAATAGAGGGGGAGAAACCGTTTTTATAACAGGGACTAATGAGAAAAATGATGCGATAATCTTTGATATAAGATCGCAGAAAATTAGAGATATTCCTATGCTCCCTTCAGCAATATTACCGGAGTATTATAATAAAAAGATTAAATCTTTATATTTATTTACACCATACATGGGATATTTGTATGAAATAAATATTGATTAAGTGGGGTTTGGAATATTAAAAGTTTTCCACTTTAATATCAACGGGGTCA
>CAZSEX010000011.1:0-49368 GCA_964606065.1 uncultured bacterium | reverse complement strand
CATTTAAGTGCGGCTTCGTCCTCTCAAATTTTCCCTTCGCCATCTATTACCTCCTATATAAATAAAAAGCATATTCCTCTTTTTGAGGTTACATTTAGAGAAAACCTCTCACTATCATTCAACTTTTTTAGCTATAACCAAAAACTGATTTTATAATATAAAGAAATTTCATATTGTCAAGGGGTTTCTTTGAAAATTTTTTGCCACAAAGACACCAGGACTCAAAGTTCCCACCGCACATCATATTATTTTAATTTTTTTGTTAAAACCTCGAATTGACCTCATAAATAAGCACAAGAACAAACAAACAATCCCACTTTATTATTTTTATAAAAACACCAGAATCACTTGGTGCTTTAGTAGCTAAAAAAGGGGGTTGATTATTTTTCTTTTTTTTATAATATCCTGGAGAAAATGCTGGTGTAGCTCAATCGGTAGAGCGGCGCATTCGTAATGCGCAGGTCAGCGGTTCAAATCCGCTCACCAGCTTACTTATTGTCTAAATGGAGAGGTGACCGAGAGGCCGAAGGTGCACGATTGGAAATCGTGTTTCCGCTTAATCGTGGAACCAGGGTTCGAATCCCTGCCTCTCCGTTAAAATAACGTTTTGCCCTTAGGATTTTTAATATTTAAATGTTCGTAAGCGAGCGGGGTCGCTTCTCTTCCCTGTGGAGTTCTTTTCAGTAGTCCGCTAACTATCAAATAGGGTTCAAAAACCTCTTCGATTGTTTCGGCTTTCTCTCCCACCGATGTAGCAAGAGTTTTTAATCCCACGGGACCACCATTATACTTTTCTATTATGTTTTTTAATATAGCTTTATCCATAACATCGAGTCCGCGGGTATCCACCTCGAGTTGTTCGAGGGCATATTTCGTTATCTCTAAATCGATTTCTCCTTTTCCCTTCACCTCGGCAAAATCTCTGACCCGTCTGAGAAGTCGATTCGCGATTCTCGGAGTTCCTCTCGCTCTCTTCGCTATTTCGTCGGATGCGTCATCGCTGACTTTTATATCGAGTATTGAAGAAGAACGCCTGATTATCTGACTTAAATCTTCAGGCTCATAATGGTTTAAACGGGGCATATAACCGAATCTCGAACGAAGAGGCGCCGATAGAAGACCCGTTCTGGTAGTCGCTCCCACCAGAGTAAAAGGCTGAAGGTTGATTTCGATGGATCTGGCGGCAGGACCGGTGTCTATCATAATATTTATGGCAAAATCTTCCATAGCCTGATACAAATATTCTTCCACGTCTTTATTAACTCTATGTATTTCATCTATAAATAATACGTCGAATCGGTGAAGCTTCGTAAGAATCCCTGCCAGATCTCTCGGTCTCTGAAGAACGGGACCGGCGACAGAAGTAATCTCGACTTCCATCTCTCTGGCAATAATATGAGCGAGTGTCGTCTTCCCGAGGCCCGGAGGACCAAAAAGAAGAATATGGTCGAGAGGATCTTCCCTCTTTTTAGCCGCTTTTGTAAAAACTTCGAGATTCTCCTTTACCCTTTCCTGATTTATAAATTCCTTAAAAGACTGCGGGCGGAGACTTTTCTCGTATTGAGCGTCTACCGGATCTTTCGAAGGAGAAGTTATTCTCATATTTTCTTTAAAACTCTTTTCACTATTTCATCCACCGAAAGATATTCTCCGTCCTTAACTACTTCACTTATCGACTGGTCGGCTTCTTTCGAACTGTAGCCTATAGAAATAAGAGCTTTTCTGGCTTCTTCAAATTCTTTTGCAGGTGCCAGCTTTAACTTATCCTTTAACTCCAATATAATCCTCTTCGCGGTTTTACTTCCTATCCCCTTAACTCTGGATATGGGTTCAGGGTCATTCGCCTCAAGAGCTCTTCTTATACCACTGCCACCCAAACCTATCATAAGTGAAAATGCGGTCTTGGGACCGATATTCGGAACCTTTATAATTGTTCTAAAAAGGTCTCTTTCCGATCTATTTTCGAAACCGTATATATCTACTCCATTTTGAGTTAAAGACATGTGAGTGTACAAAAAAATCTCATCTCCTACAGTCGGAATTGCGCTTTCTATAAAAACGTTGATCAAAAATCCAAAACCACCGACGCTAACACTTATTTTTTCTTTTTCTGCGTTTAAAACTACACCTTTAATTGATTCCAGCATATTCCTGATTCTTATTTATATAACATATTATCGCGCCAAAAGCATCGGAAACATCGAGAGGTAATTCTTCTTTTATTCCCAGGATTTTTTTTACCATATATCTTACCTGCTCTTTGGAAGAAGCTCCGGAACCGGTCACCGATTGCTTGATTTCCCGCGGCGAGAATTCCTGAACAGGCAAACCCTGCATTTGAGACAGAAGCAGATAAACACCCCGCAGTTCCGCTATCTTTATAAGTGTTTTAATATTCGGACCTCTGAAAATGTTTTCTATCACAATCTGATCGGGTTTTTCACAATTTACAAGTTCCGAAAGCGATTTAAAATATTCCCAGAGTCTTTCTTCAGTAACTTTATGTTCCAGAATTTTCCAGGAAAAACTGCTTTCCTTTTTTTCCCTGGACAGAATCGCTACTCCGGTCCGGGCAAGACCCGGATCGATTCCCAATATCTTCAATTCTCGGAACCTATTTCCTCGAGTATTTCATCCGGTATATCGAAATCGGAATAAACCTGTTGAACATCATCGTGATCTTCAAGTATAGAAAGAAGTTTGAGTATTTTTCTGGCATCCTTTTCTTCCACTTTTTTTGTAGCTTTAGGCGAAAAAGTTAACTCGAAATGTTCGACCGATATCCCTTTTTCCTGTAGATTTTTATAAACTTTATGAAGATCGGCGGAGTTCGTATAAATTTCGTACGTGTCTTTCTCTTCATTTATATCCAATGCGCCCGCTTCGATAGCCGCGTCGTAAATCTCTGTTTCCGAGGAACTCTCTTTCGGTACGATTATCAATCCTTTCCTTTCGAAAAGATACGAAACACAGCCCTCTGCTCCTAATTTTCCTCCATTTCTCTCCATTATATGTCGCATTTCGGATGCTGTTCTGTTCTTGTTGTCGGTCATACATTCTATATATAAAGCGACCCCGCCGGGTCCGTATCCCTCGTATTTAATTTCCGTATATTCGACGCCGGGCAGTTCTCCAGAGCCTCGAAGTATCGCCCTTTCTATATTCTCCTTGGGCATATCATTATCTTTTGCTTCCTGGATAACATTCCGGAGTTCGACATTTTTTTCCGGATCTTTGCCTTTTTTAGCGGCTACCGAAATCTTTCGAGATAACTTAGAAAATACCTTCCCTCTTTTTTTATCTTCCTGTGCCTTCTGGTGTTTTATACTATGCCATTTTGAATGTCCTGACATTCAAACCTCCTTTTAAATGTAATAATTTAAAAATATTTTATCCTGTTATTTTTCTCAGCAATAATTCCCAATCCTTGTCGATGTTTCTTTGGATCTTTGCTATTTCTTCTTCGCTTAAATGCTTGAATCTACCCTGGAGTTTCAAATAATCGGCAACCGGCTTCGGACGGGTAATTTCCCTGTTTAATTTCCACTCTATTCCGTTTTTAATTTCAAGCAGAGGAAAAACTCTGCTTTGCACTGCGAGTCTGGCTAATTTCACGGTCAACTTGGGGTCATATTTCCATCCGGGCGGACAGGGACAAATTATTAAAATAAATCTCATACCTTTAATACCTTTTGCCTTTTCGAATTTTGCTATCAGGTCTTCCACGTGAGAAATAGAAGCCGTCGCAATGTAGGGTATACGGTGAGCCGCCATTATTGAAACAATATCCTTCTTAACACTCTGCTTGGGTCTTTCCACCGGAGTAGTCGTTGTCCAGGCTCCAGGCGGAGTAGAACTACTCCTCTGAATACCTGTATTCATATACGCTTCATTATCATAGCAAACATAAATCATATCATCATTTCGTTCCGCCGCACCTGATAGCGCTCCGAGTCCAATATCATAAGTACCACCGTCTCCTGCCCAGGCGACTATGCTGGGGTTTTTCCCCAACATATCGAAAGCGGCTCTTATCCCCGCGGCAGCGGACGCTGCAGTAGCGAAAGCGGTGTGGAAATTTGGAACACCGACCGAAGAATAAGGGAAAGGCCCATCTATTACAGTCCAGCAACATGCAGGTATTGTAAGCACCGTGTTCCTTCCCAGAGCTTTAAGAGCGTGCCTCATTGCAATATTGGCTCCGCACCCCTGACAGGCAACATTTCCACTGCTCATTATTTCTTCTTCGGGTATTTTCATTCTTTCAATCCTTTCCAGATTATGTCCGACTCGGGCTTTTCCATTTTCATGACATCTTCGTATATTTCCACTATATTTCTGCTTGTAACATCACGTCCCCCGAGTCCGGCTATTACTCCGAATATCGTAGGGTTATTCTTTTCGTTATACATCGCGGCTTTAACTTCCTGACAGAATATCCCGGAAACGCCAAATCCGATGTTTCTGTCTATAACCACAGCTTTTTCAACCGAACTTAAAATTTTACGTACTTTCTTTGCCGGGAAGGGTCTAAAAACTCTTATCCGCAGGAGTCCGACCTTTTCCCCCTTATCACGCAACATATCGACCGACTTTCTTGCAGTGGAAGCTACAGTCGCGGAAGAAATTATTAAGTTCTTTGCGTCATCGGCTTTATAAGTTTCTACAAGACCATATCTTCTCCCGAAAATATTTTCGAATTCCCTGCCTGTTTCCTCCCACCTATCGAGCGCTTTTTCCATAGCTTTCTGAATTTTATATCTGAATTCGTAATAATTCTCCGGGTCGGTCAACCCCCCGAAAGCGTGCGGATCATCCGGATCCAGCTTATATTCTCTCTCGTAAGGAGGAAGAAATTCATCCACTTTTTCCTGAGCCGGTATTTCGATCGCCTCTGAAGTGTGAGAAAGAACAAAAGCGGCGAGAACCACCATTGCGGGTAACTCCACAGATTCCGCGACTTTATAAGCCTGAATAACGGAATCGAGAACTTCCTGATTGTTCTGGGCGTAAACCTGCATCCATCCTGTGTCTCTCTGCGAAAGTGAATCATTCTGTTCCGTCCATATCGACCAGGGCGGTGCAAAAGCTCTGTTTATATTTCCCATTACTACAGGGGTCCTGGCGCCCACAGCCCAGTGGAGCATCTCATGCATAAGAGCAGTACCCTGAGAAGATGAAGCGGTAAAAGTTCTAACACCGACAGCAGAGGCTCCTACAAGAGAAGCCATAGCCGAATGTTCCGATTCCACCTTTATAAACTTCGCGTTTAATTCCCCCGAAGCGCACATCTGAGATAAAAGCTCTATAACTTCTGTTTGGGGAGTTATCGGATATGCCGATATCACCTGAGCCCGGGAAAGCTTGGCGCCGTAAGATAAGGCATGATTGCCCATTAAAACCTTTCTCAATCTTCCTCCTCCTCTATATCTATGGCTTCTACGGGACATTCTTCCCAGCAAATACCACAGCCTTTACAGTATTCATAATCGATTTCAAGTTTGATTCTTTCGCCGCCTTCCTTTTTTATCTTTATTACGCCCTCGGGACAAAATTTCCAGCAAATCATACAATTTGTACACTTATCATAATTTATTACCGGACGGAAATTCCTCCAGCTTCCGGTTTTGTTGTATTCCATAGAATGAAAAGAAACAGCGGACGAGGGAAGTTCTTTCTCTTTTTTAAATATAATTGTTTTACATGACTTTTTCGACATTCTCCTCAAACCTTCGTTATTTTATAAGATTCTTCGGCAGCCTTAACATTATCTTCTTTTTTAGTAGGAACACCTTCTCTAATAGCGTTTAAAAGAGATTCCATACTGCATAATTTTAAAACTTTTATAACTCCACCGAGTATCGCGGTATTCACTATTGGAGCAGACTCGCTTCCCAGACGATACTTTATAGCGATTTCTCTTGCCGGCACAGCAGCCACATTAAATTCCCTGTCGAATTTCAACTTTTCAGGTTCTCTTGATGTATTTACGATTATCCAGCCGCCTTTTTTTAAACCATCTGTAAGCTCGACAAAGCCTATAAGAGATGGATCGAGAATAACTATATGGTCAGGTTCATATATTTTGGATCTCTCATATACGGTATCATCGCTGATTCGCAAAAAGGCTCTAACCGGAGCGCCTCTTCTTTCGACTCCATATTCCGGAAAAGCCTGAATAAATTTACCCTCTTTGGATAGAGCTTCGGCAAGAATTTTTGTCGCAACGACAGTTCCCTGCCCGCCTCTGCCATGAAGCCTTAATTCAAGCAATTAATCACCACCTTAAAACTATAGCTCCCCAGGTGAAACCACCACCAAAAGCTGTCGAGAGAAGGATATCTCCCCTTTTTAGCCTTCCGTCCCTTACCGCCCAGTCTATACCAACAGGTATGGTAGCAGCAGACATATTTCCCGTTTTATCAATAGTAACAACGGTTTTATCCATCGGAATTCCGGCTCTTTTTATCGTAGCTTCAATTATTCTAATATTTGCCTGATGGGGCACATATACATCCACATCTTCACCTTTTAAATCAGCTTTTTGCAGGGATTCGACAGCCGCTTTTTTCATCTTGGTAACAGCGTGCTTGTAAACCTCATTACCCTCCATTGATACAGTATGAAGATTCCGTTCCACAGTTTCTACACTCGCAGGCATAAAAGAACCGCCTGCTTCCTGTATTAAGAGTTTTCCGAGTTTTCCATCAGCACCCCAAACATAAGAAAGTAAACCGGAATTGCCATCCGATTTTTCTACAACAGTGCACCCGGCTCCGTCGCCGAAAAGAACACAGGTGGAACGGTCATTCCAGTTTGTGATTTTTGAAAGGGTTTCACTGGCGCATAACAGTATTTTATTTGCAACACCTGTTTCTATTAGAGCTGCGCTCTGAATAAGACCATAAAGATATCCCGAGCAGGCGGCGCTTACATCAAAAGCAGGCACAATGGGACGCACGCCTAACTTTTTTTGAACCCAGCACGCAGTTGCGGGAAAAAAGGTATCGGGAGTAATAGTTGCTATTATTACCGCATCTATATCCTTTGCATGAATCCCCGCCATATTAAAAGCTTTTTTAGCTGCTTTAACAGCTAAGTCTGAAGACGCTTCTTTTTCACTCGCGATATGCCTTTCTTTTATACCCGTTCTTGTGGTAATCCATTCATCCGAAGTGTCCACCATCTTCTCTAAATCCGAATTTGTCAAGATTCTTTCGGGTAGATAAGAACCCGTCCCGGTGATTTTGATATCAAACATCAGCCTGTCTCCTTTTATCTATTCTATATAAGGTAAGTCAAAAGTCAATCCCCGCTAACTACCCACCATCCGTATATAAACCACAAGATTACACAGATTATCACAAGATTTCCTGTCGTTTAAAACTCAAAAAAGTAAGTAGATGGAAAAGTTTTTAAACCCTAAAAATACATTTTCTCTATGATAAGTAACGGCGGTATCGGTATTGACAAAGTTTAAATCGCCAATATAATAAAAATACAAAAATCATTTAATTAAAGTTTTTGGGTTCAGTCAAACTAAAGTAAATTGAAGGGAGGATAAATTGAGTAACGAAGAAAAAAAGGACATAAGTGTATTATTAGAAGAGAAACGGGTTTTCAACCCTCCGGAAGAATTCGTAAAGCAAACGAATGTAAAGAGATGGATGGATAAGCACGGAATAAAAGATTTAAACGAACTGCTTGAAAAATCGCAAGATTTAGAATGGTTCTGGGGAGAAATGGCAAAAGAACTGTTGGAATTTTATAAATCTTACGACAAAGTACTCGAGTGGGATCCTCCATACGCCAGATGGTTTGTTGGGGCAGAATACAATATCGTTCATGACGCACTCGATAAACATATGGAAAACGGCAACAAAGACAAGGTCGCTTACATTTTTGAAGGCGAACCGGGCGATATAAAAAAATGGACCTATGGAGAACTCTATACGGAAGTTAACAAATTAGCTAACGCTCTGAAAAGTTTAGGGGTTAAAAAGGGAGACAGAGTCGGGATATACTTACCAATGCACGTAGAACTCCCCATAGCGATGCTCGCCTGCGCGAAGATTGGCGCGATTCATTCTGTCGTTTTCTCAGGTTTCAGTTCTGCGGCATTTGCGGACAGACTCAACGATTGTGAGGCAAAAATCGCCATCACCTGTGACTCCTTCTACAGACGCGGGAAAAAAGTCCCCTTGAAACAACAGGCTGATGAAGCAGTAAATAATTCACCCTCCGTCGAGCATCTTATTGTTTATAAGCGTACAGGTGATGAAGTGCCCTGGAATGACGGAAAAGACCTATGGTGGGAAGAGATTACAAAAGACCAATCGGCTGAGTGCGAAACAGAAAAAATGGACGCGAATGACCTTCTTTACATTTTATACACCTCAGGTACGACCGGGAAACCAAAAGGTATATTACATGCCCACGGTGGTTACGCGGTCGGCACGGCACAGACACTCAGATGGGTATTCGACTTAAAGGAAAATGATGTATGGTGGTGCGCTGCAGATATCGGATGGGTAACAGGTCACAGTTACATTGTTTACGCTCCGCTAATTCTTGGGACAACTTCCATAATATATGAGGGTGCGCCTGCCTATCCGGAACCGGAAAGATGGTGGAAGATGGTGGAAAAACATAAAGTAACCGTTCTCTACACTTCTCCTACAGCGATAAGAGCTCACATGAAACTCGGGGAAGAACATCCTCAGAAATGCAATCTGGATTCGCTGCGTCTTTTAGGTTCAGTAGGAGAACCTATCAACCCGGAAGCATGGATATGGTATTACAAACATATCGGCAAAGAACAATGTCCTATAATGGACACATGGTGGCAGACGGAAACAGGTCATTTTCTTATATCTCCGCTGCCTATTACACCGCTCAAACCCGGTTCGGCTACAAACCCTTTGCCGGGAATCGACGCGGATGTTTACAATGAAAACGGAGAATCCATTACCAATGCCGGCGGAAATTTAGTCATACGTAAACCATGGCCCGGAATGTTACGAGGTCTCTACAAAGACCCTGAAAGATATAAAAATGTATACTGGACCAAATTTTCCAATATATATTTGGCCGGTGATGTTTCGAGGAAAGATGAAGACGGTTATTTCTGGGTACAGGGAAGAGCCGATGATGTTCTTAATGTTGCCGGACATAGAATCGGCAACTCAGAGGTAGAATCAGCTTTAGTAAGTCATCCAAAAGTCGCCGAAGCTGCAGTAATCGGAAAACCGCATGAACTAAAAGGTGAATCGATAACCGCCTTTGTGGTTCTGAAAAAAGGAGTAGAACCTTCTGATGAATTAAAAAAAGAGTTACGCGAGCATGTCGGAAAAGAAATCGGAAAAATAGCAAGACCGGATGAGATAGGTTTTGTTAACGATGTTCCCAAAACCAGGTCAGGAAAGATAATGCGTAGAATAATAAGAGCCAAGGCAATAGGACAATCCGTCGGGGATATCTCCACGCTTGCCAATCCTGAAGCAGTTGAAGGAATAGGCGAAGCCACTTAAATAGAGTAGCGAAGAGTTAAAAGGAGGTTTTTATGGCGGAAGAGAAAGTTTTTAACCGATGGCTGATAGTAATTGGAGCCGTTCTTATTCAACTGTGTCTCGGCGCTATTTACGCGTGGAGTGTTTTTTGTAAACCTTTACAACAGCCAATCGGATATGGTGGGCTCGGGTTAACTCCCAGCCAGGCCACACTGCCTTTTTCATTAGTGCTGGTTTTTTTTGCTATCGCCACCATAATCGGAGGAAGATGGCAGGATAAAGCAGGACCCAGACTTGTGGCTACTGTAGGCGGAATCGTCCTCGGAACGGGAATGTTGATCGCTGCTTTCTTTCGTTGTTTCACCTGGCTGACTATCGGTTACGGAGTATTATCGGGAATCGGAATAGGATTCACTTATGTTTGTCCTGTTGCAACAGGAATTAAATGGTTCCCCGATAAGAGAGGTATGATAACCGGTTTAAGTGTCGCCGGTTTCGGAGCCGGAGCCCTAATCGTGGCGCCTGTGGCCCGCGCGCTTATAGACGGAGTAGGAGTCTTTTCTACTCTGGCGATCTTAGGAATTTCTTTTCTTATAGTTATCGTACTCAGCGCACAAATTCTAAGAAACCCGCCTTCGGGATGGAAACCTGAAGGGTGGACTAAACCTGAAAAGACACAAATGACGGAACGGGATTTCGGTCCCGGCGAAATGCTTTCTTCATTGTCTTTTTATCTTATCTGGTTTATGTATTTCTTTGGATGTTTCGCGGGACTTATGATTATAGCTCAGACATCTCCCATAGGTCAAGATATTGTAGGTTTGACGGCAAAAACCGCAGCTCTCGCAGTCGGAACTCTCGCGGTTTTCAATGCACTGGGAAGAATCTTCTGGGGACGTCTTTCCGATAGTCTGGGCAGAAAGAAAACGCTTTTTCTTATGCTGATTCTAAACGGAGCGGCGATACTTTTATACAACATCATAGAAGTATTTCCGTTTTACTACTGGATAGGTATATACATAGTAGGGCTATGTTTCGGCGGTTACCTGGCTATATTCCCCGCGGTTACGGCGGATTTTTACGGCACAAAGAATATCGGTATCAATTATGGTCTGGTTTTTACCGCTTACGGAGTCGGTGGGCTTCTGGGTTCACTTTTTGCTCCCCGGGTGCTTGAAATAACAAAAAGCTACTCGATGGCATTTACTGTAACCGGTATACTCTGCATCATAGGCGCGGTAATTGCTATTATCAGCAGACCTCCGGGCGTAAAACAAAAACAAACTTAAGAGTTTTTTTTATATATAAATATAAAAGAGGAGCAGTTCTAAGTGCTCCTCTTTTATTTAAGGAAAGGTAGGGGTATTTTACTTTTCCGATTTGCTCTGTATTTTGTAGAAAATTACAAGACCGATGCCGATAAGAGTCAAAACGAAACCGAATATTGTAACGAATTGTATTGGTATACCTAAAAGTCCTTTGTTAAAAAATATCCCCACTCCAATCAAAATACCAAGCCCGACTGCAAGAAAAGTCAATCCTTTTCTCAGGTAATCAAGTGGTTCAAGTGGTTTAGGCGCAGGTTCCGGTGGAAGCTCAACTCCGGCTTCTATTGCCTTCATTCTTTCTTCTCTTCTTAATTTTTCTTTTTTATAATCCGTTGTAAAAACGAAGAAGAAAACAATAAAGATTATAAAGACGGGAAACAGTATTGCCACCATCGGGATTAATACATCTTCCATAACTCCTCCTTTTTAATTGTAAAAGAATATGGTTTTTGGTTCATATATTCCATAATAACCTAAATCGCTCGATGGGTTAAATTTTTCCTCTAAGTGTTTGAATCTATATTGAAATTTAAATTTTAACATTTTTTACCTCCATTTAATCGGTTTGACGCAAAATAGCGAAAAATTGTTTCAAAAAAACAATAAATCCACCACAGAGAACACAGAGAACCTAGCGCGGTAAAACCGCTAATACATAATATTAACCGCAAAGACGCCCCTCATGGAATAGAAGTTATTATTCCATAGGGCAAGCAGAAACCGCAGAGAAAAAACAAAAATAATATTGTTTAAAACCCATCCCACCCAACAAGAATTAATCACAGATTACACAAGATTATCACAAGATTTTTTATTGTTTTTTCTAAATCCCAATCCCTAAATCCAAAATCCTAGATTGAGAAGCAGAAAAATATTTATCTAAAAAATTTTTAATCATCCAACAATCCAACTATCTAACAATCTAACAGAAAGGCTATTGACTACCTGGTAAATTCAATTATATTACTTCTATGAAAAAATATACGATTTTCGTCCTATTGATTCTATTCAGTATATCATGCGTAACCACAGGTCCGGGCGGCAAAACCGACTTCATATTTATTTCCACACCAGAAGAGGTCGAAATTGGTCGTCAGGTCGCGGCAGAAGTAGAATCGCAGGAAAAATTATTAAGAAATATCACCGTACAGAATTACGTAAATAGAGTGGGGCAAAAAATAGCGAGAGTATGCGACAGACAGGATGTAGAATACAGTTTTAAAGTAATCGATAAAAAAGATATAAATGCCTTTGCCTGCCCGGGAGGATTTATTTATGTATATACCGGATTGCTTGAAATTCTCGACAATGAAGCCCAGCTCGCGGCTGTTCTCGCTCATGAAATCAGCCACATCGTGGCACGACATTCCATAAAAAAATTACAGAATATATACGGTTATTCCATTCTTGCTCAAATCGCCCTGGGCGATAAAACCGAAGGCGCCGCGGGTGACATAGTAAATGTGGCGGCATCGCTTATACTTCAGGGCTACAGTAGAGATAACGAATTCGAAGCGGATAGATATGGAATACTGTACGCTAAAAACGCAGGATATAATTCAAAAGGTATGATCCAGGTCTTCGAGAAATTCGAAAAAATGGAAGGCAGTCGTCCTCCGGCGATATTAGGACTTTTATCTTCGCATCCACCTGCAACCGATAGAATAGAAAGGGCTGAAGCTGAAATCAAAAACGTCCTGGGAACAGGCTTACCCTACTACGAAGATAGATATAAAGATATAAAATCTCATTTGTAATATTTGCACAAAGACACTTCTGAATATCTAACTGTAAATTAAAAAAACAGAATTAGCACACTGACGAATGTAGATTTGCAGGATCTTTTTTAACTCGAAACAATAGTTCACACAAAAACATATAAAACTCAAATTGAGATGCGAATAAACATCTTTAAAAGTCACGGCAAACTGAGCTTTTTTGTAAAAACACCTCTCCATTCCTTAAAAATTAAAAAACAATTACGTAAGAAATTAGAAACCTGGAACATAAGAGGACCAAAGCACTTGGCAAATCGGAAATAATTATTAATATCGTTAAATATAAAGTAAACTTTTAACAGCTTGTAATAAAGGGGAGGTAATGTGGCAAAAATTGTGAATAGCATTCTGGATTTAATCGGGGATACGCCTATGGTTAAATTGAATAAATTAATTGATAAGAATTATGCTGGTGTTTATTGTAAGTTAGAGGGTTTTAATCCTCTGGGTTCCGTAAAAGATAGAATAGCTCTCAGTATGGTAAAAGCTGCGGAAAAAGCAGGGAAGTTAAAACCAGGAGGATCCATCATAGAGCCTACAAGCGGGAACACCGGCATAGGGCTTGCTTTTGTTGCGGCTTTTAAGGGCTATAAGTTAATTCTTACAATGCCTGATACAATGAGCGTGGAAAGGACAAAAATACTGAAAGCTTTCGGCGCAGAAGTTATACTCACTCCCGGAGAGAAAGGCATGAAGGGCGCGATCGAGAAGGCTCAGGAATTATCAGATAAGAATGGATGGTTCCAACCGCAACAGTTTAAAAATCCTGCAAATCCGGAAATCCATAGAAAAACGACTGCAATGGAGATTTTAAAACAGGTTCCCGATTTAGATGCCTTTGTTGCCGGTATAGGGACAGGGGGAACTATTACCGGAGTGGGAGGAGTTCTTCGGGAAAAAATAAGAGATAGAAATATTCTAATCGTGGGAGTGGAACCAGCGGATTCGTCCGTGCTATCCGGCGGGAAACCCGGTTCCCATAAAATTCAGGGCATCGGCGCCGGCTTCATTCCGGAAGTTCTTAACACAAAGATTTATAACGAGGTGATTAAGATTAATAACGAAGAGGCAATAAAAACGGCAAAGCAACTGGCTAAAGAAGAAGGAATTTTTGCCGGTGTTTCTTCGGGTGCCGCACTTTCGGCAGCAATAAAGGTTGCAGGGAAACTCGGGAAAGGTAAAAAAGTGGTGGTGATTCTTCCGGATCATGGAGAAAGGTATTTAAGTACAGAACTTTTTGAAAATTAAATTAGACGATATAAAAATCAATGGGCACCCTACATGTTTTAAGTGCTAAAAGTTTTACTTCGACTGTTGATAAATTGAGAGCGTTGTCGCCTCTTTACCCGCAGGAATAAGGATCTAATGCCTGAAGTGCCTCGTCCCCGTAAACAAAAGGGATATTTTATGTTCGTTTGCAGCTTCGATAACTTCACTATCTCTGACCGACCCGCCTGGCTCGACAATCGCCGTTACTCCCGCCTCTTTCGCTTTATCCACAGAATCTCTGAAGGGAAAAAAGGCATCCGAAGCCAGAACCGACTCTTCTGGTTCATGTCCATGTTTTTTCGCCTTCAGTATGGAAATTTCGACAGAATCTACCCTGGAAGGTTGTCCGGTACCGATACCTATTGTTTTCAAATCTTTAGCCAGAACAATGGCATTCGATTTAACCCATTTGACAACTCTCCACGCAAAACTAAGATCATCTAATTCCCTCCGGGATGGTTTTTTTTCGCTTACTATTTCCCATTTGTCCGGATCTTCCATAGAAGAATCGCTTTGCTGCATTAGAATCCCACCGATAATAGAATAACATTTCATACAATCGAGGGGAGTGAATAATTCCGACTCAGCTTCTAAAATGCGTAAGTTTTTCTTCTCTTTAAGTTTAGCAAGAGCATCCTGCGCGTAACCAGGCGCTATTATTACCTCAAAAAACGACTTATTAATTTCTTTTGCTGTAGCTAAATCTATTTCTCTATTAGAAGAAATAATTCCTCCAAAAGCGGAAAGCGGATCGCAACTTTGAGCTTTTTTAAAAGCATCCAAAACATTTTCACCTATGCCTACACCACAGGGAGCGGCATGTTTGATAATCGCCACGCAGGTCTCATCGAACTCAGACACAACACCTAAAGCTCCATCGGTATCCATCCAGTTATTGTAAGACATGGGTTTACCCCAGAGTCGTTTCGCATCAACCAGACTTATTTTACTATCGGTAAATCTGTAAACAGAACTCTTCTGATGAGGATTTTCTCCGTATCGGAGATTCATTGTCTTCTCACAATCGAACGACAAGAAATCGGGAAATTCTTTTTTTTCTTCCTCAAGCAGTTTCGCAAAATAGTTTGCTATCATCTTATTATAAAGAGAAAGTTGGCGGAAAGCTTTCTCTGCCTGCTTTTTTCTGTAATCCAGCGGAATTGAACCTTTCCCTTCTTTAAATTTTTGAATAAAAACCTTATAATCGGAAGGCTCGGATAAAACAAGACAACTTTTATAATTTTTAGCACCCGCGCGAATCAAGGAAGCTCCTCCGATATCGATTAATTCAATCATCTCATCATCAGTGAGATTGCTTTCCAATCCCGATTTAAAAGGATAAAGATTAACCACAACAAGATCTATGGGTTCGAGGTTTAAACCTTTCAGTTGATCGAGATGCTCTTTTTTTTCTTTATTTACAAGAATAGAAGCAAAGATTTCAGGCTGCAACGTCTTAACCCTGCCATCGAGCAATTCGGGACTCGAAGCAATATCCTCGACCTTAGTGGCTTTAATGTCTTCTTCCCTAAGTCTCGCGTGAGTTCCCGAAGTCGAAATGATGCCGATTCCTTCTTTATCCAATACATGCGCGAGCTCGATTATACCTTTCTTATCATAAACAGATATAAGCGCTTTCTTTATCCTTAATTCTCTCATTTTAATATCCTCTTAACCTCTTCCAATTTACCTATTAAATCGAGTTCTTCATTCTTTCCATGCAAATGTTCTTTCGCTCCCTCTATGGAAATTTTCTTTTCTCTCAGCAAGTATTTTATCTTTTTAAGTAATTTAATATCGTCTTCAGAATACAATCTCTTCCCTCCACTATCTCTTCTCGGTCTGAGTTCCTTGAACTCTCCCTCCCAGAATCTCAAGGTCGATTCGCTTTCATCTAAAATATCGGAAACCTCTTTGATTACATAAAACATTTTTTTCATTTTTTCTTCTCCCTTTTTAATTCCCTCTTCATCAAATCCCTCATTGAATCGAAAGGATCTTTGTCCTCATACAATATTAAATAGACTTCTTTCGCCACAGGCATATTTACCTTATATTTTTTTGAAAGCGCCCGGATCGACTCGGTGGTCCTGATTCCTTCCACAACTTCCACGCTTTCAGAAATAATATCTTTTAGCTTATCCCCCTTACCCAATCTTTCACCGAGAGTTCTGTTTCTTGAATAAGGAGAAAACGAAGTGACAATGAGATCCCCGAAACCTGAAAGCCCGGCGAAAGTTTTACTGTTTCCCCCCATTTTTTCACCCAACAGGGAAAGTTCAGCCATGGATCTTGTTATAAGAGCGGCTTTCGCGTTTGTTCCGAGTTTCATCCCATCGCACACTCCTGCCGCTATCGCGTAAACGTTTTTTAAAGCCCCCCCAAGTTCGACTCCCACAATGTCAGTGGAAGCATAAACTCGCATTATCTCACTCGAAAGTATTTTCTGAATCATTTCTGCTTCCGTTACATCTCGCGAAGCGGCAACGAGTGAGGTCGGAACCTTTTTGATTACCTCTCTCGCTATAGAAGGTCCGGAAACAGCAACGATCTTACCCCTCTGGACAGCTATTTCCTCTTCAATAACCTCGGACATTCTCTGTAACGTATTCGGATCTATGCCTTTTGTAAAGCTCGCTATAATCGTATCCGCATTTATATGCTTGCTAAAAACACCGGCAATATTCCTCAGTATGTGGCTGGGAAGAACAAAAAAAACGAGATCTGCTCTGTCTGTAAGTTCTTCCGGGTTGGCAGTGATCAAAATATCTTTTGGAATCTTGTATCCCGGAAGGAAATCTTTGTTTTCTCTATTTTTTTTTAGTTTCTCTACTCTCTCTTCGAGTGGCTCAAAAATTGTAACGTTGACACTTCTTGTGTTTAGATATAAAGCAAGAGTTGTACCCCAATTTCCTGCGCCTATAATTCCAACATTTGTTTGGTTCATAATCCCTTAGAAATTAATAATTAACCATAAGAAGTCAAGGGAAAAGGTATGCTGACAACTCCCCAAAATTTTTGTGTTAAAAATCGAAAATTAAGTATTTGTAATTGTTTGGATTGTATTTTCTTGAAGAAAAGATATCGAAAAAAACTCTTTTCTGTATATTAAGAATAAAAACAGAAAGGAGGAACAAATTATCCGATAATATAAACACTCAAACTCCTTCAATCGTTTTTTGTAAAGAGGGAGTAAAGGCATTTATATATCGATGGTTTGGTGAAATTAAGTACATTCTTGGCTTGACATTTCGATGATTTTTTTTATTCTTACGTCGTTAAGGAATGAATAAAAAATTAATTTTCGGTGCGGTAATATTAGCTATTTTAATATTTAATATTGTTCCATTTTCAGGAGGGGACAATCTGAAGTACTATCATCTGAGTAGAGCTATTCGAGATGGGCAGGGATATAGGAGTGTATGGCTATACAACACACCTTTACATTCTCACTATCCTCCCTTATTTCCGTTGATATTAGCTATAGCACCTAACTATCTATGCGCTAAGATTTTAATTTTTGTCTTATTTTTACTTACTTTATTTGCGGTTTCTAAGTTATTTGATGGTTTAGAACTTCCCGATTACACTATATTAATATTTGCTTTCACTCCATTGCTATTAATTTATTCACATTGGGTTTTATCGGAAATACCATATTTACTTTTAAGTACTCTGACATTATTGTGTTTTTTTAATAAGAAATACGGACTTGCATTTTTGTGTGCAATTTGCTCGTGTATGATTCGTACTGCGGGTTTAAGTTTATTCGTTGCTATAAGTATCGTGTATTGGATTAGAAACCGTAAATGGAAAATCATTGTTATGATGTGGATTCCGATTGTTGCCTGGTTTATATATACTAAGATACATGGTGGTGGGTATTCTCAAGTTTTTTGGTGGATTGATCCCTATAATACAAGCCTTGGTAAAATAGGATTATGGGAGCTATTAGTACGTGTTGCAGAGAATTTTTATTATATGTTTACAATTGGATTACCTATGTTATTCGGAAATATGTTTTTTGCTTTTATATTTGTAATCCTAATTGCTTTAGGCATAGACAAGATTAAAAAAAATAAAAATCAATATATTCTGTTGATATATCTTGCCGGTTATTTGTTAAGTATATGGATATTCCCGAGCATCTGGATGAGGGATGGTAGACATTACTTGCCGTTATTACCCGTGTTTTGCATATTAATAGCCGACGGATTGGTAAACTTAAAAAGTAAGTTCGAAAAAAAATGTTAAAGTATTTCTTTCACAAGTATTTGAGTATGTTTTTAATAGTATTAAAAGTTCTTTATTTATCTTTGTACGAATGGAAACCTAAGACGTGGTTTTTATTTTGGTTTAGTTCTCGAATTTCTGTTATTAAAAGCGGGGATTTGTCTTTTAATGTTCGAGTGAAGAACTGGAAGAATAAACTTTCAGATATTATTATGGTTTATCGTGGAGCCGACGAATATGCTGTATGCCCTGTTAACGAGGGGGATATCGTAATAGATGTAGGTGCGTATATAGGCGGTTACAGTGTGTGGGCTGCACAGAAAGCTAAATTAGTATTTGCTATAGAGCCGAATCCGGAGACATATGAATATTTAGAAAAAAATGTGTGCGATATTGAAAACATCATCACATATAAAGGAGTCGTTTGTTCCGAGGAGAAGGATATTCCATTATACATAAGCACCTTGAATCCGGCAGAAAATTCAATAACCAGAAAATATAAACGTAAAATTTATACCCATGCCTTAACCCTCCCGGCCATTTTTAAAAGATATAATCCTCATATATCTCACTGCGATGTTTTGAAATTGGATTGCGAGGGAGCAGAATATGAAATATTATTTAATTCGCAGGATGTGTTACCTAAAATCAACAGAATAATCATGGAATTCCATGTACCAAGATATTGGGGTATTGAAGGTTATACCGTCCAGCGGTTAATTGATATGTTGCGGAGTAATGGGTATAAGGTTAATATTGTACAAAGAAAATGTTACCAGGGTATTATATATGCGGAAAGGCAATAGAAAATCAATTAAAATATCAATTAAAATACTAATTTGGTTATATATCCTGAGTTCGCTATTTCTGCTTAGGGATGTTAAAAGGATATGGTATGATAATAAAAGATTTTTTAAAACTGGTACATATCCGGAAAAAAGAGAATATTATTATTTCAATCAATGTATAAAGTTTAAAAAAACGGTGGATGAAGACCAAATAAGAATTCATAAATATTATTTGGTACCGAATGTCATTAAATTTTACCATGTTACTGGTATTAAGGGTAAAAGTACAAGGTAGGTTTTATAGTTGAAAAATATTTTCAGCTAATAAATCCAGATAATATAAAAATTCTGTGCATCTGAAGAGAGGTGTTATTTTGAAATTATCGGTTGTGATGCCGGTTTATAACGAAAAAGATACTATTCGAAATGTTTTAGAGAAGGTTATGAAGTCTCCTATAGAAAAAGAAATAATTATAGTGGATGATGGGTCGAATGATGGAACAAGAGAAGTATTAAATAGTATGGCAAGAGAAAAAAGAAATGATATAAAGTTTGTACGCCTCAAGAGGAATATGGGGAAAGGACAGGCGATAAAAAAGGGGTTTTCTCTGGCAAAAGGAGACTTTGTGGTAATTCAAGACGCCGATCTTGAATACGACCCGGATGATTATCCCAAACTGCTTAAACCCCTATTAAATAAAGAAGCAGACGTCATCTTCGGTTCAAGGCTACTCAAAAAAGCCAATAAAGGAATCTGGCTATTCTATTTAGGACGGATTTCAATTACCTGGATAGTAAATATTTTATTCAAAAGCAATTTAACTGATGCTTATACCTGTTATAAAGTGCTGCCAACTGATTTTGTCAAGAGTGTCAATATAACTGCTAACGGTTTTGAATTGGAAGCCGAATTAACCGCGAAAGTCCTTCTTTCGGGCAGGAAAATAAAAGAAGTGCCGATCAGCTATAAACCCCGTTCCGTCAAAGAAGGCAAAAAGATATCATGGAAAGATTGGTTCTCAGGCGTAAGGATGTTAATTGATTTAAGGATAAAAAACAAATGGTCAAGTTAAAGGAGCTTCCTATAATTTTACCCGATTTGCCACCGTTTCGGCACCTGATATCATGGCGGTTTGAGCCATACAGAGGATCGCAGTCGACATCACTATCGCGATTATATCTTTTTCCAAAACCCGTTCGAGAACGTGCACCACTCCTCTTCCTTCATTTCGATAGCTTATCCCGTGAAACAGAAGCACATTCAGGGTTTGACTATTGGTAAAAATGAGTTATATTAAAGACAGTTTTGTGATTGAAAGGGGATTTTTTCGGAACTCGAGATTAAGCGTAAGGGTCTTAGTAAATAAAAAGGGAGGGTTTTCCGATGAGAAAAATCGTATTTTTTGTGTTTATTCTTTTGTTTATTATGAGCTGCGGAGAAGAAAAAAGTTATTTGAGGATATGGCTGTTAGACGCACCGCCCCCACACGATGTTGAAAACATATATTTAACAGTATTGAGAGTTAGGGTGAGAAACGAAGCGGGTGAAGCCTTAATTATTAACCAGGATATACATACATTAGACGTTCTGGAACTTATCGGCGGGCGTGCGGTGTCACTTACACGTAATTATAGAACCGGAAGCCCTTTTGTCGAAGTGGAGCCAGGCTATTATAGAAGTGTATTGCTATATTTAGCACAGAAAAATTGGGTGGTGAGAGACAGTGTGCAAGATTCACTGTTAATCCCTGTTCCACCAGACTCGATATTTGAGTATGAACTTAATGAAGACTTCACTATATTTCCCGGAGAACGCCACACAATTGTTATTGATTTTGATGCTTCAAAATCAATAAATTGGGAAACCAGTCCTTATGAACTCAATCCGCACTTCAGAATATTTGAAGCCTCTGAAGCAGGATTTATGAGAGGATCAGTAAAAGACGCGTCAGGATCATATGCTAACTTTGCCACTGTATACGCTTCAAGTTCAGAAAGTTCCGATACCATGTCCGCTCTATCTACGAACTTAGATACCACATTCTCATATTGCTTAATGCTTCCTGAGGGTATTTACAATATTAGTGCCTCCGCAGAAGGATATACTTCTTCCGATACAGTATACGAAAACGTGGTTGTAAATAGTGGCTCTGTATTAGAGAACTATGATTTTACACTTGAATGAAAGTTAATCTCGGACATTATTTCTGGCGCGGGTATTAAAAAAACCGGGGCGGGCACACTTTTTTTTGAAAAGTGAACAAGGAGGTATATCACATTTGTGTAGTGATATATTTGCCGACACCCCGGCGTGATTTTATTTATATAAAAAATATCAAAAAACGCAAGGGGTAAAACAAAAGAAGCTAAATCATCGAGGCTTTTGTCATTTGCTCTTAAACTTTATCGAGCTTGCTGACGGCGTTTAAATCGTCTTTTAATGAGTATTTATTAAACTTCCGCGACTGTGCCTTATTATTTATTCATTTATAAACCGCGTCCAGGACGGCTTTCAAGTAACCCATTGTATATGCCATTCCGGCGTGCCATGGGGCGGAACAGCTCATTAAAGGTGCATGATCCGGCATTATTACCCCCTGAAAATTATGTCCCTTAAGGATTTTAAAAATCCGGATCATATCTATATCTCCTTCGTCGATGAAAACTTCATCGTAAGAAGGTATTTTACCGCGTACATTTCTACAATGAATATATGCGATAGAATCACTCGAAGCGTACTCGGCGGTAGCTTCGTAAATATCACCCTCGGTCATCTCGGCTACTGTACCAAGACAAAGATCCAATTTGTTGCTCGGGCTTGGATGTAATTTCAAAAGACGTCTAAACATGTAAGGTTGGTAAACAAGACGCGGTGTTTGTCTTAGGGTCGCAAACGGCGGATCGTCCGGATGAGCGGCTAAGGTTACACCATTTGATTCGGCTACAGGAAGAATGGCATCCAGAAAAACCTTCAGACGGCGCCATAATTCATCATGTGAAAAGGGTTCCAAATATCCCGGTTCAGTCTCTCTGTCGTATATCATATTCCATATCATGCCTTTCGGAATGGGAATATCATGCTTTTCATTTTTATGGACTCCGACCGAGACGGCATTCCCTCTTGCGGCTCGGTTTTCCTTGCGTCCATATACGCCCGCTATACTAAAATTGTACCCTATTGTACTTATACCCGCTTTACTCACATTCCCAATGATTCTTTTTAATTCTTCTAACTGTTCTTCTTCTCTTGGCCCTCCCAATAAAACGTCGTACCACTGTGCAGGATCGAAATTTTCGATCGCGAAAAGTTCGAGATTATGTTTTTCGACTCTTTTTTTTAATTCGATCAAAGGTTCTACTTCCCACATTCTCAAAGCGTGTCCCGCAATTCCCCAGCCTTTTTCGTCGCCTATCGGCTGATTGTCCTGTGTATTTTTTCCATGGAAATAGTCTACAAGATGGACGGTTAGATGGGTTGCTCCGCATTGCCTGGCAAAACGAAAATTCTCTTCAGTCAGTTGGTGATAATAAAGTCCGAATCCGATTTTCATATAATGGTTCTCTTCAGTAAAATCATTATAATTGGATTCCGATTTTCTGTCAATACTGTTTTTCCGGTTAAAAAAGTAAGGAAAATGCCCCGGCCGGCAAAGACCCTTGACAAACTATTCTTTAAGTATAAGTTAATTATATGGAGATTTAATTGCTCTCGTATGTAAATATTAGGTTTACACAAATCTTGAAATCTACGAATCCAACAATCTCTTATACCATTAAAGGGTCAAATAAAAATGACTGATAGAAAATCAAAAAATGGAAATAAAAAAATGCTTTCGGATAATTATTCTATATATTCTTCAATAATTAAAGAGATAAACATTCCGGCATGTTTTTTAGACCCTAAAGAGATCTTTATTATTTCAAATTCTGCCTGCGACAATCTTTTCTACCTGAAAGAGGAAGGTTTAACAGGAAAAAACTTAAAAGATTTTATCAGCCCCGGCTTATTCAAACAATTAAAAAGCCGTATAACGAAAACCCCCACCGCGTACGAATTCGAATTTCCACAAAACAAAGAAAGGAAGAAAATCCTCCGTATTATGTCTTTTCCGAAATATGACAAAAAGGGCAAATTTATAGGTTCGCTGGCTCTTTTTGAAGATATAAGCGAAACCAGAGCATTGGAAGAAAAGCTGAAGAAGAAATTAAAGGAATTAGGAGAAGAAGTCGTTTTTAAAAGTAATTTGCTTTCAGCCCTTTCTGATAACGCGCCTGATAACATTTATTTTAAGGACAAAAAGAGCCGTTTTATCGCCGTCAGTAAATCATTGAGTGACTGGCTCGGAGCCGAAAGTCCGGAAGAAATGATAGGAAAAACGGACTTCGATTATTTCACAAAGGAACACGCAACACAAGCCTTTCTCGACGAACAAGAAATAATCAAAACAGGTAAACCAATCAAAGCAAAAATCGAAAAAGAAACACATCCCGACGGAAGGGTTACCTGGGCTTCAACCACCAAAATTCCGAGATATGATGAAGAGGGAAGAATAATCGGGACTTTCGGTATTTCAAGAGACGTAACAAAGAAAAAAGAAACCGAGGAACAATTAAAAGAAAGTGAAGCCAGAAACCGGGCTATACTTTCCGCTTTGCCGGATTTGTTGTTTCAAATCAAAAGAGACGGAACTTTTATCTCTTACTTTACAGGGAAGGAAAGTTACCTTTACGCGAAACCTGAAGATTTTAAAAATAAAAAACTCCAGGATGTATTACCAGAAGATATAGCTAAACAGGGAATAAAAAATGTTCAAAAAGCAATCAAAACCGGTAAAGTCGTAGGTTTCGAATACAAACTACCTGTTAACGGCACAACAAAGGATTGGGAAGCACGTATTTCTAAAATCGATAAAGAAACAGCAATCGTTTTAATACGAGACGTAACCGAAATAAAAGAAGCTCAAAGAGAAATATACAGATTAAACGACCTGATAGAACAGTCTACAAACTCGATTTTACGTATGGATAAGGAAATGCGTATCAACTACGTTAACAAAACAATAAAAGAATTATTCGGTTATGTTTTTTCTGAACTTAAAGGAAAAACGCTCGATTTTTTGATGGCGGAACCGGATTCCGAAGAAATCAGCAAAAAAATTTCAAATAAAGTTTCTAAAGGGGAAACATATTCAGGGGAACATTTAAATATCAAAAAGGACGGTCATGTGTTTTTCTGCCAGATGACAATAATGCCGCTTTTCGATGAAAACGGTAAAATCTACAGTTATATGGCATCTCTGACGGACGTAACTCAGGAAAGAAAAGCAAGAGAAGAACTTGTTTTCAGAAAAAACTTATTGGATTCATTTTTAGAGTTAACCCCTGATGAAGTTTTTTTTAAAGATAGAGATTGTCGTTACCTGGAGGTTAGCGCCTCTAAAGCGAAAAGATTTGGTGCTCCTAAAGAAGATATAATAGGCGAAACAGATTTCTCTTTTTTTGAAGAAGAGATAGCAGAAAAGTATTTTTTAGAGGAACAGGATATAATAAATAGTCTAAAGCCTGTGGCCAGTGGAGTGGGAGAAAGAGTTGGTAAAGATGGCGAATTAAACTGGATATCATACACGAAGGTCCCCCGATACGATAAATACGGTAATGTTATTGGTATTATAGGTATTTCACGTGACATCACAAAACTCAAAGAAACAGAAGAGGAACTCCGCAGAGAAGAAGAACTCCTTTCCAATACACTGGAATCAATGGAGGATGGCATTCTTGTACTGGATCGAAATTTCCACTTTACGTACTGGAACAACTCGATGGAACGAATCACAGGTGCTTCCAGAGAAAAAACTATAAACAGCAAAAAAGTTCCATGGGAAATATTTCCCAACTTAAAAACTGCCAAAGTAGATAAAATGATGAAAAGAGCCATGGAGGGAGAGGTTGTAAAAAGAGATAAAATACCTTACGAATTAAAAAATAGAAAAAAGATTTTTACCTCAGAAATGTATCTCCCTCTTAGAAATCCCGACGGCGACATCTACGGAATAGTGGGTGTGGTAAAGGAGATTACAAAAGAAATAGAGACCGAAGAAACTCTAAAAGAGTCAGAAGAAAAATATCGTACACTTGTCGAGAGCAGCAGAGAAGGTATTTGCATCTTCAGAGCCGGCAAGTTCTTATTCGTTAACAATCATCTCTGTCATATTGTCGGTTATAGTAAAGAAGAGCTCTATAAAATGGAAATCTGGGAAACAATCGATAAAGATGACCGAAACATTGTTCAAGAAATGGAACGCAGAAGAGAAAAAGGAGAAGAAATGCCGGATGTGTATGAAGCAAATATAATCACCAAAAAAGGTGACCTGCGTTTCTGCGAATTTTCTATCAGAAAAATGACCTATCAGGGAATAGAATCTTCGATGGGTATTATCAGGGATATTACAGAGTATAAAGACATGGAAAAAGAAAGAGAGAAGGCCGATAGACTGGAATCCCTGGGAGTACTTGCAGGAGGAATCGCTCATGATTTCAATAATTTTCTTACCGGAATTCTTGGAAACATATCTCTCGCCAAGCTACATCTCGATCCCAAGGATGACGTTTACGAAATACTTCAAGAATCAGAAGCTGCAGCCCAAAGCGCCAGAAGTCTGACCCAGCAACTTCTGACTTTCTCGAAAGGAGGCAGTCCGGTAAGAATCAATACAAACATTAAAGACTTGATTCGAAGTTCGGCGAATTTTGTATTAAGCGGTTCCAATGTGAGGTGTGACTCTGAATTTCCCAAAAAACTTTGGGACGTTAAAGCCGACAAAGGGCAACTTTCTCAAGTCTTCAATAACTTAATCCTAAACGCAGACCAGGCGATGCCCGAAGGAGGTTCTGTAACAATCAGAGCGAAAAACCTCATAATAAAAGAAGATGAAACGCTTCCTTTAAAAAAAGGCAGGTATGTTATGATAGAAATTCGGGATAAGGGAATAGGAATACCGAAAAATGTCTTGCCCAAAATATTCGATCCTTTTTTCACCACGAAACAAAAGGGAAGTGGACTTGGACTTTCGACTGTATTTTCTATAATTAAAAGACATGAAGGATTCGTTACTGTACAATCGGAGTTGGAAAAAGGGACATCTTTCTTTATCTACCTTCCGGCTGTAGACAGGACTATAGTCAAAACCAGAAAAGAAAAAAAGATACCTAAAGGTAAAGGTAAAATTCTTATAATGGATGATAAATTCTTTGTTAGAAACGCGGCTATGAAAGCTCTAAAAATGTTCGGTTATGAAGTTAAAGGCGTCTCCAAGGGGGAAGAAGCCATATCTTTATATAAGGAAGAAAAAAACAAAGGCAAACCCTTTGACCTCATCATACTTGATTTGACAATTCCGGGAGGAATGGGAGGAGAAGATACGCTGAAAAAATTAAGAGAATTTAGTCCTGAAATTAAAGCGATAGTCTCCAGCGGTTATTCAGATAACCCGGTAATGTCAGAATATAAGAAACACGGTTTCAATGCGATAGTCAGAAAGCCTTATCAATACGAAGAACTTTGTGAAATTGTCAGGAAAGTATTAAAAGAAAAGTAACAAATATTCCTCTTGACTTTCTTTCATTATAGTCTAATATTTTTCATTAAGCGGGCATAGCTCAGCTGGAAGAGTACGAGCTTCCCAAGCTCGGGGTCGCGGGTTCAAATCCCGTTGCCCGCTTTTGCTTATGAATACTATCTCTTTCAGAATAAAGAATAAAGACAAAAGCGCTCGAACAGGTATAATCACCACAAAGAACGGTATTGTAAAAACACCGGCTTTTATACCTGTTGCCACCCTGGGGGACATTAAAACTCTTCCTTCCTGGGATATGAAAAATTTAGGTATCCAGATATTTATAGCGAATACCTACCATTTACATATAAGACCGGGTGAGAAACTTATAAAAAATTTAGGGGGCTTGCACCGTTTTACAGGATGGAATGGTCCCATAGCAACTGATTCGGGAGGGTTTCAGGTTTATTCTCTTTCGACGAAGAGAAAAATACAGGAAGACGGGATTATCTTCTCCTCTCACGTAGACGGAGCTCCTCTCCGGTTCACACCCGAAAAAGTCATCGATATCGAAATCGCCCTGGGGTCAGATATTTTAATGCCGCTCGATGAGTGCGTCGGTTATCCCGCGGGTATCGGCTACGCGAAAGAAGCTATGGATAGAACCAATAGATGGGCAAAAAGAGCCTTTGAGTATTTTAAAACCCTCGCTTATCCCGGACTTCTTTTTGCTATTGTACAGGGATCCACTTATACCGATCTAAGAAAAGAAGCAGCGAACGTATTGACAGAACTCGATTTTGACGGTTATGCTCTGGGCGGACTGGTTGTAGGAGAAGACCCAAGCCAAACAAGAGAAGTCCTCTCCTCGACGGTTCCTTTATTACCACAAGAAAAACCAAGATATACGATGGGTTTGGGCAAAGTCGAAGATATCTTATGGGCTGTTGGAAAAGGCGTAGATCTTTTCGATTGCGTTATACCCACAAGAAACGCGAGAACAGCGGGGGTGTACACCTGGAAAGGAAAAATAAATTTAAAAAATTCAAAATATAAAGATGATCCCAATCCTGTTTCAGAAAAATGTACGTGCCCAACTTGCCGGCATTATTCCAGAGCATACCTCCGGCATCTATTCAACACAGATGAACTCCTTGCGAAATACCTCGCGACACTACATAATATAACATTCTACATGGAATTAATGAAAGAAACGAGAAAAAACATCGAAGAGGGCACTTTTTTTAAATGGAGAGAAGAAATATTAAGTAAATTCAAAGGAGGTTTTGATGATTAATTTTATTAATTACTTGATAGCACAGGGCTGTGATTTAACGTCCGGAGCAGCTTCCGGAGAGGGAGCCCCTACTGGAGCATGCGGCGGAGAAGGCGGATTTTCGCCGATAATATTCATGGTGCTTATATTCGCGGTTTTTTATTTTCTTTTAATCAGACCATCTCAGGTCCAGCAAAAAAAGCATAAGGAAATGCTACAGTCTTTACAGAAAGGGGATAAAGTTATTAGTTCCGGCGGAATCCATGGAAAAATAACCCAGATTAAAGATACCACCGTAAAATTAAAAGTAGACGAAAAAACGGAATTAGAAATAGAAAAAGGGATGATAAGAAAAGTTTCAAGAAAAGAAAATTAATGAAAATTATTTTCTTTGGGAGTTCTAAGCTTTCCACCATAATCCTTGATTCTCTTATATCCGCGGGCACAGAGATTTCGCTCATTATCACGAAAGAGCCAAAAAAGAAAGGAAGAGGAAAGAGAAAATCTCCCACTCCTGTCGGAAAGGCGGTAAGGAAACTACCTTTTATCTCGAATCTGATAGAAACAGACAACCCGAATTCTGCTTATGTGGAAGAAAAAATAAAGGAAACTGGAGCTAACATCTTTGTCCTCGCTTCTTACGGAGCAATTCTTAAAGAAAATATTCTCAAAACCGCAAGATATCCTCTAAACATACATCCTTCTATTCTCCCAAAATACAGAGGACCGAGTCCTGTGGCGCGTGCTTTAATAAACGGAGAGAAAAAAACCGGCGTTACGATTTTTCTGATAGGGAAAGGTGTGGACACAGGGGATATTGTACGCATAAAAGAAATCCCCATTCTCCCGACCGAAGTTCGTACAGAATTAGAAGAACGTTTGTTCAGAGAGGCTGTCAAACCAATTCTTTCCGTACTTACCGATATAAAAGAAGGAAAGGAACTATCAAGACTTTCTCAGGATGAAAGCAAATCAAGCTATGCTCCTAAAATAAAAAAAGAAGAGTGCAAAATAAACTGGGGAAAAACATCTTCCGAGGTAGAAAGCAAAATTAGAGGTCTATCATACCAGCCGGGAGCTTTCTGTACCTTCAGGGGGAAAAAGCTAAAAATATTCAGAGGAGTAAAGCTCACAGGTATTGACAACACAAAATCCCCGGGAGAAGTTTTAAATGCCGAAGAAAATTTGACCGTGAAATGCGGAGAGGGCGCTTTAGAAATTAAGGAAATTCAATTACAGAGCAGATGTAAAATGGATGCCAGATCTTTTATAAACGGTTATCATATAAAACCGGGAGAAAAACTGGCTTAAATTTCGGGTTATGACATTAATACTTTCCTTTTTTTTCATCCTTAACTCAACTTATTCGGACCTTACCATAGATTCAAAAAACAGAATATTACTTCTTTCTTCAACAGATAGAATTGTGGAGGATACCGGTGGCTTGGTTTATTTTTCTCTCGATTTGATATATGCGCCTCTGTCTATTTCAGCCTCACCCTTCTCCATATGGGTAACTTCTGCTTCCGAATTTACAAGTCAAAAGTATTCTTTATGGGGAGAACTCGTCGGAAAAATCAAAGCTGGCGGAAACGATATAGATGCCGATGAGAAAGGGATTCTGATAGCGGGAGAACCTTCGTATCTTTTTCAGGCGGTTTCTGGAGCAAAAATAACTGTGACAAAGAAAGAAATGAAACGCTCTGCTCTTTCTAAAGATTCTTCGTATCTATATGGAAAAGATACTCTTTTCGTTTTCAAGAGGAACGGAAAACTCATCAGAAAAGAGTTTATCCCGGGAATTAAAGATATATGTGTTTTCAATAAAAGAGTTTGTTTTTTGTTCAGCGATTCTCTTCTTTTAAGCGATACCACACTCCCCATTTACGGAGGGAAAAGGGCCGAATCCAACTATAAGTTTATAGCTGTTTTAACCGATTCCGGAATCGTATATTACCCCACCCCAAATTAATCTCACACGGAGACACGGAGTGCACAGAGAAAACAAATTTTTACTTAACCACTAAACACACGAAATACACTAAACCAAAACCCATTTTAAATTTGAGTTAAAAAAATACACGAAAAATATCTTAAATTACCATCGAACTGTCATTTGCAAAAAAAGGCTACCAATTCCTCACAATAGAATACCAGGATCTTCTTCCCTGATAAAACCATAGTAAAGAAACAAACGCTAACACTACAGAAAAAATACCCACACCAATGATATAGTAATTTGAAGACATCACAGCAGACAGGTAACAGGTAGCAGCAGGACTTATTTCAAGTAGCAAGGAGCGTGTTTTATCCAAAAAACCATATTCGAATAACGTTTTCTTAAATATAGCAAAATAATACCATAGTCCCGCGAATACGAGCGAAGCCAATACAGAAGGACGGAGAAACAAAATAAAGAAGGGCTTTTTCTCCTTCTTTAACCCGAGCTCTGCTTTCCATTTAAAAATCAAGTCATCGGGCGCTTTTTCTACAGCAATATAATCCAATATATCATCGAGATTTATATTATTTTTCATTTATCCTCCCTTACAACCTTTTCCAACAAAACTTTTAACTCGTTCTTTCCTCTATAAATATAAGTTTTCACCGTTCCGATATTAACACCCATAGTATAAGCAATTTCCTTATAAGGCATTTCTTTAAAATGGTATAAAGTTAAAGCTACTCTGTAATTTTCGGGCAATTCCATCATTTTTTCTCTTATATAATTAGATAACTCTTCTCTCTCCAGATAATCAAGATGTTTTTCAGCCTCATCTTCTATCGTCAAACTATAATCATCTATCGACTCCGTATTTTTGTGGCGACGTAAATAAGAAATAGCATGATTATACGCGATTCTATAAACCCAGGAAGAAAGCTGTGATTGTTCTTTAAATCTATTAATATTGTTGTAAACTTTCATCATCACCTCAGAAGTAAGATCCTCGGCTGTGGCAGGGTTTTTAACGATTCTATAAACGACTGTGTAGATTCTGTTGAGGTAACTTTTAAAAAACTTTTCAAATTCATCTTCCGATTTTTCCTTTAATTTTTTAATATCTATTTGCAAATTATTGTCTTTCCCTTTCATAATGTTTGACGCTAAAATTTAATATTTGTTTCAAAAATAAACAAAATTTCAGTAACTGTCAAGACAAAAAACACCACCTCTCTACATTAAATTTGAACCACAAAGCCCGCAAAGAGCACAAAGAAGAATCTTGCCGTTTAAAAACTAACCCATATCCCAAATTTTTCAACTCAGAACTATTGTTTACACGTAAGGCGAAACACATAACACGAAACCGCAAAAACCAAAAATTTCGGTCATTTCAGCCAACAGCCATTTTGTACTCATTGACAAGTCCTGCCTTTTCCATATTCTTATAAAAACCGCGGATAATGATTTATAAAGGTTACTTTTAACATGAAATCGATAATCGTTATACCAACATACTGGTCAAGAGAAAAACCCCAAAAAGAGGATATTATTTACGACCATCCAACACCTCTTAACGAAAAGGGTACTCTTGGTCGTTTGCTGAAGAGTTTAGATGTTATAAAGAAAAGCGATTTCAGTGTGATAGTTATTAGCTGCCCAACAAATCCCTCGATCGGAAAAGAAGTAAAGAATAAAGTCGACAGGATAATAGAACCTTTCAAAAACAAACACAAAATCCTGCATTTTTCTTATCCGGATTTATTGAAATCGCATAAATTTTTGAAAGAAAAAAATAAATCCGAATATATCCTATACCTCAGTTTAGAAGGCTACTCAAACATCAGAAACATGTGTATAATACTCCCTCATATCTTAAGTGCAGATGTTTCTATCTTAATAGACGACGATGAGGTTTTTGAAGATCCTTCTTTTGTTGAAAAAGCGCAGGAATTTATAGGGAAAGATGAAATCTACGCGGTTGCGGGCTACTACATTCAACCGCATGGAGGTTATAAATTTAAAGGGAAAAGGGAATGGTGGAAAATATGCTGGAATAATACAGGTACTATGAACAAAGCATTCGAAATCATTGATAAACCGCCAAGATACAAAGATACTCCTTTTGTGTTCGGCGGGAATATGATAATTCACAGAAAAATGTTCACCCGTGTGTTATTCGATCCTTATATTTCCCGCGGCGAAGACATAGATTTTCTATGCAATGCAAAATCGAAGGGTTTTAAATTTTTACTCGACAATAAACTGTCGATAAAGCACCTCCCTCCTCCCGGACAAAATCCCTTATGGCTCAAGATGAGAGAGGATATTAAACGTTTTATATACATGAGAATAAAACTAAAAAAAAGCGGTTATCCCATAAAAAAAACAATGCCCTATCCGGGCTACTTCTTAACCAACAGTTTGTATTTCAAAATAATTGTTACAAATCTAATTCTATATTACAGAGCCTTTTTCTCCGGGAAAATAAAAGAAGCTCTACGATTCTCTGAAAATATCCTGCTTATATTTAAATACAGAAAAAACGCCCTATCAAATTATCCGAAATTCAAAGAAAAGGAAAATAACTGGCAGGATTTTATGGAATGGATAGCAAAAAACAGAGATGGGATTAAAACGATCATCGATTAGACAATGGCGATAATTGTTTTTCTTCTTCAAACCGTCTTTATATCTTTTTCCGGAGTTATGGCACCCGGTCCCATAACCGCTGTCACAATCAGCAAAGGCAGCAAAAACCCGCACGCCGGCGCGTTAATTTCCTTAGGACACGGTATCGTGGAATTCCCCCTGATCTTTCTTATCTTTCTGGGGTTCGATTCTCTGATTAATAAACCCCATATTAGAGAAAGTATAGGAATCGCAGGAGGTATATTTTTATTATGGATGAGTATAGATATTCTGCGCGGTTTAAAAACCGAGGAACCAAAGAGTAAAATGGAAAAACGTTCCCCGATAGCATCCGGAATTTTTTTAAGCCTCGGCAACCCCTACTTTATCGTCTGGTGGGCAACGATAGGTGCGGCTTTAATCGCTCGTTCTGCGGAATTCGGCTTTTTCTGGTTTACTGTATTCGCGATAGTTCACTGGCTCTGCGATTTTTTATGGCTGTATTTTCTTTCGTTAATATCTTATCGAGGCGGTGTTTTCTTCGGAAAAAAATTCCAGAAAGTTATTTTTCTAATTTGCGGTATTTTTCTACTTTTCCTGGGCGGAAAGTTCATATTCGACGCCCTGAATTCGCTTTTTTGAAATCGAACATCTATTTTTATTTCTTTTTTTCTCTATAGCCCAATCAATTTTTTGTTTTTTTGCAAAATATTTTAATAACATGGGGCCAGATTGCGTTTATGAGAAAACCTTGACTAAATCCACACAGCATATTAAATTTGCTATGCGACTATTCGGGTCGGCTATCGTACTTCTTTGTACGGCAGCTCCCACCCCCTGAATGTTCAAGACTTTTCTCATAACAATCGGACTCTTCTTCATGCCATTCCACAGATTGCCCCATTAAATAGAAGTGCTTTCATTTAAACAAGCTATTACATTGGATAAAAAGAACAAAACTTTTTATTCCTCTTAGTTTCGGTGAGGATGAAGGAGTTTCAGGCAAACCAAATTTTAGTTTTTTCTCTGCGATCTTTGCCTGCCCCGTGGAATAATTACTTCTATTCCATGGGGCGACTTTGCGGTGTGATTATCTTTTGATAATCTGCCTGCCCCGTAGGGAAGTATGACTGTATCGGGGTAGTGAGGAACGACCGTTCGGGGTGTAATCTTGTGGTTAAAATCTTTCTGTTATTCCCAGGTTATCTCGATTTCACTCACCGGATCACCGCGGCACAAAGATTGAACAATATTGAAATTTATACTTTTGTATCCGCAAATTTCAAGAGTTTTCTCAATCCAGCCCAGAATTCTTTTTTCGACTATTAATTCCATTTCGGAAAATTCTGTTATTTTTAACACTAATTCATTATCACTTACATAGTCCATTTTCATTGAACTCGGCCTGTAATAAGTATAAAAAATCTGTGAAGCCCGATTTGCCAGAGCACGGGGTGTGGCAACTCTGATAAAAGCTTTATAAAATTCCTTGAGTGAATATTCCGCGCTGAATCTTCCCACTTCCCACGCACCCTGCAAATTCTTTTTATAAAAAAGACCGCACATTTTTCTGGTAGGCTCTGTAAATATTTCTTTCAGAGGAAACCATGAAGTTATGAGTACGTTACTTTCATACACTTCTCTTGCCCCTTCTGAAAGGGACTCGAGCCATATATTACAGTTTTTTATACCAAAATTCTTTTTTATGAATTTCGGAAGAACGATAATAGCGCTACCCTTCACTTCCATATATTTTAATTATCCTTAAACATTATACCATATTTTAAAAAACTGTCAAGTTTTTTGAATTCTCTTATTTCAATACTCTTTAAATACTTGTAAACCGCAAATTAAAAAATTGGAATAACCATGATATTATATTTTAAACGAAAAAATGTCTCTAAAACTAAAAACAAATCAAACCTATTACTTATTTAATGCTCCAATGTATTGCTGACGTTCATAAAGTTCAATTTTATCTTCTTCCTTTTTGCTAAGTTTTCCCCTGAATTCTTCAATTTTTTCATAACTGTGCTCCTTCATCCAGTCCTCAATTTCTTCAATTATGCTCTTGATATATTTAAAACCATTTTTGTATAATGTTGAACAGATTTCTACGGCTTTTGCTCCCGCTAAAATTTGTTTTATGACATCTATTCCCGTATGAACACCTGTCGTCGCAGCAAAATCACAGGGGATTCGATTAGATAAAAGCGCTATCCATCGCAGACTATTACTCATCTCATTGGGAGAACTTAATGGATTACTCCCTTTTAATGTAAAGTTTTTAACATCTATGTCGAGTTGATAGAAACGGTTGAATAAAACCAGACCTTTTATCCCTTTCTTTGAAAAAACATTGAGAACCTTTGCTATTGATGTAAAATAAGGTCCGACTTTAACGGCTACCGGTAAATTTATTTCTTCTACTACTCTTTCTATTATGTCCATATATATTTGTTCTATCTCTTCGCTGGTTCTCTTTAAATCGCTGGGAAGTAAAGAAATATTGAGTTCCAGAGCATCAGCTCCCGATTGTTCGAGTTGTTTGGCATAATCGACCCACCATTTTGCAGAAACACAATTGAGACTCGCAACTACGGGAATTGAAGCTACTTCTTTTACTTCTTTAATTAAGTTCAAATATGTGCTGGGCCCATTAGCCATGCTCATTCCCCGAACGTACTCAAAAGCTTCCGTGTGACCAGGCAGCCAGCTTTTTCTCATCAATTCTTCGGTTTCTATTTCGATTTGTTCTTCATAGAGAGATTTCAGAACGACCGCTCCAGCGCCTTCTTCTTCGCATCTTTTTATCCGTTCGATATTGGAGGTGAGATCACAGCTTGCAACAATTAAAGGATTTTTCAATTCAAGTCCCATATATACAGTGGAGAGATTCGCCATATTTGCCTCCCTGCTTTATTTGTTTTTACCGTTTTTTAACCACTTTGCAGCTTTCTCTATCGCTTCATTATAAAAACACTGTTTCATTCGAGGTATTTCATCGAAGCCGAAAAATTTAGCATCAGCCGCGTCATCGCCTGCTTTAATCTTCCCTTCCGTTATTCTCACAAGAAAAATTATTATTACAAGATTTCCATAGATTTGCGCGTTTTTGGCGTATACACCTAATAAACTTATTATTTCCCCTTTTAAAGAGGTTTCTTCATACAATTCTCTCAGCGCTGCTTCTTCGGGTTTTTCTCCCCCCTCCATAAATCCCGAGGGAGGCACCCAGCAGCCTTTAGAAGGTTCTATTCCTCTTTTAATTAAAACGATTCGACCATCTTTTATCCCTACAATCGAGACGCAGGGAAGAGGATTCCTGTAATCCACGAAACCGCAAACATGGCATTTTTTTCGGTTTTTCCCATCGATAAATTCAACATGAAGTTTTTCGCCGCATATCGGACAATAATTGAATTCCCTTTCATCTTTAGCCATAAAGTCGAGCAGCGGAATGTTATTCTTTTCTATTCCACGCAAAACCTACGTATAATCCTATCCCGGAATCGTAATAGGGATAATCAAAAATACGCGTATACCTTGTTCCTATTACGTAACTGAAGTCATAATGCCTGAAAAGCATTATTCCCGCAGCACCTATAAAGGTTAAGCCGTCTCTTCTATTAGAGGGGCCGAAACCAAAACCGGGACCTCCTCCTATGAAAAAGGAATGATTCGTCCGTGCGTCACTCACATAATAGAAGGGAAAATAAACTTGAGAACCCCTATCGATGTGCTGTGTTCTTATTAAGATTTCTGTGGCAAGGTGAGGAGAAAGGAAATACATATAGCTTATTTCCAAATCGAAAACTTTCTGCACTGTGGTCTCATCTTCCGGAGTTATATAAGAACTATCTCCGAGAGCGTAAAAATACCCGGCCCGAAAAGAAAAGAAAGAACTGACGTTCTCTCTCCAGCTTTCTACTTTGTATTCGGGTAATTCATATATTTGTTTTCTTTCCGCGTAGGCTTCGGCAAAATCCTCAAGAAGTTTTTCTATGTTAGCAAGAGAGAAAACGGATTTCTGTGTCGAATAATTTATTATTCCGGTTAAAGTGGAAACTTCCTTAATTTCAATTAAAGTCTTACCTTTAGGCATTTTGCTAAGAACTCCGTACAGGACTTTGTCTGCGTTCGCTTTCTCCCCTTCTTCCGCCGCACAGAAAGGCGTGGAACAAAACCTGTAACTTTCCAAAACGACAGAGTTTTTTAGTCTACCCCGCACCTCGTTCTTAAAAAAATTGGAATATGTATTGAGGTCGAGTGGTTCCGTCTCCAGATCGACACTGCCGAAGTTTAATATTAAAATTCTTTCCTGAGAGAATACGCTTATTGAGACTAAAAACAAGCAAATTAAAATCTTTTTCATAAAGTACCCCCTTCAATTATGAATTTAATAATATTCCTTTATTTGTCAATCAGGTATATTGACATTGAAAAAAAAATTTTTATCATACTTTATGATTTTGATTTTCTTCTCGATACCGGTAATTCTACTTCATGGGCACCGTTCAGACGCCAGCGACACTCTGGCCACAAAAGTCTGGTTGCCTTACAGGGGGCAACAACTGGAACATCCAACAGTTTTTACTGAAATACTCGCCGAGAAATACAATGGCTATAGATGCGGTAAAGACATAGAGGGAAACTCTATTAGTTTTAATTCAAGGAGCATTTTACCCGCACAAAACGGTGAAAATCTCATTTTTAATTTCTCGTATTATACAGGAGAACCCTCTGTAATCGGCAACGGGAAGCTCCTGCCTCTTAACGAAAATTACAGAAAAGAATACACGAAGAACCTCGAAAAAGGCAGTTATTCAGAAGAACTTGCCGTTTTCGTAAAAAATGTTCTCGCAGCTGTTTACGGAGAAAACTGGATGGAAAACGAAAGTGCGAAAGTGAACTTTGTGGCTCATTGTATGGGCGGGATCGTGCTAAGATACGCAATAAAATACCTAAATATTCCCGGAACAAATGTGAGTTTCAAAAATATAACGGCAAAGGTTTGCTATGTGGCTTCCCCGAACAATGGATTCAACAATCAACTTTTTGGGGTGGAAGCTCTTGCCGGGGATATCAAATGGCAGAAATACGGTGAAGATTTAGAAATGAACATTCCTCCGTCCCGTTTACGAATAGGAAGAGATATCGAATTTTATTCTGAAAGTGGCGTAAGGAGAAGATTTTGCCATTTGATCGGCGATAATAATCTGGGGGTTGAAAGTATTAATATTTATGGAACCCGTAATCATTTTCGAATCAAACTTTTCTTCGGCCCGAGTTTTTCTCTTGGTCCGGATGATGGTGATATATATTTTGAAGACACTTACATTTCCGGGGTGAGAAATATTCCTGTTCCCGCCAGTCATTCGTATTCTCTGCCTCACAAAGCTAAAAGTTATTTTGTTTTTTCTGTTATAGATGAAGGAGCTATGGGAGAGGATGCCATCACTTCAAATAGTGAAGTTAAGAAATTAATAAAGAATTTTATACTTACAAACTAAAAAAGTCTTTTTTATATGCCCAGAGAAGAAAAATAATAATATAAACCGCGTATATAGAGAAAACGAGTGAATTGTTTTGAGGTATTTTTAAAATAACACCGGGTATCCTTTCTATCGTTGCCATTATTTTGTTCATTGTAGATCCGGTTACCCAGATAAAACTTCCCGTTATTTTACTCAGAAAAGGAAAGAGAATAAACAAAAAGCAACCCGAAATCAAAACGCCAGTAAGAGGAATAAGAATTAAATTCGCGATTAAACCGATTAAAGGTACATATCCGAAGTAGTATGCAATCAGAGGCAAGGTGCCGAGTTGCGCGCTTAGCGTTATAAAAAAGGGGATTATTATCCATTGTTTAAACCATCCCTTGGGTATTTTTTCAAAATATTCCCTAAGTATTACAAACATTGCAAGAATAGTAAAGACCGCCAAAAAGGAAAGTTGAAAGCTTATACTGAAGACACTTCTCGGCATAAGTACGGTAATCAAAATACCCGCAGCGCCAAGAGTGTTCAATGGGTCGATACTTCTCTCCCGGGTTTCTCCGATTACAAAAAATAGCAACATAATAGAAGCTCGCAAGACCGGCAGACGGAGACCGGTAAAAACAGCATAAATTAAAACGAATACACACGAGACTAATAGAGCCGGCTTTCGCTTTAACTGTAAAGTTCTCAGGAAAAGAAAAATAACAGTAGAAACTATTCCTGTGTGCAGACCGCTTACCGCCAACAAATGAGCTGCTCCGCACGATTGAAATCTTCTATTCATGTAGGGAGGTAAAGATTTTCTTAAACCAAGTGTAACAGCGGAAGAGATTTTTCCGGCATCACCCGGACACTGTTCGCGTATTTTTTTATCCAGAGCATTTCTCAGCGAAAACAATTTATTTAAAATCGTGGGCGAAGACCACGTTGCTTCTATATTTACCAAACCGGAGATTCCTCCTTTTTTCATAACCTTACCGTTGCCTTTAGCAAAATCCCCGCAATTCGTTGGTAGTCTCGCATATAATTCGCCGTAAATAGGGTCTACTATTCTGTTATCAATGTAAATACCTCTGAAATATACCCGTTTTCCTTCCGGTAGAGCTCGGGAAAACTGATATATTCCGGCAGAAAAAAAAAGGGCGATAAGAAAAATAATCTCCATTCTTCTTACAAAAAAAACAACGAGGGAAAAAATAAATCCTGTTAAAAATATTCTTATGTCTAAAAAAAATCCTGCATACAAACCTGTTAATAAAACGGCAAACGCTAAGAAAGCGGGTCTTTTTTTTAAGGTTTTATGTATGTCTATTCTCAAATGTTATTCCTTATAATTATCGAAGGGAAATTGCTAAGAATTCATTTTCTGTTAAAGAATCCCTTTATTCCCGTGTGGTTCTTTAATTCCCCCATAAAAGCTTTTGCTCTTTCGTGATTTCTGTCCAATTTTAGTACTTTTTTAGCATTCTTTAATGCCTCTTTATATTTTCCTAATTTGGCGTAACATTTGGCAAGATTGAAATAATGCTCGGCACTTTCTTCGTTTATTGCCGCTTCCAAACACAGGTCCAACCCTTTACTGTCTCTTCCCGAAAGTATCAAAGACAAACCATAATAGCTTTTGAAAGTTTGGTTATTCTGTTCGAGAAGAAAAGCCTTCCTGAAATACTTGGATGCACGGACGGGGTCCGCCAGCAGATATCTCCTCCCTCGCTCAAACAACTTTTCCCTGCTGTTTTTTCTATCTTTTTCCTGTTCTTCTTCGAAAATACCCAGAGTACACTCTCTGACGTATTTTTCCCTTGCTTCCTGGTCTTTCAGAGTCATGTATGCTTTTGTAATTTTCAGAAAATAAGGCAAGAACTGTTTTGCCTGTTCGGGAGAAAGGTGATCGGGATGATACCTGGTTGCGAGTTTATAATATGCTTTTTTTATTTCATTGTCCGAAGCGTCTCTTGAAACACCCAATATTTCGAAATACTCCATGATGTAATTTTAAAGCTACTGCAATAAAAGTCAAGGGGATTTAAATTTTTCGCGAAATTGTTAAAATAACTCCTCTTGACAAAACAGCAATAACCTTTATATTAATATAAAATACTTAAGTAAAGAGAAGATTAACTCTTTAAATATTTAATTTATGAGGTTTTTATTGTAAAAATAAAAAACCCCTTGACAAAATAGTTAAAGAGATTAATAATGAGATTCGTTCTTTGATAATTGAATAAAATAATAGGTATAGACTTTTGGACAAGTGTTAAGAGCATATGGTGGATGCCTTGGCAGAAGCAGGCGATGAAGGACGTGGCTGGCTGCGATAAGCCTCGGGGAGCCGTCAAGCTGGCTTAGATCCGGGGATTTCCGAATGGGGCAACCCAGGTCCGGTAAACCGGGCTTATCCCGAAAGGGAGGTCAACCCAGGGAATTGAAACATCTTAGTACCTGGAGGAAAAGAAAGTAAAAACGATTCTCTTAGTAGCGGCGAGCGAAAGGGGAATAGTCCAAACCTTTTTTGTGTTAAAGCCCGCATGCGTTGCAAAAAAGGGGTCGTGGGAAGTAGATGTGCTTTATGCGGAGAAGCAAAAGAGTTACAAAATTGGCGATTAGCCGAAGAAATCTGGAATGCTTTATCAAAGAGGGTGAAAATCCCGTAGGCGAAAATCGATCAATCTCTTTTTCTGCTTTCCCAAGTACGTCGGGACACGAGAAATCCCGGGGGAATTTGGGAGGACCACCTCCTAAGACTAAACACTCGCTTCTGACCGATAGTGAACTAGTACCGTGAGGGAAAGGTGAAAAGAACCCCGGTGAGGGGAGTGAAAAGAATCTGAAACCATATGCTTACAAGCAATAGGAGCCCTATAGTCTGATCTTCGGATCTAACTATGGGTAACTGCGTACCTTTTGCATAATGGGCCGGCGAGTTACTTTATCTGGCAAGGTTAACCAAATATTTTGGGAAGCCGTAGCGAAAGCGAGCCTTAATAGGGCGATTCAGTCAGATGGAGTAGACCCGAAGCCGAGTGAGCTACCCATGGCCAGGGTGAAGCGAGTGTAAAAGCTCGTGGAGGCCCGAACCAGTTAGCGGGAAAATGCTATTGGATGAGCTGTGGGTAGGAGTGAAAGGCTAATCAAACTCGGCGATAGCTGGTTCTCTTCGAAATATTTTTAGGAATAGCCTCGAATGATCAGTTATGGAGGTAGAGCACTGAATGGGTTCCGGGCCTAAACCGTCTGGCGTCCAATCAAACTCCGAATGCCATAACTCAAAATTCGGGAGTCAGGCTGTGGGGGATAAGCTCCATAGCCGAGAGGGAAAGAACCCAGACCATCGGCTAAGGTCCCTAAGTGCAAGCTAAGTGGTAAAGGAGGTAGAGTTGCTCAGACAACCAGGATGTTGGCCTAGAAGCAGCAAACATTTAAAGAGTGCGTAAAAGCTCACTGGTCGAGCGACTCTGCGCCGAAAATTCACGGGGCTTAAGCTTGCCACCGAAGCCATGGATCAGCGGATTTCCGTTGGTAGTAGAAGAGCGTTCTATATTCTTTGAAGTCGTACCCGCGAGGGACGGTGGAGGATATGGAAGTGAGAATGCCGGCATGAGTAGCGATAAAAAGGGTGAGAATCCCTTTCACCGAAAGTCTAAGGTTTCCTGAGGAAGGTTCGTCCGCTCAGGGTTAGTCGATCCCTTAGGCGAGGCCGAGAGGCGTAGCTGATGGGAAACAGGTTAAAATTCCTGTACCACTTTTATGGTGCTATTATCTAAGGGGTGACGTAGAAGGGTATGCCAACCCTGGCGTTGGTCGTCCAGGGCTAAGCACAAAGGAGGAGGACCCTGGCAAATCCGGGTCCTCATTTAAACTCTGAAATGCGACAGGTAGCCGCTTTTAGGTGAAGTGGCAGACCCCACGCTAACGAGAAATAGCCTCGTAGATAGTTATAAGAGTGACCGTACCGCAAACCGACACAGGTAGACGGGGAGAGAATCCTAAGGTGCGCGGGATAACTCTCGTTAAGGAACTCGACAAATTGGCCCCGTAACTTCGGAAGATGGGGTGCCCACTTTGTGATTAATTTTTAATTTTTTGCATAGGTGGGTCTCAGTAACCAGGTCCAATCGACTGTTTACCAAAAACACAGGGCTCTGCTAAGTCGAAAAGACGATGTATAGGGCCTGACACCTGCCCGGTGCTGGAAGGTTAAGGAAGGGGGTAATTCTCTTCGGAGGAAAAGCTCTCGACCGAAGCCCCAGTAAACGGCGGCCGTAACTATAAAAACCGTTGTAGTTACGTAAAAAAACCTGGCTATATGCTGGAAAATCCGATGTATCCAGAGCTACTGTAACATAAGGTTGCAGTAACAATGCTCCTGGTGCGGATAATCAGCAGGAAAGACTTTCAGGATTTTAATATCCCGAAAGAATCCTCAGAGGCCATACGCCAGGTATCCATAAAAACAAAGGGCAAAGTCGTCAGTTTTTATGGTAATGATATGGTCCGAACTCTATAGCGATATAGAGGGGTTAATAACCCGCCAGTAAAAACTGGTAACATAATATGAACGGTCCTAAGGTAGCGAAATTCCTTGTCGGGTAAGTTCCGACCTGCACGAATGGTGTAACGACTTGGGCATTGTCTCAACGAGAGTCCCGGCGAAATTGTAGTAGCGGTGAAGATACCGCTTTCCCGCGGAAGGACGAAAAGACCCCGGAACCTTTACTGTAACTTGGCATTGGGTTTTGGTATAGTTTGTGTAGAATAGGTGGGAGGCTTTGAGACCGGTGCGCCAGCATCGGTGGAGCCGTCAGTGAAATACCACCCTTTCTATGTCGGAATTCTAACCCCGCTTGTGCAAAGCGGGGAACATTGCTTGGTAGGCAGTTTTACTGGGGCGGTAGCCTCCTAAAAAGTAACGGAGGCGTTCAAAGGTTCCCTCAACGCGGTCGGCAATCGCGTGAAGAGCATAAGGGTAAAAGGGAGCTTGACTGTAAGGTCGACGGACCGAACAGGGCCGAAAGGCGGACCTAGTGAACCTTTGGTTCTGAGTGGAAAGGCCAAAGACCAACGGATAAAAGGTACTCCGGGGATAACAGGCTTATCGCGCTCGAGAGTTCCTATCGACGGCGCGGTTTGGCACCTCGATGTCGGCTCGTCACATCCTGGGGCTGAAGCAGGTCCCAAGGGTTGGGCTGTTCGCCCATTAAAGTGGCACGCGAGCTGGGTTCAGAACGTCGTGAGACAGTTCGGACTTCATCCTCCGTGGGCGTTTAGAAACTTGAGGAAAGCTGTCCTTTGTACGAGAGGACCAGGATGGACAGACCTCTGGTGCACCTGTTGTCACGCCAGTGGCACAGCAGGGTAGCTATGTCTGGCAGGGATAACCGCTGAAAGCATCTAAGCGGGAAGCCCCCTCCAAGATTAAGTTTCTCGTTTCTTGCCTTCGGGTGAGAAACTAAGGTCCCTTAGAGATTATGAGGTTGATAGGCGATAGGTGTAAGCACAGCAATGTGTTCAGCCGAGTCGTACTAATAGACCGAATGGCTTGTCCAAATATAAATATATACCTATTATTTTTTCAATTATCAAAGAACAAAAATAAAAAAACCGGCGACGCCGGTTTTTTTGTTTTCATGAAAAAAGTGAACCACAGAGCACATAGAGAAAGATATTTAGTTCAATGTCCATAGTTCATTTTTTTCGACCAGCGACAAATGACCAGAGACTAAATTATCACACAGAGAGCGCAGAGCCCCTATACCCTTTGACCCCAAAAAAACTAAAACAATTTCCCCGGCGGGTGATTCGCAAGGAATGCTGTCCGAGAAAGACGTGGTCAATTCCCCCCGCGAGGGAATTGCCACTCGGCTCTCGGGTTCGCTCCTTTTGAAATGCAGGCATTTCAAAAGACCGTGCCCGCTCACCCTGCGAGACGCTTTCACGTACAGCACTCCTTGCTCGTTTTTTAGTAGCGTTGGGGCTTGTTCCCAACAGGTGATGCGGGGGATTAACTCCCGCGCTACTTAATTGATGAGGTATTTTCATTGAGTGAGTATTACACTCCCACTTAAAAAGCCAATCGGTTTTTCTCTGTTTCCTTTGTAGTTTAAAAATTTTGGTGGGTAGGGTGGGGGATATTGACTTTTTTATGTAATTAAATATTTTAAATTATGGAGCGTACTTTACTTTTAATAAAACCCGACGCTATAGAAAGAAATCTTGTTGGCAAAATAATCAGTCGTGTCGAAGAAGCCGGCCTTAAAGTATTAGAAAAGAAAACGGTTTTTTTCTCAAAAGAAATGACGGAACAATTTTACGGCGAACACAAGGGCGAAGAGTTTTATAACAGACTTATTAAATACATGGCAGACAAAAATGTGGTTGCTTTAAAACTGGAAGGAAAAAACGCAATAACTACTTTAAGAAGTTTAGTCGGTGCAACAGACCCTAAAAAAGCAGAAAAGAATACAATTCGGGCAGATTTTGGGCTCGGAACGCCTCAAAACAGCGTTCACGCTTCGGATTCTGTTAAATCCGCTGAAAGAGAAATCGATTTCTTTTTCGGAGAATAAAAGAATTTAACCACAGAGCACACAGAGAAAACAAACACACAGAGAGCACAGAGAAAATATATTTTGTTTTCCCCAACCCCAGATAACCAAACTTTTCACATGTAGAATTTGTAGTTTGCTTTTTAACCTCTATAAGAACTACATGTTCTACATGTGCGATTTTCTTAAAGACGGCTTGCAATTAGGAGAAACGTTTCTATATTATTAGTAAAATCAGGAGAAAGTTAAAATGAATATAATAGGTGGGATTGCGAAGGGGCATAAAGTTTTCGCTCCCGATAATATAAGACCCACCAGAGGAAAAGTAAGGGAAGCTCTTTTTTCTATGATAGACGTAGAAGGAAAGTCTTTTCTGGATTTATTCGCGGGTTCGGGAGCTGTCGGTATCGAAGCCCTATCCAGAGGGGCGGCTAAGGTTGTATTTGTGGAAAGATCGAGAAAAGCGGCAAGCTATATAAAAAGAAATTTAGATAAAACCAGACTTGAAGGCGAAATTATAAATAAATCTGTCTCTGCTGCCCTGGAGAATTTCGAAAGCACATTCGATTTCGTTTTTATGGATCCTCCATATAAGAAAGAATTAGTAATGAAAACTTTAAAAAAAATCGACGCTGTATTAAAAAAAGACTCTACAATAATTATTGAAAGAGCGTCGGACGAGGAGTTAGATTATAATGGATTTAAAATTTTCAAAAGCAAAGTCTATGGCGATACGGCGCTCGCTTTCTTAACAAGATGAAAAACGCAATATATCCCGGAACATTCGACCCAATTACAAACGGTCATATAGATATAGTTAAAAGAGCTCTAAAAATCTTTGATCATTTGACAATAGTTGTGGCTCAGCATTATGCTAAGGATTTTCTTTTCTCCGCAGAGGAACGAAAAGAGCTGTGCGAAATGGCGACAGAAGACATACCAAATGTTAAAGTCCATGTTTGGCAGGGTCTTCTGGCAGATTATGTCAAAAAGAACAAAGCGGACGCAATCGTTAGAGGAATGAGAGCTCTTTCTGATTTTGAGTACGAATTTCAATGGGGAATGATGAACAGAAAACTCTCTATGGATGTAGAGATAATATATTTGTTTCCGGATGAAAAATATATTTTTCTTTCTTCGAGCGCCTTAAAGGAAATTGCCCTTCTTGACGGTGATATATCAGAGTTTGTTCCCCTTGAAATCGGTAAAAAATTAAAGGAACGTTTGGCGAAGAGTTATAACCGGGAGCAATTAAAATAAATTCATACCAATTAACAATAGAAGTAAAGGGTGGGAAAGGAGGAGATGGGTTGGTGAGTTTTAGTCATTTGCCTAAACAGCCAAAAGGAGGTCCCAACGGAGGAGATGGCGGTAAAGGAGGGGATGTTTATTTCCAGGCTTCAGAAGAATATTATTCTCTAAAACATCTTCGTAAAGATAATCTTTTAAAAGCAGGCGACGGAGAGTCAGGCGGGAAAAATAAAAGACACGGAAAAAACGGCAAAGACTTGACAATATTTGTTCCGCCGGGAACTACCGTTTTCGAAGAAAACGGAAAAAAAATTATTTCAGATCTGGTATCAACCGGGGAAAAAATCAAAGTTGCTGAGGGAGGAATAGGAGGAAAAGGTAATATAAATTTTGCAACTTCCACCAACCAGGCACCGAGAATTGCAACAAAAGGCAAGGAAGGCTCTATTATAACTCTTAACCTGACATTCAGCCCTAAAGTGGATATCGCTGTAATAGGCCCGCCTAATTCCGGGAAGTCTTCCTTGGTAGCCTGTGTTACAGGAAACTCGCCCAGAATAGCCAGTTATCCTTTTTCTACGAAAAAACCCAATTTGTGGACTTATGCGCATAATTTCTCAAGATATGTTTTTCTGGATACTCCACCTTTAACCCCAGAAGCAGCTGCAGAGATTAACATACTCTTGAGGAGAGTGCAAACTCTATTAATAGTTCTTGACAGTACACAGCTTTATGAGATAGCTAAAATAGAGCCAATAATCAAAGAGATTGAAGATTATTTCGAAATAGACCCAGAGAGAAAGATCGCATATGTGTTAACAAAAACAGATAAATCCAAAGCAAAAAAAATTTTTGTCACTTCGCACCCAGTTTTTCCCGTTTCTTTTAAAAACGAAGAGGGTGTAGAAAAATTGAAAGAGTTTCTCTTTCAAGAGGAAGATTGAAATAAAAACCACCATACTGTATGTGTTCTTAAACTGCTAATATTTTTATCAAAAATTATAACATCCTTCAATATCCCATGATTCGATTGCTGAAATATTTTGTGTATAGATATCAAAGTTGAATCGTTCCCAATTAAGTCCGGCTCCTATATTGATGTCATAGGAAGGCCCATTCAAATATTTACTTCTGAAGGTTTTTCCATTGGTTTTATCTTCTGAAAATTCATAGGAGCCATGAATTCTAAAACCGGCTCTCAGTGCAATTTCAGGGATGGGTTTGTATTCCATACCTAAAGGAAAATATATATAGGCTTTTCTTTCAATACCCACCTCATCCGTGAAAGATTGTGAAGTCAACGTATCTTCAGTTTCATATTTTGTTCCTTCGAGTCTGATTTCGCTTTTTTCGTACGAAACTTTGATTCCAACTCCTAAAGAAATTTTGGGAGAAAAATTGAATTCCTGACCTGAAGATAGAAACCCACCTAGAACGCGTGTATCACCCTCGAGTATATACTCAACTCCATTTTCGGCTTCAGATGTATCACTTCTGAAATAGGAAGTGTCAGGATTTGTATAACTATAATAGTTATCTCGACAATAATAATCTCGATCCTCTCGCCTTCTCTCGGAATCTCCGGCCCCCCTATAAATGGTAGCTACTGTTCGAAAAGTTGAAGTAGGTGTAACGCCCTTAGAAAATCGGAACCCCAAAGTCCAAAATTTAGGATTAAAAAAATCGTATTGATCTAACATCTGCTTCTCTTCACCGTTGTATATATCGATAGCAATTACGCTGTCATTGTCAGATGTATATGTTCTTTCATCATGATAAATATCTGCCAGCGTATCTTGGATTGAACCTGCTGTTTTGTTGTTTGCGAATCCAAGAACAATTTCAATATCCGAATTCCAGATAGAGGAAACTGTTCCAATGCTAAAGGAGCATGAAGATAGAGTATCTCCCATAGTGTATTCGTCAACATTTTCTCTAACATATAAGTACTTATAATTATTATCCGGAACCCTCTCACGTGTATATCTTAATACATCGTTTCTATTATTGTTATAAGGTTGTAATAAATAATCGAATCTAAATCCTATACTTGTGTTAGGCGTAATTTGTTTAGCTCCCAGTAAAGCTCCATTGTACGTATTACGAGAATAGCTGTAGCTTCTATTCCTTAGATAGTCTGTATAAATGTAGCTGTCAGATGGCACGGGATATATATATTCGCTTTCTGACGTATTATAACTTCCTTCTAATAATATTCCCCCTCTGCTTCCAAAGGGTCCCGGAAAAGATGTAATTAATCTATTTGGAATTCGATATGAAATAAAACTCTTTAAAGGCAACCTTGCCGGGTTCCAGAACATATCGGCTATTGTGTCGGAGACAATCCCCGCAAGATTTCTGTCCATACTTTTGATTCTTATTGAAAACACATCTTCAGTTATTAGAGAAGAAACATAATCAAGGGGAAAGGTTTTATCATAGCTATAGTATAAGATTACAGAATTGGCTCTTAGATCAAATGCTCCAATATGACCGCCTAATCCTAAAGCAAAATTAACAGTAATTAAAATATATATCTTTTTCATCTGACACCTCCTTTCTAAGTATATCTCAAATCGTGAATGTTAAGTAAACTAAATCATAAAAAATATAAGATATTACAGTAAGTTTGTCAAGTAAAAATTGTTTATCATGTATCATTGCGAAAATGGATTAACCTTACTATAATTCGCATATGAAAAAAGTATAGAGGGACGGTGCTTGACACTGTGACATTAGCCCTCCCTTTGTAACCTCTTTTTTGCTCTTTTGTATGTTATCCCTAGGGAGGATAACTTGAGAGTTTGAAATAACGGGTATTCTATGATTTTACTGTATTTGAGTCCGGCTTTGTCTTTGAGGTATACGAGTAGTTCCGATCTGAGTTTCTTACCTTCTAATGAATTTACATCTATTTGGGGTATTTTTATTTCCTTCTTCTCTTCAAATTCCTCGATTACCTTTTCCGAGGGTTGGAGAATATAGTCGTTTTTTCTTCTTCTCTTTGTTTCTTTATTTTTGCCCCTTCTGTCGAATCTCCGAATTGCTTTATCGATGTGCCCTTCATCGCATATTAGTTTACCGAATCGGGTATTTCTGACAGGAATATCCTTACCCGACCAATCCTCTAAAAATTTATTAAAAACTTCCCTACCCTGAAATAACTCTTCCACAAACTCTTTGTCTATAATACTATCTCCTGTTGAGTGATAATCTGTTATACTGGACCATTTATACTTATAAGGATCATCTACGATTCCCGCTCTAAGGGGATTCAAAAGAACATATGCTATTGCCATCCGCAGATAAGCGCCTTCCTGGATTAAAGTGGATTTATATCTGCCTTGAAATACATATCCCTTATTACCTGTCGTTTTACTGTAAATTATACCAAAATGTCCGTTTAACTCTTTCATGAACTCCGATAACTTATTTGAACTGTTTTGTAGAACCAGATGATAATGATTATTCATTAAACAATACGCAAGCAATCTTATTTTTAATTTCCTGGATTTCTCCCCCAAAAGTTTTCTAAAATTATCTCTTAGCTCCATATCCGAAAATATATCGATACCACTGATACCTCTGTTCATTATATGATGATACGCGCCCTGATATGTCACTCTCGCCCTTCTCATAACAATCTAATATATCATATAATGTCACGGTGTCAAGCACCGTCCCCACATTCATTCATTTTGCAGTCAACCTCTACTTACTATTATAAACCTACCTTATCAATACGGTTTTTCGCGTAGTTGATT
>CAZSEX010000010.1:0-50271 GCA_964606065.1 uncultured bacterium | reverse complement strand
TTTTTTTTATGTTATACAATTTATATATTCTGTCAAGTGAAATTTCTATACTTGGTGTTTGTAGTATCTTTTCAATAAAGAGGTTCTTGGTTGTTAAGATTGCCAAAACTTATTGCTTTCCCGTTTCGCCACATAAATGTATTTACCATCAGAAAATCCGGTTAACCTTCGATAACGGTCGCCATCCGTAAGGTTCTACCGCGAAACCGGAAAGACTCTCAATATGTTAATTTGTGCGGATTCGATCATATTACCCGATATTAGTATACTTGATATCGGCTTTTGGCTGAAGCTTGACAATTTTAAGTACATTATTAACTTTACAGAAACTTTTGGCTATTTTTATAGATTACTAACAGGGGGTAAAAAACCTTTAAACTTTTCCGAGTGAATTAATATGAGAGTCGTTTATATAAATAAATATTTTTTTCCGATGCAACGTCACTCAGGTATAATGAATTTTGCATACGATTTGAGTAATAACCTTGCTCAAAAATTTGATTTAGAAGTTATTTCTTGGAAATATTCAAAAGGTTTGAAAAGTATAGAGGATTTAACCGATTATAGATTAAGACGTGTCGGAAAACCATTTAGACTTAAAAGTGCGTATGTGTTGAAGAGATTACAACCTGATTTAATAATTTTAGGATCAGGTATCAAATATCCTGAGATTCTATTATTCGTTACATTATTTGTGAAATTAATAAATCCTTCGATACCTATAATTATTTATCAACATAGTATAACAAAGTCACCTAAGATTTCTCTGACCTGGTTTTTTAATAGAATATGTGCAGGTTTTTGGTTTTCTAACCCCTTTATTAAAGATAAAATTTTGAAACGGTTGTTTGAAAAGGCGATATATGTCCCGGTAGGAATTGATCCGGCAAGGCTGAAAAAACCTTCTTCTATAAAGAAAAAAGGGATTGTAAGGATAGGCTATTTTGGGCATTTAAATAAAGCAAAAGGAGTGGATAGATTATTGGAGGCTTTTTTGAAGCTTGATCTTGAGAACTGTGAGCTTTTTATGGCGGGTGAGGGACCTCTTACGGAAAAACTTAAAGAATTGGCGGGAGGGAGAAAAGATGTATATATTAATGGATATTTTCGTGAAGTTATAAGTTATATTAATTCTTGTGATATTCTTGTTTTTCCTTTTCGAGATGCGGCTTCTATTTTGGGACTTTCGCTCTCGTGTCTTGAAGGAATAAGTCTTGGAAAGCCCATAATTGCTTCGAATAATATTACTCTTACTCCAATTGTGAGGCATAAATACAATGGATTTATATTCGATAGAAATGATGATCTTGTACATTACCTGAAATTACTTGTTGAGGACGAAAAAAAACGCGAAATAATGGGAAGAAGATCAAAAGAAATTTCTGAGGAATATTCAATAAAAAAAGTTGTAAAAAGAATAAGCAATATTATAGAGGAGGTTTTGAGTGCGAGAGGAAATTAAAAGACATTATGATCTTTTTAGTTCCAGGTACGATAAAGATAGAACTCGCAAATATTTTGATTTTATCAATAATATGGAAACGGGAATAGTACTTAAATACTGTAAAAATAAGAAGGTTTTAGAAATCGGATGTGGGACCGGTCTGATTCTTGAGAAAATAAGGAAATTTGCTGAAATGGGAATTGGTTTCGACCTTTCTTATGAGATGTTAAAAATAGCCGATTCTAAAGGTTTAACGGTTTTACAGGGAGACGTTTTAAGTTTACCTTTTGAAGATGAAACATTCGATGTTACCTATTCATTTAAAGTCTTATCTCATGTCCCTGAAATTAAAAGAGCGATATCGGAGATTTCGAGAGTTACTAAGAAAGAAGGTGTATTAATCTTAGAGTTTTATAATCCTTTAAGTTTTAAGTTTTTGATAAATAAAATTTTTTACCCACATGTTTATCAGCATTTCTACAGCTATTGGGATTTAAAACAGATTATTCCGTCTGATATAAGATTTGAATCATTTAGAGGTATTAGAATTTTTGTCCTTTTTGGTTTTCTTCTTAAAATTCCTATTCTGTCAAAGATTTTGATTTATCTGGAAAAGAAATTTTGTGAAACGAAAATTGGATTTTTGGGAGGTTATTTTAATATAATTTTAAGAAGAGAAAAAGAATAGTTTTTTATTATTGTAATATGATTCATTTTGTTTTTCTGATTCTTGTGGCTAATAAATATATACTCTGCAGAAAAAAGTAGATGGAATTGCATATTAATAAGGCAACACCTATCAAATTTATGGGTGGGAGTTTATTTTTTAGCAGAGCAATCGTTGCTACCATAAACGACAAGCCAATGAAAAGAGAAATTGCTGAGATTCTTGGGGTTCCTCTTGCTATCATTATATGAGCCATTAAAGTTCCTATATAGAAAAACGACATTGCAAAAGCCAGTAAGGTTGTCTGATCTCTTTGAACTAAAAATTCTTTTCCGTAAATTAAATTGATTATTTGCGGACCAAAGAAAAAATAGGTAGATGTTATTAAAATTGTTATTAACACGAAGATACTTATACTTTTATGGATGTATCTTTCAATCTTTTTCTTATCTCCTTGAGAATATGCTTTTGTTAAATTGGGAAGTAATCCGGTACAAAGAGCGATAAGAATTGTTCGTGTAAGCTTTAATGGCATAGTTATAGCGCTGTAAATACCGGCGTAGTAATCCGGGCTGTCCGTTGCTATCATTTTTAGAATCGGTGGTCCCATTCGAAGTATACATTGATTCATTATAAATATAGTTTCAGTGATCAATACAAATTTCAATGTATCAGTAAAAGTATCGTTTTTTTTAAAAATCTTAAAAATCTCAGACCATTTAATGTTTATTCTTGAGTTTAAAAATATGGTAGCTAAAACGAAGATTATCAATAAGGGAGAGATTATAAAGCTCCATCCGGCTGCTAAAGCGGTTTTGTTACATATTTTAATGATTGTATATAGAAAAGCTAAAGTTAGAAATTCTTTAGCACCGATTCCGAAAGAAAAAATGTGAAATTTTCTGTATCCCAGGAATATCCCCTGGTGGAAGTAATAAATAGATAGGATACTTATCCCAGAAATGAATTGAATAAGCATTATGCTTTGCGAATTGAAAAATTTGCTTGTGAACCAGTTTCTGAAGAGAAGTATTAAGCCGATGAGTAATATTAGTGTAATAAGAGATATTATTAAAGAAGACTGAATTGTTTGTTCGATACTTTTATTCTCTTTTCGAGTTTCAAAGTGAGCAATGTTTCTTGATAGATTTTCCATTACCCCTGCGGTAACTATTATAGTTGAGAAAAAAATCAAGTCATACAAAACTTTTAAGAGACCGTATTGTTCTACACTAAGCCATCTCCCGGCAAAAACATCGAATAATGCCAAAAAAACGCCGGCTGACCCCTGTCCTATTAAAGCATAAATTGAACCCTTCCTTACTCCTTGACTCATTGTGTTTTCAGAAAGAATATTGGTTTTTATTAAAAAAACAAGGTATTTTGTATTTTTTTTCTTTTTATTTAATTGGATATACTTGACAACATACCGTTTTTTTATTAAGTTTTGTTCGCCTTATTAAAGATAAAAAGATTTTTATTGGATTCCGAAAAGTCTAAGAGAAAGTAATTTTAGGGAGGAAGGAGGTATGAATGACTAAGAATATTTTTCTGAATAAAAAGCGATTAAATAGTCTTTTAATATTGATTATTCTGGTTCTATCCATGGTGTATTTTGTTCCGCTTTTAACACCGTCTAAAATGATGTACGGTTCGGATTGGCTTCTTTCGGGTTATACATACCAGGTTTCTCTAACAGAATATATGAAGTCACATTGGCGTTTTCCGATGTGGGACACTTATAACTTTAGCGGACACCCTCTCATGAGTTCCGGAGGAGGGGGAGCAATGGTTTACCCGCCATATCTCTTATATTTTGTTTTCCCCGTACATTTCGGCTGGACCCTTTTATTCGTTTTGCATATATTCCTTGCTGGGTTAGGGATATTTTTGCTGTTACAAGAGTATAAGATATCAAAATTTGCCGCTTTTCTTGGCGCGGTTATATTTATGTTTTCAGGTCAGCTTATAACTACTACCCATGCGGGTCATCTTGGAAGAATGATTGGCGCTGTCTTTCTCCCTTATTCGTTTCTGTTTTTGCATAGAGCTTTTGAAACTAAAAAAATTAAAGATTTTGTAATTTTTGGAGGTATAACGGGGTTGTTTCTGCTTGCGGGGCATACTCAAATTTGTTACTGGGGTATGATAGGTGTTCTATCTTATTTTATTTTTGAACTTTTTCATAGAAGAAAAGAACTCGGCAAAGCAGATTCGGTGAGGATCGGTGGTTTCTTTTCAGCCGGAATAATTATCTTGATCTTTGTGTTTGCAATTAAATTGTTACCGCCGGCTTTATCTTTAGGTTACGGGGCACGAGGAGTTACACGAGGTTATGGATATTCGACTTCATGGTCCGTTCCGACTTCGGAACTTTTAAATCTTATTGCCCCCCATTTTTCGGGTATTTTAGACAATTATTGGGGGGAAAATTTTTTCAAACTTGATTCCAGATATTTGGGTATGCTATCTCTTATACTTCTGGGTTTCGCATTTTTTTATAAGAATCAGAAGCGTTTAATTAAATATTTTATTTGTTTTACAGTAATTTCTTTGATTCTGGCTCTTGGGAAGAATACCCCTCTTTTCAAAGTTTACTATTACCTCGTTCCCATGGCGAAGAAATTCAGAGGTCCTTCGATGTTTTTTTACCTTGTTAGTTTCGCAATTTCTGTTCTTGCGGGGTTTGGAGCGGAAGCATTGCTGGAGATAAAGAAAAGTAAAATTAAGAAAGATAAAGAAAACGCGAATCTTTATTTGTATATATTTGCAGGTTTGATGTTTATAGGAGCTATAATAGTAACTCTTGGCGATAGTAGCATACTGGATTGGATGAAAAGTCATTTTGTAGCTGCCTGGAGTGGTTCATTAACCCGATATAATATCCAGCAAAAAATCTATCTTATGCAGAAGAATTTTCCGAACTTTAAAAAAAGTTTGTGGATATCTCTTTTGTTTTTTGTTTTAAATGGAGCTTTAATACTCGCTTTTTTGAAAAAGAAAATCAATTCTCAAGTCGCTTTTTCGGCGATGGCGCTTTTATTATTGATCGATCTCTGGTCTATTGATAAGAAATATCTCTCCTCGGTGTCGAGACCTGAGGAATATTATGCAGCTGATGATGTTACGAAGTTTATCAAAAGCAAGAAAAATCTATTTAGAGTATTTCCCTTCAATTATGAAGGAAGATCCCAGAATTCGTATTTTCAATTCCATAAAATTGATAATGTTGGCGGGTACGGTCCTAATCCTCCGGAACGATACCAGCAATTTATAGGTGCTGGTGTGAGTGTTATGTTTAATCCGGAAAATTTACTTAGATACCCTCATCTTTTATCTATGTTAAACGTGAAATATATAATAGGCCCCCGTTTGCCGGAGGATTTATCCGGATATGACGATAGGACACGAGGAGTTATCCGTGAATATAATAAATTTTATTCAAACTTTAAAGTAGTGTTTTTGGGAAGGAAATATCAGGTTTTAGAAAACGGAAATTTTTTACCGAGGTTTTCTCTTATATATGATTATTCGGTAGTTGATAACGCCGGAGAAGTTCTAAACAGAATTTTATTACATGGATTTAAGCCTAACGAAATTGCCCTTCTGGAAGAAGAGGCGGAAATTTCTATTTCAAGAGATATAGGTGAGCTCGATATTATAAAAAATATTCTAAATGAAAAAGTTCTTAATGTTAAAACAGGTAAAACTGCATTTCTGGCTGTCCGGGAAAATTATCATCCTGATTGGAAATGTTATATAGACGGAAAAAAGCAAGAAATATATAGAGCTAATTATATTTTCTACGGGGTTTTTGTTCCGAAGGGAGAGCATAAAATCAGGTTCGTTTACGAGTCCGGGGTTTTTAACATTGCTTCTTTATTAAGTTTAATTGGTTTTTTAACATTTTTAATCGCTTTAGTTTTTTGTTTTAAGGATAAGAGGCGTTAACCTGTGAAGAAAATAGGTTTATTATTCGGGACAAGACCGGACGCGATAAAAATGGCGCCCGTCGCTCTGGCTTTAAAAGAGTCGACGGATTTCGAACCGTTTATTATCGCAAGCGCCCAACATAGGAAGTTATTGGATCAGGTTATACGGTTATTTAATTTAGATGTAAACGTAGATTTCGATTTGATGAAGGAAAATCAGGATCTATTTTATATTACCAGAGGCTTAATTAAAAACATGGAAGACGTTCTGGGTGAACATAAATTGAATCTTTTATTGGTCCAGGGCGATACAACTACGAGCTTTGCCGCCGCTCTCTGCGCTTTTTATAAGAAAATCCCTGTCGGGCATATCGAAGCGGGTCTTCGGACTTTCGATAAGTATCAACCGTTTCCGGAGGAATTAAATAGAGTTTTTATCGATGATATCAGCGATTTACTTTTTCCTCCTACAGAGTGGTCGAAGAATAATTTGCTTAAATGCGGTGTAGATAAAAGTAAGATATATATAACCGGCAACACGGGAATCGATTCCCTAAAGTGGGTTATAAATAACACTGTTCCGGAGAAAAAAATCGAGCAATTAATACCTGCTGATAAGAAATTAATTCTTTTTACCTGTCACAGGAGGGAAAGTTTCGGAAAATCCATCGAAAATATCTTTCAGGCTGTACGTAAAATAGCTGAAAGAAAAGATATTTTTATAGTGTATCCTGTACATCCCAATCCGAATGTTAAAAAACCTGCCGAGAAAATCCTCGGAAATTTGCCCAATGTGAAGTTGATCGAACCGGTTAGCTATAAAAACCTGGTTTTTCTTTTGTCAAAATCCTATCTGGTTCTGACAGATTCCGGAGGTATTCAGGAAGAGGCACCTTCATTCAAGGTTCCCGTCCTTGTTTTGAGAAATAAAACTGAACGGCCAGAAGGGATTGAAGCTGGCGTTGCGAAACTCTTAGGGGTCGAAAAAGAGAAAATAATTGAAGAAGTTAATTTATTGCTTGATGATGAAACAGAAAGAAAGAAAATGATAAAAGGTAAAAATCCTTATGGAGATGGTAAGGCGAGCGGAAGAATTTTAAAAGCGATAACCGCGTTTCTCAAAAAGGTGTAATATCTTAATGCGTATTCTTTTTAACGGAATGTATTTTTATCCCGAGGTGGGGGGGATGGAAACGCATATGCTGAATCTTGCGCGGGGTTTTATAAGAGAAGGTGATAAAGTCGAAGTTGTTACTTCCAATTCGTTAAAATCGCAAAAAGTGGAGATTTACGATGGTATTTTAATAATCAGAACACCTTTTTTTGGAAGGAATTTAATAGGCTGGATTTTAACCACAGTTTTTTCTCTTTTAGCCTTTCTGAGGAGATCAAAAAAAGCGGATATTATTCATGGACATGATATTGCTTCAATAATGCCGGGTATGTTCGCGAAAATTTTCCAAAAAAAACCCTTTGTTTTGACTTTACACAGTTCGCATTTCATAAAAGTTTCAAAGAAATTTATTTTTAAACCATATTTGAAGTGGGGAGTAAATGGGGCGGATTTCGTTTTTGCCGCAAGTAAAGAAATACAAAAAATTGGAGAAAAATTGATACCGAATAAAAAAATTGAAGCTTTAATTAATCCCGTGGATACCGAAAAGTTTTCTCCTGAAATCAAACCAGATATCAATAGAGAAAAGGGAGAATTGATACTGATTTGTCCCAGGCGTCTGGTCAAAAAAAATGGAGTGCAATTTTTAATAGAAGCGATGCCGAAAATTTGTTCAAAGCATAATGTTAAATTAATAATCGCAGGTGATGGTCCTTTAAAGACAAATATAAAGGAAAGATTAAAACAACTTAAATTAAGCGAAAGAGTAAAACTTTTGGGGACTGTACCTTACGAAGAAATGCCAGGGGTAATTGCGTCAGGAGATTTAGTTGTCATACCCTCGCTTATGGAAGCGACTTCTATTGCTGCTCTTGAATCGATGGCTTGCGGAAAAGCTATCGCAGCCAGCAGAGTAGGGGGATTGCCTGAAATAATCGACGAAGAAGTGGGTTTTTTGATGGAGCCGGCAAATCCGGTTGATATAGCGAAAAAGATAGATACGGCACTTAAAGATGTTGGTTTATTGAAGGAGAAAGGCGAAAAAGCGAGAGAAAAAGTGGTTTGTAATTGGTCTACGAGTTTGCTTGTTAAAAAACATAGAAAAATTTTTAAAAATATAATAAAATAAGTATAAGTTTTAAAGATCTTTTTGATTTTTGTAATCCAAATTTCCCATTGACATATATTGATAAGCGCGTTATTATAGTTGGTAAAATGAGGTTGTTTGTTAGAATAGGTTATGGTTGATGGATAATTATAGAAAAAGCGTTTTACCTTCCGGTGTAACAGTTTGTTCCGAATTTATACCCTCAGCCTACTCGGTTATTATTGGTGTTTACATAAACGTGGGTTCGAGAGATGAGGATGAAAAAAAAACGGGAATATCTCATTTTACCGAGCATTCTGTTTTTAAAGGTACCAAAAATCGCAGCGAAAGAGAAATCTCTCTCGCTATAGAGTCGAAAGGAGGATATTTAAACGCTTCGACTTCCCGGGAGTGGACTTCTCTTTATGTTCATGTTCTTCCCGAAGAAGTGGATCTCGCTTTTGATATACTTGCCGATTTGGTAGAGAATCCCGAGTTTTCCGAAAAAGCACTGGAAGCGGAAAGGGCAGTCATTCTACAGGAAATAAAGATGTTTAATGATTCTCCTGAAAGTTTGCTTTTTGACCATGCTTTTAAGAGTACCTTCGGTGACGCCCATCCTCTGGCAAGGTTGATTATGGGTGATGCCAAATCTGTAAATAATATAAGGGCTGAGGATGTAATGGAGTTCTGGGACAGTAGCTGGACAGTAGAACGCATATTTGTTTCCGCTGTTGGTAAGGTCAATCATGATGGATTGTGTGATCTGGTCAACAAAAAAATTATCAGAAAAAGAGGTGGGCTTTTAAAGAGAGAGTTTCCCGCGATAAGAAGCAAAAGAATAAAAACTATCGCCAAACCGGATTTGAATCATAAATACGTTGCTCTTTCGTTTCCGTCTTTTTCTTACAATCATGAAATGAAATTTGCCCTTCTTGTTGCCGGAACGATTCTCGGGTCGGGTATGAGTTCTCTTTTATTTCAAAAATTGCGTCAGGATTTAAGTTATGTTTATGAAGTATCAACCTTTAATGAATTTTTTAGCGACTCGGGAATTTTCGGAATTTATTTTTCCACCGATGAAAGAAGGTTGCGAGATGCTCTAAACGCGACACGGGATTTGTTGAGTTCACTGGATTTTAAAGAAGAAGAGACGGTGGCTGCGAAAGAAAGGCTGAAAGGGAATGTAGTTATTTCTCTGGAAAACAGTGGTAACAGAATGGAGAGGAACGTAAAGGAAGAAATATGTAAGGGTGAACGTTCCAGTATACCCGATCTTTTAAAAAAGATAGAAGATGTATCGATGGAAAAAATAATTATGATAGCGAAGAATTATCTGAAGCCGGAAAAATTTGTTCTCACGATTTTGGGAGAAGAAGATAATGTCTATTGGTGATATTTATAATTCGAGGAGATTTTCTTTATACGACTCTTTTTTGTTTAATTCTTATAAAGAAAGATTTTCATATTTTATAAATCGTGATGTGCAGATTATAAATCTATTTTCTGTTGATCCTATAAATATTCCTCATTTGAGTGATGTAAAGACTCTGACAAAGGAGGATGTTATAAACCGGCTAAAATCGTATCTGGGTATATCCGATGAGTATAAATTAATAATTCTTCCTAACCGATTTTCCGCATATTACCTTCTTTTTTTTACCACCGCCGATATTGGTGATGAGATATTAACCCCCGCTCCGATTCCATATTTTATTAAACAATATACCGATCTCCTTTCGTTGAGTGCAAAAATAATAGAGACAAATTCGGCGGATGATTTTGATATTCCCTTGAGGAGAGATGTGGAAGATTCTTTGACGCCTCGAACGAAGTTGCTTTATTTTTCAGAACCCGGGTTTTCCGGGAGTGTTCTTTATCCGAAAGAGAGTCTGGAAAGACTGCTTTTCATTTCCAGAAATTACCAGTTATTTTTAGCTCTCGATGAATCGCTTGCTCATCTGGTAAAGGGTACGAAAGATTTTGTTTTCCTTAAAGATATTTCTATAAACAATGAAAGAGTAATCAGGATTAATAATTTTTTAAGAGATTTTTCACTGGGTGATTTGACCATGGTTATTTTTCATGAGACCTTATCTTCTAAAATCGAATTAATCGCGAATGATTTATTTAAAGCAACGTCCTATGATCTTGCCTTGATCGATTATTTTCTTGAAAACTCTTCTAAAATGATACATAACAGGTTGGAAGAGATAGAACAGAATAAAAATATAATTCATGAATTTATTGGCAATAGAAACGATGTTTCTGTTGCGTATTCCAAGAGTATTTCTTCGGTTTTTTTGAAATTTCCAGTCCCGAGTGCCGATACATTTGTTGAATGGTTACTTTGCGAATATAATAGGGACAATAGAACGGTTTTTGTCGCACCCTCAATTTTTTTTCATTCTGATCAATATGAAGATGAAGGTGAAATTTTAATCGATTATCGTTTTCTCAATCCTGAAATTCTTGAAGAAGGTCTCGATATACTTCAGGATGCGCTTAATCAGTATCTGGGATTAGAGGTGAGATAATAAGGCATTAATCGATATGTTTTTAAAGATACGGGTTAAGAGACTGGATGAGGAATTGCCGCTCCCATCGTATCAGACTGATGGCAGCTCGGGTCTTGATCTGTATTCTTCTGAGAATTGTATTCTGCCTAAAGGTGATTTCAGAATGATCCCTACCGGAATAGCTTTTGAAATACCTCCCGGATACGAGGGAGAAGTCAGAGCCAGAAGCGGTCTGGCGGCGAAGTTCGGAATTGGCGTTTTAAATTCTCCGGGAACTATAGATTCCGATTATAGGGGTGAGGTCAAAGTTATTCTTTTTAATTTTGGAAAAGAAGATTTTGAGATTAAGAAAGGGAACAGAATTGCACAGTTAGTTTTTGCAAGAGTGGAAAAGGTTGTTCTTTTAGAGAAGGACGAACTTGATTCCACAAAAAGGGAGAACGGAGGGTTTGGTTCAACAGATTATTGATTATGAAAAGAACCTTTATGCTCTTTATGACTCAGTTTTTACGTTTTGCTCCCGATTTTTTTCGTGAGTTTCTGGCTAAAGTTTTTGGCGTTTTGTGGTTTTATTTTGCCGGAGAAAGAAGGAGAATTGTAAGGGAAAATTTGACCACGGTTCTTGGCAGGGCGGATAGGAAAGATATGAAAAGGGTCTTTGTCAATTTTATTAGAATATATGGTGATATTCTAAACATTCCAAACATGACCAAATCTTATATACAATCAATGATAAAAGTTAAAGGCATCGATTATTTTGCTCGCGAGCTGAATAAGGGTAAAGGCGTAATTCTTGTTTCCCCTCACATTGGAGGTATGGAATTGGCTGGCATTTATTTGACAAGTTTGGGGCTTCCTCTATACTCTGTCGCGGAAACAGCGGGACCCGGCATGGATTTTTTTAGATTTTATAACCGATATAGAGGACATTTCGGAAACAGGTTGCTTCCTCTCGAAGACAGAAAATTACCTTTTAAATTAATAAGAGCTTTAAAGAAAAATAAGATTATAGTTTTAATCGGGGATAGAGATATTTTGAACTCTGGAATTAGAATAGATTTTTTCGGTCGCAAAGCTTCTATTCCAAAAGGAATAGCTTTCCTTTCCAGGAAAACAGGCGCGCCTATTATGGTAGGAGTGTTGGGGTTGAGTTCTGATTCAAGGCGATATTCGGGTGTCCTTTTTGAGCCCATATATCCTGAAAAATTTGATTCAAAAGATGAATTGTTGGAAGAAGTTGTCAGTTTAATGGAAAGGGGTATTAGAATGTATCCTTTTCAATGGTTTGTTTTCCAGAGAATCTGGGAATGAGAGTTCTTTTCGTATCAGACGTTTATTACCCCCACATCGGAGGTGTTGCCGAACATATATACCATCTCGCGAACGAATTTGAAAAAATGGGTCATAAAGTTGCTGTACTCACGGCTGATATAGAAGGGGATTTAAAACCCGACGAAAGAAGAGTCATCCGAAAAGGAAAATCGATTGTTATTCCTATGAATCAGTCAAATGCCAGAATAACCAGCTGGTTCGATTTATGTGAGCTTTCAAGAATTTTAAATGGTTATGATGTTGTTCATATTCACGGCACAATCGCTCCTACTTTACCCCTTCTTTCGCTTAAAGTATCCGCAAAAACCAACATATTTACGTTTCATCCGACTTTTGGATTTTCTAATTTGTTTAAAATTTTCAAGAATTATTTAAAGCATTACTTCGATAAAATCGACGGTAAGATTGCCGTTTCAAGAACCGCTCGGGATTCCATTAAAAAATACTTTCCCGGCGAATATCGGATAATCCCTAATGGAATCGACAGAGACAGGTTTAAAGCTTTCGAGGGGATTAAAAACCTTTATGAGATTTTATTTGTAGGAAGAATAGAACCAAGAAAAGGGTTGCAGTTTTTGATCGATGCTTTACCGAAGATAAAACGAGAGATTCCAAAGGCAAAACTTACTATAGCCGGAGGTGGTTATAAGAACATGAAGTTAAATATCCCTTCGGAGATAAAAGATTCTATCAGTTTCTTAGGATTTGTCGCTCCTTCGGATTTACCGGGAATTTTCAACAAAGCTTCGGTTTTTGTTTCACCCGCTATTAGCGGTGAAAGTTTTGGTATTGTTTTGTTAGAAGCGATGGCGACAGGAACTCCCGTGGTGGCTTCCGATATACCCGGTTACAGGTGTGTTATTGATAATGGAATTAACGGACTGCTCGTTTCTTCTGAAAATTCAAAAGAGATAGCCGCCAAAGTGATTTCTCTAATGAAGGATAAAAATCTTCGGGAAACTCTTATTAAAGGTGGACTTAAATCGGTTGCCCGATATTCCTGGAAAGTGGTTGCCAGAGATGTTCTGGATTTCTATTATGAAGTCGATCCTTCTCTACCATAATGTAGCCAGAACTTTTTCCCCTTATGGTTCGATTGTTTTTCCGGATGTTTTCGCGAAACATATAAGATTCTTGAAAGGTAAAGGCATTAAATTTCTTAAGCCATGTGAGTTCTTCAAGACAGATTCGGGAATTTTGCTTACTTTTGATGATGGATTTGTCGATTTGTATGAGTTTGCTTTTCCCGTACTTATGGAGGAAAAAATCCCTGCTGTTGTGTTTGTGGTTTCCGGTTACGCTGGAAGAAAAAACGAGTGGGATATTACTCTGGGAAAATCGTTTACGCATCTTTCGTGGGATAAAATAAAGGAAATGCATAAATATGGCGTCACAATTGGTTCACATTCACATCTTCATCCCGATTATTCTCGCAGTCCGGTCGATTTGATAGAAAAAGATATGGAGAAATCTCTTAAAATGATATCCGATAAAATAGGGGAGAGAGTTAGATATCTTTCCTATCCGTTTGGCAGAATCAGAGCCGGTGAATGGAAATTGGCAGAAAGAGTCGGATATGAAAAGGCGTTTATATCTACTCCATCAGTAACAGGCAATCCTTATTTGCTCGGTCGATGGGGTGTTTACACCATAGATACTTTTTTCAATCTTTCCGCTAAAATCGGTTTGAATAAATTCGGAAGGTTCGAAAAGATGAAGTGTAAATGCATTAACCGTGTTTCAAACGCCACGGGAATCATAAAGGCCTTCGGGCAAAAGGCTGACAGCTGACCGCCGACGGCTGACGTTGTGCCAAAATCCCAGTTTTTCATTGTAGGGCAAACCTTTAGGTTTGCAAAATAAATGATTGCCAATATCTTAGCACGGCTAAAGCCGTGCCCTACGAGCGAAATTGATAATTTTGGCACAGTCTCGGCTGACGGCAGAAAAAAACAAAAAATATAAAACTTTGTGTTTTTTGTAGTCTTTGCGTGAGCAATTTAGTCATCAGTAGTTGGCACTATTCATTAGTCAAAAACTAAAAAAATCCGTGTATGTCCGTGTGAATCCGTGGCTGATTCTTTGGTGTTGTGTGGTTGGGTAAAAAATCTTGAGTTAATCTGTGTAATCTTGTGGTTGCAATATGGGGTGGGTGTGGTTTAATTTGTTTCGATAATAACCGGGAGTTTTATACGTTTAAAGCGACTCGATTCGACAAGATTGATGGTTTTTTCGACGTCTTCTTTTTTAAAGCCCGCATTTATGATTTCTTCTTTATTTTTGTGTTCATCCACATAGAGCTTAAGAATAGAATCAAGTATTTTATATGGCAGGAGTTCCTCTTCATCTTTTTGATCTTTATTTAATTCGGCTGAAGGGGTTTTTTCAATAATGGATTTCGGGATAACGTTGTTTTTATTACTGTTAATCCAATCTACCAGTTCATATACTTCTGTTTTGTACAGACTTCCTAACGGAGCAATCGCGCCTACAGTATCTCCATATAAAGTACAATAACCGGTAAGAATTTCAGATCTGTTTCCTGTTGCGATAACAATAGCATTTTTTCTATTCGCTATGTACATTAAAAAATTTGCTCTAATTCTTGCCTGAAGATTTTCTTCGGGTACATTAATTCCTTTAATTATAAATTTTTTAGCCAGTGTTTCTATATAAATGTTGAAAATATCGGTTATGTCAAATTCGGTTAGTGAAATTTGAAGGTTCTTACAAAGCTCATATACGTCTATTTTACTGCTTTCCGAGGTGAACTCGGTCGGCATGAAAATACAGTCGATATTTTCTTTCCCTATTGCGTATGTTATAAGTAAAGAGGTAAGAGCTGAATCAATGCCGCCACTCAGTCCTATAACGGCTCGTTTAATATCGTTGTGTTCTTCAAAATATTTTTTTATTTTTTCAATGATTTTATTATATATTTTTTGATTATTCATTCCTGTAAATTTTATGAATATTCTGATTTTGTCAAGAGTTATCGACAAACTAACCACAAGATTTCACAGATTGTCATAAGATTACCAAACGCCCAACCCGGTTATTGTGTTTTCTAAATTTATTTAAGAAGGTCACTTCACATTTGTTTAGAGAGCGGGAAAGTTTGTAATGATAATTTCGGCGAAAAAAGTGTAACTTTCAGGATACAGAAAAAAAATAATAACTTCTACTACTCTTCTTTAAGTTCCTTTAATAATTTCTCCGCGTCTTTTTTGTCATAGAGTTCAAGACGTCTTACATCTCTTGATGTGTCTAATGATATTAATTTATATAGTATTGCTTTCGCTTTTTCTTGTTTTCCTCTGTCCCTGTAAATCTTAGCAAGACTCAAGTACACAGCTGTGTATAGAGAATCCTTCTCCATGGCTGTTTCAAATTCTTCTAAAGCTTTTTGTTTATCCCCTCCGAAAAGACCCGGGAGGGATTTATAGACTTCTCCCAGAATCATGTGAGCTCCGGCATGTGTGGAATCAAGTTCTATTACTTTTTGCGCTTCTTTTTTTAAATCGTCTACCATAAAAAGCGAATTTAAAATACCGTTCAGTTTTCCCAGACTTCCCTTGTTTGTCGCGAACCAGAAATGGGCTTCTGGATTTTTCGGGTTTTTCTGGATCGCCAGTTCGGCGAACTTTTCTCCTCTTTTGTACCATTCTTTCTTTTCACTGTTTTCTTTACTGGCGTATCCTCTTTCGAAACAAAGATGAGATTTTCTCCAGAGAATTTTGTCCATCAAGATTTTCGAGTCCAGTATAAGAGAATTCAGAATTTCTTCAGCTTCAACGAAGAGAGAGGTATCTTTATGACTTTCAAAATACAATGAATCCGATTTAACAAGTTGTCTTTTAACGTAGGACGTATCGGATATTAAGGATATAGCAATTAATAGCATCATTGATTTTTTTCCTCTGTTAATACTTCAACCTTTAAACTCATCAATCCATGCGAATTCATCGAATGATTTTCGAGGCGGTCTTTGTTTTTCACCTTTTGCCATATTTTCACTCAGTTCGATTTTTATCTCATTGGAATGTTTACCCACGATTATAAGAGTAATAAGCCTCATTTCTTGCGGTATATTGAGTATTTCTTTCGCTTTATCTTCATCGAAACCGGCTATCGGGTGAGCCACAAGACCCAGCTCGGTAGCCCTGAGTATCATCATACCCACTGCCATGCCTGTGTCAAAAAGGAAGTATTTCCTTTCTTTTACCACGCAGTCGAGTTCCTCCTTGCTGAATACCGCTATTATCATTGACGCATGATACGCCCACTTATTACCTTCCGAAAGGGCTTCACGCATTTTTTTTAATTTATTTTCGTTATGAACGAAGACGAAATTCCAGGGCTGTTTGTTAAAACATGAACATGATAGAGAAGCGCTTTCAGCGAGGTCTTTTATTGTTTCTTCCGTAATTTGAATGGGATCCAGCGAACGATATGCTCTTCTTTTATTTATCGTTTCTTTTACATCCATTGCGTCTCCTTTATTTTTTGTTACTTTTTTCCTGAACTATCAGACTCACGGTTTTATCCCCGTGTTTATTGCAGAAAGCTTTTACCTTTATAATATCATCTTTTTTTGCTTCAAAGATAAAATATACGGCTTTTTGTGTCTTTTTCTCAATCTGAGCGTTGAAGTTCTGAATTATCATAAGTTTATCGTTCAAATGAACTTCTATCTTTTCTATATAATGATTTTTCTGAGCTAATACCGGATGATGAACTTCAACATTTAGAATTTTATCTTCAATGTTAAAATCCATATCGATTTTTCTGGGAGCATGAGAATAGATTCTAAAAGAAAAAACAAGTATGGTAAATAAAACAAGTATCTTCTTAATATTCATTCTTTCCTCCATTGTTTACTATAAGTAAAAATAAATGATGAGCGAAGCGTGCAGCGAAGCAAGTATTATTGTTATTGTTGCTATTGTTTTGTGTGTTTTTAATTTCCATCTTCGGATGCCCGAGATTATCCCTAAAAATAAGGATAAGTAAGTAGCAATTCCTAAAGGTATTATTAAATTGGCTAATACATCTATCATTTTGAAAGTTCCTTAATAATTTCTTTTATGTCGGGAACCTGGGAGATTTTATATTTTTTTACAAAAGAGACTTTTCCTTTTTCGTCCGCGATGATGTTGACTCTGAAAGAAAATCCTTGAGATTTACTGAAAACGCCGTATCTTTTCGCAACTTCTCCGTGCGGCCAGAAATCGGACAGCAATTTAGTGCCTTTTATCTTTAAATTTTTTGCCCAGGCGGCTTTTGAAGGAATGGGGTCGACGTTTATTCCCAGGGCGACTGTGTTAATTTTTTCAAATTTTTCTTTATTTTTTTCAAGAGACAGCATCTGTTTGGCGCAAACGTCGGTCCAGGCAAGAGGGTGAAAAGAAAGTAAAACTTTTTTGCCTTTAAGCTTTTTGAGCTGTATACTTTTTTCATTCTGGTCTTTCAGCTCGAAATTGGGCGCTTTTTCCCCTTTTTTAATCATATTTTACCTCCGTTAGTTTTTAATACTATCAGGGATTCTCTGTGCAATTTATTAAATATAATAAAAAAATATATTTTATCCGTGTAAATCTGCGGCTATTTATTGTTTTATCCCAGGGCGACATCCAATATCATCATAACCGTAAAACCTATCATAGCTCCCATGGTGGCTATATCGGAATTTCCTCCATGTTGTGATTCCGGGATAACTTCCTCTACCACCACAAATATCATAGCTCCCGCGGCAAAAGCCAAAAAATATGGGAGTAAAGATTGAGCGGTCAGGACAAAAAAGGCTCCTAAAACGCCTGCTAATGGCTCGACTGTTCCGGATAGCTGTCCCATGTTAAAACTTTTTAATCTCGACAGTCCTTCCTTTCTTAAAGGCATTGCAACAGCTATTCCTTCAGGAAAATTTTGAATGCCTATACCCAGAGCCAGCGCGATCGCACCTCCGAGTGTGGCTCCAGGCATACCTGTCGCCGCTGCTCCAAAAGCTACGCCTACAGCGAGACCCTCGGGAAAGTTGTGTAATGTTATGGCGGTAACAAGCAAAACCGAACGCTGCCAGGATGTTTTTATTCCTTCGGCTTCGCTTCTTTCATAACCTATATGGAGGTGGGGCAGGATTCTATCTATTACTCTCAAAATCGCACCGCCCAGAAGAAATCCGACCGCAGGTGGTACCCACATCGGAAGGCTCTGTCCTTTGCTCATTTCTATCGAGGGCGCGAGGAGGGACCAATAACTTGCGGCTATCATTACTCCTGCGGTGAAACCCAACATCCAATCCAAAACTTTTTTGCTTATCTCTCTTGTAAAAAAAACACTTACCGCTCCCAGCGCGGTTAAAAGATAGGTGAAACATGTGGCAAGAAAAGCCTGAAGTATTGGGGATAGCCGGGCTATAGAATCCATTGTCCGTTAAGATTTTTTATTCTTCTATTTTTCTAAAATCTTCTTTTCCTACACCACAGACAGGACAAACCCAGTCGTCAGGAATATCTTCGAACGCTGTACCCGGAGAAATTCCACCGTCAGGATCTCCCTTTGCCGGGTCATATATGTAACCACAAAAAGTGCATTCATATTTATCCATTTTCCCTTCCTCCTTTTTTCAGGTTATTGCAGGTTAAATATTTAACTTTTCTCTACATTTCTTGCAGATACCGGAATAACAGATACGTTGTTTTTCGATAAGATGACCGTCTATTTCTTTTTTTTCTTCAGAAATTGTCGTGCTGTCGAGATCATAAATTTTACCGCATTTTCTGCATAGAAAATGAGGATGAAAGCCTGTGTCGATGTCATACCTGACTTCCCCTTCTATTGTCTTTATTGGATTCAGTAATCCTTTATTCGCGAAGAGCTTTATGCTATTGTAAACTGTGGTCTTGGAAAGCGTTGGAATCTTTTCGGATATTTTTTCGTAGATATCTTTCGCGGTAGGATGCCCCCTGTTCTCCATAAGAAATTTGTATATCTGAATTCGCTGTATGGAAGGTTTGATTCCTTTCTCTATCAACATTTCTTTTGTTTCTTTCATAGTGATTAAAAAATAAAGAAATTTCCGAGTTTGTCAAGGGTTCAAAGTTGTAATCGTTTTAAATCGTAAAGTCATAAATATTTTTCAAAGCATTACCCATAAAGACGATAACCGGGATATGTTGTGGCATGGGGGTCCCCCCCCGTGGATTGTTTTGGGTAAGTCTAAATGCTATATTTTTTTGGGTGTGTAGTGGGGCAATCGATTTGTGTGAGCAGATATAAAACTTAAGGACGGCGAAAAAATACGGTTCGATGGGAAAGAAATTTCAATTATATTTCTAAAATTAACTTTTTTTTCTCATCCATAAAAACCAGTCGAAGAATATTAGAAGAAATAAAGAAATAATGAAAAACCAGTTGTGTCGGAGATTTACCCATATTTCTTTTTCTTTTGCCTCGAAATTTTCTTTGTTGAAATCTTTTTTCCATTCGCCACCGCCGCTAATGGCTGCTATACCTTTGAGCATAAACGTATCTAAACCCATTCTGTCTTTTGGTTCGTTTATAACAAGGACAGAATCTTCGATGCTTTGAGATTTTAAATTTATCTTAAAATAATGTAAACCTGAACGAGGCTGATTGATTATTATAGAATCTCCCCTGAATGGTAGTTTTTGTCCGTCCCAGTGGAATTCTTTAACCGCTTTTTCGTTTTTCTCGAATTTAATGATAAAGTCTTCTCCTTCGAGTAATTTGTTAGAGTAATATATAGATGTTTCTTCGGTTATTAATTCTTTAAGTGATTTATTCAGCAGTATTTCGAAAATATTTTGGGGATATAATTGTCCGGCTGATAAAGCGAGTTTCCATAGTTCGAGGTAGGTGAATTGAATAACGTTCCCTTTATCGAAACGCATTATATACCCCAGATTTTCCCCGTTTGCCGAAAGGGGTTTTGAATTTCGTCTAATCCCACCCGGTTTCAGGTAATAGCTTACGGGAAGTTTTCCCTGATATTTAGTTAAAGTCGGGGCAATTACGGGTAAGAAATCCAGATTTGAAACAACTGAACTGATAACGATTATTTTTCCGCCTTCCTCCAGATAGTTTTTTGTAAATTCTTTATGTTTAACCGGATTGTTTAAAAAGCAAATAATGTCAAAGTTCTGGGAGGGCGGAGAATTAATATTATCTTTTTTGTTTGTTTTTACATCCCAGTTTTTATCTTCGAAATAACGTTTAATGAATTTGTAGTTCCAATTCGGTGGTTCGCTTATTATTAGTAATGTTCGTTTTTTTCTTACGTCGAGTGACAGATTGGTTCTATCAATTGTATCATTATCGGTCAGAAGATTTAGCCGGATATTTTTTTTGCCGGCAGAGGGTAAAAAAGAAAAGTCTAATATACCTTCTCTTTTGATATTTTTTTTGTTTATTTTTTCTTCGACGTTTATTTCCAATGTTGCAGCGTTTGGGATTTTGTAGTATACGGTAATTTTGGCGGAATCACCTTCTTCTATTGAATTTGGTCCGTAAACAGAGATAAATCCTCCGGCGATTTTTTCTGTAAATTCGGGAAGTATAAAATATACAGGGATTTCGATTTCATCTGCTGTTTTGATTGGATTTTTCCCTTTAGTATTGGAACCATCGGAGTATAGAATTATAAAACTAACGTCGGGGTTTGTTTCGGCTGCTTCAAGTAGTGCCTTTGCTAAATCCGTTCCGCTTTCTTTCGCTCCGAAAGAAAACTTTTTTATTGTATAATCCGTTTCGACCACTTCTATTTTTTTTGTGCACCGCATCGATTCGCTCTCGTCTATTAATAAAATTCCGTAAGGAGAAATTTTTTTCTTGAAATTGAAGAGGGGGTGAAAAATCATTAGGATTAGAAGTCCCAAAATGATCCACTGTGTGATTCGCGGTTTCATTCTAAATTGATATAGCTTTCCGGAAAAAGTTTTTTGATTCTTTTTCTAAGAGAAGGATCCAGTGAAGCGACAAAACCGTCGATCAGGTATTTTTCCCATATTTTTTGAATTTCGATATCTTCTAAGTGTTTAAGCTCCTTTAGCCAATCTTTAAATGTATTTTCTCCGATTCCCATTGCGTAAGTCAGGATTATGAGTCTGCTCCTGTTTTTATTAAGTGAAAAAGTTTCAATCCAGTTTGAAACTTCCCGAGCAGCTCTTTTAATTTCGTTTTTTTGTGGTTTTGTGAAAATCGGTTTAATTTTATCTTTCGAAGCATAAATAAGAAAAGGGGAAGGAGCTGTTTCCGGAGAGAATTTTATCTTTAGATTTCTGTTATTCATGAGTTTTAGAAAAACAAGAAAAGCGCAAAAATCGTCCGAAAAAGGAGGAGGTGAAACATTCGCTATGAAATTTTCTCTTCCTGAATATATATGTTTACCAATAACTCTTTTTAGCTGGTAATATGTGTTAAAATTCGAAATCATTGTGTCGGGAATAATATTTAGCATATCTATTATTTTTTTTTCGTCCATTTCTCCCGTAATGCTTATAGTTATACTGATAATAGGGGAGTAATTATAATTCAGATCATTTAGCGTGAGCCGGAGTAAATTTGTGGGCCCGTTTTCATTCGACTTCGAGAAAATTTTATTCTGCGAAAGTAGATTTATAAATCTGGTGAGGATTGCTATTGAATCCAGATTTTTGAGATAAAAATAATTGTAGCCGTTTCTTTCAAAAAGGCTTCTTCCGATAGGGTTTATTTTTGCCGAAGGACTTAGTTCTATACCGACTGAAACTTTCTGTATAGGACAGTTTTCATCTTTTAAAATTTGAATTCCTGAAGGTAAGAGTAATTCGGATATGGATATAAAAAAAAGGATTATTCCCATTCAATTGTCGAAGGAGGTTTCGAGCTGATATCGTAAACTACTCTATTGACCCCGGAGACCTCATTCAGAATACGGTTGGCTACTTTCGTGAGGTCTTCTCTTTTAAACGAGAACCAGTCGGCGGTCATGCCGTCTTCACTTGTGACGGCCCTTAAAGCTATTAAGTTTGAATATGTTCGAGTGTCTCCCATTACCCCGACGGTTTTGACGGGTATAAATACTGCGAATGCCTGCCATATAGAATCATATAAGTCGAGTTCCTTTAAAGTGTTTATAAATATATAGTCCGCTTCTTTTAAAATATTTATCCTTTCTTCCGTAACCTCACCTAGAATTCGAACCGCTAAACCGGGTCCTGGGAAAGGATGTCTGCTGTAAATTTTCTTCGGTACTTCCAATAATCTGGCGATTTGCCGCACTTCGTCTTTGAAGAATTCCTTTAATGGCTCTATTAGTTTGAGTTCCATTTTTTCGGGAAGTCCCCCGACGTTATGATGTTTCTTTATTGTATGTGAAGGTCCGACATCGGAAATACTCTCGATTATATCGGGATATAAAGTTCCCTGTATCAAATATTCCGCTCCTATTTTTTTTGCCTCTTTTTCAAAGACCTCTATAAATTCTCCGCCGATTACCGTTCTTTTCTTTTCCGGGTCGACTACACCTTTTAGGGCGTTTAAAAAATATTTTTTTGCGTTTACGATTTTCACCCCGAGATTAAGTTTTTTGGATGTCTCTTTTATTTCCTTCGGTTCTTCTTTTCTCATAAGTCCCGTATCCACAAATATCGGTACGAAATTTTCTTTAAGGATTTTTTTAGCCAGAACGGCAGATACTGTGGAGTCGACTCCTCCGCTATAAGCAAGGACAGCCTTGCCGTTATCTTTATATTTTCTCTTTATTTCGTTTTGCGCGATTTCCAGGAGAGAGGATGGTGTCCAATCGCCTTTTACTTTGCATACTGAGTAAAGAAAATTACTCAGTATTTTTTTTCCTTCGGGAGTGTGTGTTACTTCAGGGTGAAATTGAATGCCGTAAATATTTTCCCTTTTTATTGCGGCGAATTCAGAATTGGGGGTTTTTCCGATAATTTCGAATTCGGGTGGTATTTTTGTTAATTTGTCACCGTGACTCATCCACACGGTGGTTTTTTTTGAAATCCCTTCAAAAAGAGGATCGCTTGCGGGATAAAATTCGGAATAACCGTATTCTCTTTTCGGAGAGTACAAAACATCTCCTCCAAAAATTTTTCCGATTAGCTGTAAACCATAGCAAATCCCGAGAATAGGAATACCTAATTCAAATATGCCTCTGTCCGGTATAGGAGCGTTATCTTCGATGACACTCCATGGACCTCCGGAGAAGATTATTCCTTTTGCGTTGGTTAGGTCTTTCGCCGGAGTCTTTGGGGAAAGGATTAGAGCTTGAGTTTTAAGTTCTCTTATCCTTCGCGCGATAAGATGAGTATACTGAGAACCAAAATCCAATATTGCGACTTTTTCACTCATTTAAACCTTTTAACCGTCTTACTGCTTTTTCTCGGTCTTTTGATGCAAAAATATAAGAATTAGCAATTATAACATTCGCGCCGGCGTTTAAAACAGAATCGATTGTTTTGCCGTTAATTCCGCCGTCGACCGCTATATCTATATCTGAATGTATCTCTCTTATTTTTTCTATTTTTGAAAGAACTTCGGGAATAAATTTCTGACCGGAAAAGCCCGGATAGACTGACATTATAAGAACAAGATCGATCTTTTCTAAATAGGGGGTAACGGTATCGACAGAGGTATCGGGATTAAGAACTATTCCGCATCTGGTTTTCATATCATGTATTTTTTTTATTATATTCTCAGCGTTTCCTTCTGCTTCGAGATGAAAGCAGATTTGTGAGCAACCGGCATTGATAAAATCCTCAAAATATTTTTCGGGATATTTTATCATTAAGTGCGCGTGAAGGGGAAGAGTTGTTAGTTTACGTATGCCTTTTACGACTACCGGTCCGAATGTTATGTTGGGAGCAAACACTCCATCTATTACATCGAGATGCACGGAATCTCCGCCAGCTTTTTCTATAATTTTAAGGTTTTCACCAAGAATTGAGAAATCCTCCGCGAGAATCGAAACCGAAACATGGACTTTTTTGCTATTCATTTTTATAAATTTCCATGGTTACCGTACCTCCGCCAGTTAAATCGTGTGGGTCCAGGCATTGAACAAAAAGGCTTTTTCCCTTACCCAACCCTAAATCCTCAGGAGAAACGCCTTTTGCGAAAGCGTTGTAATACGGCATTAAAGAAGCGAGGGAATGCATACAAACGGGAATTTTACTTTCGAGTTTGTAGCCGTTTTTTATAATAAACTTATCTCCCACTCTGTATACCGGACAACTACCAGATATTCTTATTATTTTTACTACCAAATCCATAGAGCTATATTAGAAATTATTTGCGATATGTCAAGCCATGACAAAGTCCTAACGCGCAAAATTAACCACAAAGACCGCAAAGGACTCAAAGCCAACCCTCCCACCCAGTATTTTAGTTTATGTTGTCATTACTGGTTTGGCGGTAGTCTTAATTTATGCGAAGTAATCGAAAGGGTTACACTGAAATTGTATCACTATTGACGAGAAAAGAGAAAAAATTCGTAGGACCAAAAAAATATTCATTTTTAGTACTACCGGTCAACTTTTTTTTGCAAAAAATAAAAAATTCGCCACTAAGACACGAAGCTTTAGTTATCTTTTATTAATGTTGGGGGCAAGCCCCAACGCTACGTTTGTCTCAAAAAGAGAAGACTCTGCTACAGATTGATTAAATAATAAAAATATTCATGCTATTTGCCTGTCCCGTAGGGAAGTATGACTGTATCGGGGTGCAATTTGTTGTTTCTTTTAGTGCTCAAGGTGGTTAGGGGTGTTTTTAGGAAATGAAATTTTGTTTTTTGTTGTTCCTTTGTGTCCTTTGCGGGCTTTGTGGTTCAAAAATGGGGGAGGTGTGCTTTTCATCCTTGACATATATGGGGTGTTTTCGTATAATTATACTATATGAAAGAATTTGAATGTAAGGGGTGTGGAACTTCTGTTTACATTTCTTCTGATAAAGAAAATAAGAATCCTGTGTGTCCTGAGTGTCGTGGTGTTATGTTATTTGTGGGAGAAACAGAGGAGACTGATGATTTAGAGGAGTTTAAGTGTCCTGAATGCGGGCGAGTGTTTTTTATGAAGAAAAGTAAATCCCCTTATAAATGTCCTTTTTGTAATTATACTTTTTCCGTGTCGCCCAGATTAAAACAGAAAGAAAGATTGTAAAGAAAAGGAAGTTTTTATGAAACTTTCTAAACTTTGTTTAGTACTAATTGGTCTTGCGTTGTTGTATTTCATGCAGCAGTGAAGTTACCAGGAGCGATACAGAGGCGTTTCTCGCCGGATTAAGCACCATGGTTGGTGAAGCCATGATGGATGAATCCACAATGATTATTACCGATTTTCAGTCTAAAAACCCCCCTGATCCTGGAATTGCCAGCTATATTGAAATCTTAGGAAATGCTTCGGTCGAAAAACTCAGAAATTCCGAACCATATGGTTTAGATACACTCTATGGTACGTGGAGATACGATGGAAGCACAGATAAATGGTATCTTTATGAAGCGGGCGATCCAGCAAATGCTATCCTGTTTGAGTGGTCTTATTTAGATACCGCTTCTATTGCGCATAAGGCTGAAATTCTTATTGATTCACTTACATTTTACGAGGATTCTATGCCTACAGATCTTTGGGCGGGCGTTTATTCGGATGATGAGTTGCTTGCCTGGTTAAAACTCGAAGCCGCATATCTTTCGTTAGACGAGATAAATGAAGTAAGTTTTGTCTATGAGATTGTCGATGTGATACAGGTAGGAATCGCCATGACTTCCGATGTCGCTATTGATACCAGTTTTACAGGTACCGTTAGTTTATGGACGGAAAATTTAACCAATGATTACAGAGTCGATTTCGAAGTTACTGCGAATAATGACGAACCGGAAGAAATAGTTCTGTCCGATTCCGATGGATGGAAAATGGATATCGATATCTCTGATGAAGGGAATACTGAAATTATCGACAGTGTAGAGTACGAAAGACGCGAAGTGAGCGGCGAAATAACGAAAAATGGCAATCATGCCGCGGACATAGGTGGTTACGTATTATTGGATCCGGAAGACGATGGAATTTACTCTTCTGATATTACGATTGTCTTCCCAGATGGTACGGAAGGTAATCTCGAAGATTATCTTGCAATGGGAAATATTCCGGAACTTCCATAATCTTTGTAATTAAGTCTAAAAAAAGAGGCGGGGTTTCCCGCCTCTTTTTTTTATGGTAACAAAGGAGTGATATAGTTTAGTTTATTTTATATTTAATGAACATTTTTCTCGTTGACTTTTAAGTGAAATAGCGTAAAATAATATTTGTGATGAGCGTCAAAATTTTTAAGCGTTTACCTGTGGCGTTTGTTTCAACCTATCCACCGAGAGAATGTGGTATAGCTACCTTTACCAGTAATCTTACGGATGCTATTTTTAAATTGTATGGTGAACCCTCGGAGAAAGGGAAAGATGTCCAGATTGTCGCCCTTTCCGACGAGGGAGAAGAATATCGCTACGGGAAGGAAGTGCTTTTCGAGATCAGAGCGCATAATCGAAGTGATTATAGAAAAGCGGCTGATTTTTTGAATTTATCCGAGACCGATTTGGTCTGCATTCAGCATGAATTCGGTATTTTTGGCGGAGATGACGGTAGCTTTATATTATCACTCGCGGAGAACCTTAAAAAGCCAATAGCGTTGGTTCTCCATACTATTCTGGACAAACCGGGAGAGAACCAGAAGAAAGTTTTGTCGCAGCTCTGTTCACTTTCTACAAAAATCATAGTGCTTGCGAATAAAGGTGTAGAGTTGTTAAAAGACGTTTACGATGTTCCGGAGGAAAAGATTAAAATGATATCTCATGGCGCTCCGGATGTTCCGTTCCTTGATCCCTCTTATTACAGGGATGATTTCCAGATGGGGGGTCGTGAAGTCATGATGACGTTTGGTCTTATTGGTCCAGGTAAAGGTATCGAAGTCGCTATAAAATCGATGGTCGAAGTTGTAAAAGAATTTCCTGAAGCCATATACCTTATAGTGGGCGAGACACACCCTGTTATAAAGAGAGAAAGGGGAGAAGAATACAGGATTTCTTTGAAAAGACTTGTGAATAAATTAGATCTTGAGAAAAATATAATTTTCCATAACAGATTTGTTACTCTAGAACAATTGATAAAATATCTTGTAATGGCGGATATCTACGTTACGCCTTACTTATCCAGAGAGCAAATTTCTTCGGGCACTCTTTCTTACGCGGTTGCCTGTGGTAAAGCCACAGTATCGACGGATTACTGGTACGCGGAAGAATTGCTTTCGGATGAGCGCGGAATAATTGTGCCTATAGGAGATGAGAAAGCTCTGACAGAAGCTGTTTTGAAATTACTCCGAGATGAGCAATTAAGAGATCGAATAAGGAAAAGAGCTTATCAATACGGAAGAAGTATGATATGGAAAGAAGTGGCGTGTTCGTATATCAATTTATTTGGAAGCATACAGGAGGAATTTAGGCTCAGGATCAAGTCGGGATTAATACAGAGAAAAATTGAAGAATCCGTAAAGGTGCAGGAGTTGCCGGAAATTAATCTCGAACATTTAAGAAGATTGAGCGACAGTACAGGGATTCTTCAGCACTCGACTTTTTTCCTTCCAAATAAAACTCACGGTTATACCACCGATGATAACGCCAGAGCTTTAATTGTGGCTATGAGATACTGGACTCTTTCCAAAGAATATTCGGTTTTACCTTTGATCGATACGTATCTTTCTTTTTTATTATTCGCGTATGATTCAAGAAGCGGAAAGGTAAAAAATTTTCTTTCTTACGACAGAAAATGGCAGGATGATGGGGATTCTGAGGATTCACACGGAAGATTTCTGTGGGCTCTGGGAAAAATTATTGTGGTGAATCTTGATGAGAATCTTACCGCCTGTGCCACACAACTTTTTCAGCAGGCTCTGGGAGCCGCTTATTCTTTTAAATCTCCGAGAGCGTGGGCTTTCACCATAATTGCTCTGATAGATTATTTGAAGATGTTTCCGGGTGATGTTAACGCCAGGAACTTGAAATCGAAGTTAGGGGATAGGCTTTTAAGCGCTTTTAAAGCCAATTCCTCTGATGATTGGTTATGGTGTGAGGATGTGGTAAGTTATGAAAACGGAAGATTGCCCCAGGCTTTGATATCTCTGGGCGCGGATATGGATTCCGAGGAGATGAAAACGTGGGGATTGAAAACCCTTAACTGGTTGTTGGATTTGCAAACCGACAGAGAGAAAGGACATTTGTCTTTGATTGGAAATAATGGCTGGTTGAAAAGAGGCGGCAAAAAAGCAAATTTTGACCAGCAGCCCGTGGAGAGTGCGGCGCTCATAGACGCGTGTTATGCGGCTTACAAAACCACGGGAGAAAAAAAATTTTTAGAAAGGATTAAATGGTGTTATAACTGGTTCCTCGGGGATAACGAGATAAATGAAACACTTTACAACTTTAAAACCGGCGGGTGCAGGGATGGAATTCACTCTTCGAGATTAAATCTCAATGAAGGTGCGGAGTCTTTGCTTTCCTGGCTCTATGTTCTTCTCCTTATGCATGAAATCACGGAGAAATAAAGATTAATACAAAATTTTTTAAACCACGAAACACACGAAATACACGAAAAAGAAGTTAGTTGTAAATTGAAAGTTGCAAATTAGAAAATTGAAAACTGAATTAGAAGGCAAATAAACGCGAATGACCAAATTAATTAGTTATTGGAAATAAACCTCAGCGATACGTTCTTTTCGGGGCTTGGAAGCCCCTCCTACAGATTGATTAAATAGTAAAAAAATACAATCCCTATATGTTCTACATGTGAATAACGGGTGGTTGAGGGTTAGGGTTTCAACAATCATATATATTTTTGTTGTTTTCCTTTGTGTCTTAGTGCCTTCGTGGCATAAGAAATCTTGTGTTAATCATTGGAATCTGTGGTTTAGTTCGGGTTTGCGTGGTTGGGTTTTGCGTCTTTGTGGGTCGATTTCTTTTAGGGACCAGGAGTTTCATGCTTTTTTAAACCTTTATTCTTTGTAAGGGAATAATCGCAATGGTTTTAAGGTTTTTACAAGGGGATAAAATCAACACCCAATTTCACTCCAGGTGAAACACAAGTAGAGTTGGGGCTTGTCCCCAACAGGTAATTTGCGGGGGATAAACCCCCGCGCTACTATATCTCCGAGATATTTCTCTTGAATAGAATCTTTCTTAGCTAACGCTAAAATAAGGTTTTGTGAAGTTTTAAGAAAAAAAATCATGAAACTCCAATTAGGGACTCATTGACTTTTTAAGGAGTTCTCATTATATTGATGAGGATTTTGAACCTAACAGGAGGTTTATTTTGGCTTTACCGCAAGTTGCAGGAGCAAATTTATTCCGCAGATATAAAGGTAACCCAATTCTAACAGTAGCAAACTGGCCATATCCCGCTCATTCTGTCTTTAATCCCGGCGCGGCTTTTATCGATGGAGAAACTTTACTTTTAGTAAGGGTGGAAGATTTCCGGGGTTTCTCTCATCTTACTCTTGCCAGGAGCAAGGATGGTATTACGGACTGGAATATCGAAAAAACTCCCACTATGGAATATTACGAAGGGCATCCGGAGGAAAGATGGGGACTCGAGGATCCGAGAATAGTTTGGCTCGAGGATTTTAAAAAATACGCTATAGCTTATGTTTCCTATTCTTCTGTCGGTCCGAAAGTTTCTCTCGCTTTAACGCAAGATTTTGAGACGATTGAAAAGTTTGGAGCATTATTGCCTCCGGAGGATAAAGACGCTTCTCTTTTTCCGAGAAAATTCGGCGGCAGATATGCTTTGATACATCGTCCCATAGTGAGCGGAGAGGCACATATCTGGATTTGTTTTTCTCCCGATCTCGTTCATTGGGGGGAGCACCGTGTTCTCCTGCATAGAAGGGGTGGTTCCTGGGATAATCATAGAGTAGGATTGGGTACTCAGCCAATTGAAACTTCAGAAGGTTGGCTTATTTTATATCACGGTGTGCGTAAGACCGCTTCCGGATCTCTTTACAGGGCGGGTCTTGCTCTTCTTGATCTCGAAGAGCCCTGGAGAGTCATTAAACGCAGCGAAGAATGGATTTTTGGCCCTAAAGAACCGTATGAGTTTATTGGAGATGTTTCGGGAGTTGTTTTCCCGACAGGCGCTGTCGTTAATAAAGAGAAAAATGAACTTAGATTGTATTACGGTGCGGCCGATTCTTCAGTCTGTGTTGCTTTTGCTAAAATGAATGATATTCTCGAATATTTAAATAGTTGTCCGGGCGAATAGAATTACTTTTATATAGAGTTTTTATTCTCTTGATATCATGAAGATACCGACAAGAGCGCAGAAATTCGGGAGAAAATGGGCTTTTCTTTTTGTCCCTAAATAGGTTTTTTTCTCTATTTTTATTTTTCTTTCTCTGCAGTATTTAATAAAATCCGAAATACTCAGAAAATGAAGATTGGGAGTGTCGTACCAGGAGAAAGGGAGAGAAGGTGTTATGGGAGTTCTTCCTTTCAGAAAAATCTGAAGTCTCGCGCTATAATGAGCGAAATTAGAAAAACTGATTATCACTTTTTTCCCGACTCTGAGAGCGTCCCGGATTACTTTATCAGGTTTTTTTACTACTTCCGAAAGACTCTGCTGTAGAACTATATAATCGAATGATTTATCTTTGTATTCCGACAGACCGTAATCTATGTCTTCATGTAGAACAGAGACTCCCTTTTTCACGCATTCGTAGATTTTCTTTTCGTCTATTTCTATTCCCTGGGCTTTTATATTTTTATTTTTAACCAGCCGGGAAAGAAGTTCACAGTCTCCGCAACCCAGATCCAGAACAGAAGAACCTTCCTTAATATAATCACATATCGTCTGGAATTCTATCTCTCTTATGTATCGAAGCATTTTTAACCATTCTGTACTACTTTTGCCAGGAAATGTTTTATCAGTTCCGTTTCTTCTTCTGTTTCGAGAAGAAAGGCGTCGTGTCCGTATGTGGATTCTATTTCGCAGAACGTGGTGTCGATTCCCGCAACCTTACAGGCTTTCACGATTTCTTTGGATTGATATTTCGGATAAAGCCAATCGGATTTGAAAGCGAGAACCATAACTTTTGCTTTTATTCCCTGTAAAAGTTCGCAAAGATTTTTTCCTTCAGAAGCATCGTAGCAGTCTATAGCTTTTGTTATGTATAAGTAAGAATTGGCGTCGAATCTCTCCACAAAGGAACTTCCTCTGTAATGAAGATAATTCTCTATTTCGAACCCGGTGTTGAATTTGTGCCCTTCTTTTACATTTCGGATTCGCCTGCCGAATTTTTCCATCATTGATTTATCGCTCATATATGTTATATGTCCTACCATTCGAGCAAGAGCGAGTCCTCTTGCAGGGACTTCTTTACCGTAGTAATCTCCATTGTTCCACGCGGGATCGGAAACTATCGATACTCTTCCGACTTCATGGAAGGCAATCTGCTGAGGGGAGTGTTTGATTGCCGAAGCTATTATAATCGCGCTTTTTATTCTTTCGGGGTGTTTTGTCAGCCAGGATAATGCCTGCATACCTCCCATTGAACCGCCGGCTACCGTGAGTAGTTTTTCTATTCCTAAGTGGTCGATGAGTTTACTCTGTAAGTTTACCATATCGTTTATGCTTACAAGCGGGAAATCCAAGCCGTAGGATTTTCCTGTTTTAGGATTTATTGAAGAGGGTCCCGTTGTTCCGCCGCAACCTCCGAGAACATTAGAACAGATTATATAGTATTTATCTGTATCGAAGGCTCTGCCCGGGCCAATCATATTGTCCCACCAGCCCGGTTTATCGTCGCCTTCGTGGTATCCCGCGACGTGAGCGTCACCGGAAAACGCGTGAGTTATAAGCACGGCATTGGATCTTTCTTTATTCAGGTTCCCGTAAGTTTCATAGGCGACCTTGATGGGTCCTATTTCCTCGCCGCTTTCCAATTTTAATTCGTCAGGTGGATTCCCAACGGTTAAATATTTAGTTTCAACTATTCCCAAATTTTTTTCTGTCATTACTAATATTCAGACTATCTGACGGCCTTTTTTAAGGCTTGATCTATATCTTCTTTTATGTCTTCAATATTTTCAAGTCCGATTGAAAGGCGAATGTAATCTTCGGTTACTCCTGTTTCTTTTTGTTCTTCTTTTGTGAGTTGTTGATGAGTGGTAGAGGCGGGATGTATTACAAGACTTTTGGCGTCTCCGATATTCGCGAGGTGTGAGAGCAATTTGACGGATTCAATAAATTTCTTCCCCGCTTTTAACCCTCCCTTTATTCCGAATCCCACAAGTCCGCCGAATTTGTTTTTTAAATATTTTTTTGCGGTTTTATGGCTGGAATGCTCGGGCAGCCCGGGATAATTTACCCAGTTGACATCGGGGTGTGTTTTCAGGAATTTTGCTATCGCGAGAGCGTTTTCGCAGTGTCTTTCTACTCGTAAATGAAGTGTTTCAAGCCCCTGGAGGAGCAGAAAAGCGTTGAAAGGACTTAGGCATGCGCCAAAGTCTCTTAACATATGACTGCGTATTTTGTTAATAAAGGCTGCGTTTTCGTATTTTTTCCAGTAACTTATTCCGTGGTAACTGGGGTCAGGGTCTACGAGTTCAGGAAATTTTCCGTTATTCCATTTGAAATTTCCGGAATCGACTATTACTCCGCCGATGGAAGTTCCGTGTCCTCCGATCCATTTTGTGGCAGATTGAATTATTATGTCGGCTCCGTATTCGATGGGGCGTACAATACCCACGCCTACCGTATTATCTACCACGAGAGGTATTCCGGCTTTATGCGCTATTTTAGCGATTTTTTCAAAATCGGGGACGTCGAGTTTCGGATTGCCTATGGTTTCTATATATACTATTCTTGTTTTGTCCGTTATCGCGTTTTCGAAGTCTTCGGGGTTTGAAGAATTTACGAAAACCGGTGTTCTACCGAGTTTTGGTAACGAATGATTGAGCAGTTGGTAAGTTCCGCCGTAAAGATTATTCCCCGCTACTATTTCGTCGCCCAATCGTGTTATTCCTAAAAGCGCGAGTGTTTCAGCAGCCATTCCGGAAGATACCGCGACTGTGCCGATTCCGCCTTCTATATCGGTTATTCTTTTCTCGAAGGCTTCAATAGTCGGGTTTGAAATTCTTGAGTAAATATGTCCGTTTTTTTTTAAAGAAAAGAGGTCTGCGGCGTGTTTTGTGTTCCTGAATACGAACGACGTGGTCTGGTAAATCGGTACGGCTCTCGCTCCCACTTCTTTATCGACTTTTTCCTGTCCCGAATGCAGATTGATTGTTTCGAATTTTTTCTTTTTTGTTTTATTTCCCTCCCTTGTGGTTATATATATTAGTTTTAATCCGTTAATTTGCAAGCCCCTGTGTTTAATTAGGTGTCAATAATGATATACTCCGATAAAAAATTTTTCCCCGGGGTGCCCCGACGAAAAATGAGCTAACCACGAGGATATTAATTTATCTGTTATTTAAATTCCTGATATCCTGTAAAATTTAATTTTTGTCTCTTAAAAAAAAAGGGTTGACATTTTAGAAAGATACTGATATAATAAAACAAATAAAAGGGAGGGTTATTATGTTTGAACGAATTAGTTTGTGTCGTCTGAGTATAGTATTTCTGTTCATCCTTGGACTCACGTTTGGAGTCAGTGCACAAGATGCCAGTTATTACATTGCGGCATTCGACTATATGCCTCAGGACTTTGGAGCAATGAGCTATAGTGCCGGGGGCTGTTTTACGTCGAACACAAGGGGGGCAGAATCTGTTTTCTCTAACCCCGCAGGTATTGCTCTCACAGAGGAGAAAGATATTCAGGTTCTATATACCGGAGATGTAGATATTCTCGGAAAACCTCCGCAGCTTGAAGACGATTTTTATAAAGAAATACGGGAATGGGAAGATTTTTCCTATAAACGTAGCCTTAGTTTGAATCCGCTTAAGAATCTCAGTGTGATGGGAACCTATACGGGTGAGGAAATGCCTGTTACTTTCGGAGGTGGAATCGCGTTAAGAAGTTACTATGATTTAGGATATAAGAATACAGAATCTTATACCGCTGATGATGTTGATTATGAATTTGAACAAAGTGTTTCTGGGGGATTAAATTTTCTGACTTTAAGTGGTGCTCTTTCCTATCAAAATAAATATTCGGGAGGCATTTCTTTTGGTATACCTATGATGAGCAAGGTTTCAGGTTCGACTACGGAAGAAATCAGCGGATTAGAAGAGGACTACGAAGAGGAGGTAAATTTCAACATTACTGGTTCCTACATGCGTATAGGAGTTATAGCTGAAATAATAGAGGGTTTATCTGTAGGATTTACTTACACAGGAGGGCAAACGATTGAACTTGAAGATGGTGAATATGATATAAATGATTTGGCTGGAGAGCATTACACTGGTGATCTGGATGATGTAGAGATAGAAATACCCGGTTATATATCGTTTGGGCTGAGTTATGATATTGTGCCACAGTTAACAGTTACAGGAGAATATCAATCAAGACCATGGGAAGATTATGAAGAGGAAAGAAGTGGTGCCAATATCTTTGACAATGATATGGAAAACGGTTATTCCTTGAGAGCTGGTATTATTTATAATACAGGTAGCCTTCAGTTGAAAGCAGGCTATATGTTGCAAAAAGGTCCTCTTGTTCAATATGATGAAGATGGTGAGTATGATAAGTTAGTCGGCACCAACACAATCACAGGGGGTATAGGATGGAAAGCTGGTAAAATTGGTGTCGATTTAGGTTTAGGTTATTCGATGTACAAATATGAACAGTGGTTTGGGGATACGGACTATGAAGGGTCTTCAAATTTAGTGGAAGTTCTGCTGAGCATCACCTATGGTTTTCCCGCACCTTATTATAAATAAGTGATTTAAATAACCGATAACAATTTGCGATTTAAAGGGGACAGGTTTTTACAACCTGTCCCCTTTTTTATAAATATAAGTAACTGTAAATTAAGTAGAGTTTTGTTTTCTCTTTGTTCTCTGTGCGTAAGAAATAGTTTCGAGTACTGAGTTGAAAGACAACAAAGAATTTTGTAGTAATCTACGCGATCTCGTGGTTTGAATTTTGAAATATTTGTGCTATTTGCTGTTCCTTGTTTTTATAGACGGGCGTTGTTTTTTAATCAATAATATTGATTTTGTTGTTTTTCTCGGCGTTTTTAATGTCTCTGCGGTGAGTTTCTGCGTTAATCTTTTGGTTATATTTTTTGGAGGTGGGTGTCTTGACAAGAGAATGAAAATTTATACAATTAAAATCAAGGTAATTTTATAAATGATTGTTAATTGGATCGCAAAAGTTTTTGTAGCCATAAATTCGAATAAAAAAACGTCGGAAATAGCTCTGGCTATTTCTTTTGCTTTTATTCTCGCTTTAATCCCCAAGGGAAATCTTCTCTGGATATCTCTTTTTGTTCTTACTTTCTTTCTTAAGTTAAATCAGGCTGTAGAGATGGTGTTTATCATTATCTTTACCTTCACCCTCAGATTTTTAGACAGTTTTCTGGATAAAATAGGATATGCGATTTTGACTATCCCGGGGTTGGAGAATTTTTTTACAAAGCTCTTTAATAATCCGGTTTTTTATCTGACAAAATATTACAATTCACTTGTGATAGGTGGATTAGTTGTGGGTGTGATTATGGCTTTCCCAATTTATTTTTTATCTAAATATCTGGTCGATTTATATCGGGATAAAGTAAGAGAAAAAATAGCAAACAACAAATTTGTTAAGGCTTTTATGAAACAACCTCTTATTGTGGGAATTAAAAAAAGTTTTGGCTCAGCTGTTCGCTTTTATGATAACATACGGTAGGCAATGATGGGTGATTCAAAAGGAATACCAAAATTATTTAAAGGAAAATTTAAGGAAAAAGAATTTCGAAGAAAAATTCTAAGTAAGCTTTACATACATGAATACAGAAACTATATAAATGGAGTCTTTGTACGGGATGAAGAAGGGAATTTTGAACTAAAGAAAAATCTTAATAAGAGAGATATTAAAAAACTGAAAAGTATCGCGAAGAGCATTAAAAGCAATACGGGTTTCGTATTAAGAGGAAAATTAGCGCTTATAGGTATTTTAGTCGGGGGAATATTGATTTTCAATATTCTATTCATGGATAAACTAATCGAAAAAGCAATGGAAATAAGCCTGGAAAAAGTTTTTGAAGCAAAGGCGGATGTCAGGGATTTGAATTTCGAGATTTTCGATGGCAGGATTCGTTTTAAATCTCTGGAAGTGGCAAACAGCAGAAAACCTTTCCGGAATTTATTCGAACTCGGAGAAGTCGATTTACACCTGGATTTACGGCAGCTTGTTAGAAGCAAAGTCGTGATTAACAATTTAAAATTTCAGGAAATCAGATGGGATACGGAAAGAAAAACCTCGGGCGCTTTACCGGGAAGGGAGATTACCGAAATCGGAAAGGAAGAGGAATCGAGGTTAAAAACCGTCGCGGTGGGTTTTCTGGAAGATGCGGAAAAACTCGCGGCTGAGATTATAAAGAAAGAAATGGAGAATATTAAATCTCCTGAACTTTTAAAAGGTTTGCCGGGAAAATATGAAAATCTGGATGAAAAATGGGAAGGCATTTTATTTGAACAGAGAAAAAAATTAAAAAATATTCCGGAATTGGTAGAACCCGTTAAGGCAATAAAATTGGATAGTATAAAGACTCTGGAAGAAGCGGTGAGCGCTTATAATGTAGTTGATGAGGCTTATAAAAAACTTAAAGCCACCGAGGAAGGTTTTGTACAATCCTTTGATAAATTTAAATCGGATTTGAGTATGGCGATCGAAGATAAGAATAGAGTAGAAAATACCATAAATTCAGATTACGAATATATTTCATCTTTTATAAAATCGCCGGAAAAGAGGGGAGAGATAGGTAATGCTATTTTAGACCATTACGTAGAAAAATATCTTGCCGATATATATGATAAGTTCAGGATGTGGAATTATTACTTTGAGAAATTGCGTCCGATGATAAAAAGGAGAGAGGGGAAAGAACTCGTTTTACGCGAATACGGTCGCGATGTAACCTTCCCCAGTGTTCAGATGCCAAGGTTCTGGCTTAAAAATGTGGATATTTCTATTGGGAGTATATTAGCGCGGGATCTTTACGGTGTGGAAGCAACCGATATAACAAGCAATCAAAATATAATAAATAGTCCAACCACTTTTTCTATAGCAAGAATTAAAGGACTGGAAGAAATTAAATGGAGCGGTTTGATAGATAGAAGAGAAGAAAGGGATAAATCGGCGATTTTTGATTTTTCTGCCAGAAATCATAATTTTATTCTGGGAGAAGGAATTAAGGCGTTTAAAGTTAGTAAAGCAAAAGGTCTTTACAATCTCGACGGACAGATTTCGTTCGATGAGTTGAATAGAGCGGGGGGGACTCTGTCTTTACATCTTTTTAATATCGGATTGGATTTAAGTGATAAAGATGATAGGATTGCTGTAAATGTTAAAAAGGTTCTGTCTAAAAATCCGGTTGATATTCAAGTTTCTTATAACGTTTCCAAAGACGGGAAATATAGTTTTAAGATAAAAAGTAATTTAGATGAACTAATCTCCGGAATTATTGGTGGACTTGTAACGGAATGGGTCGATGAGACTAAAACAAAACTACATGAGAAATTAAATAATTTAGTTAAAGCCAGGTTAGAAGAATTTCAGGGACAGTATAAAGAATTTATTTCCCTGGAAGAGGATCTCGAGGGCAATATTTTAGATATAAGAAATTACGAGCAATTGGTAGAAAAGAAAAAACAGGAATTACAGTCTAAGATAGAAGAAAAGAAAGCGGAAGCAAAGAATAAAATAGAAGATAAGGCAAAAGAAGAACTGGAAAAAGTCAAGGACAAAATCAAAGTTCCATTCTGAGTTTAATTTATTTTAGCCACGAAGAACAATTTTAATTAAACCACTAAATACACGAAAGAAACGAAACCACGAGATTACACTATATTAACACAGAAACTCACCACAGAGACGCCCGTCATGGAATAGAAGTCATTATTCCACAGGGCAGGCCCAATGGAATAGAAGTTACTGCATGATGAGCTTCTATTCCACAGGGCAGGCAAAGATAGCAGAGAAAAATAAAAAATATTTGTGTTACTTAAAGCCCATCCCAGACACCAAAAAATATTATCACACAAAGATAACAAAGACACAAAGAAATACGGTACTTCTTAGTGTCTAATTGTAAATTACAAGTTGTAAATTTCAAATTGAAAAATAGAAATAGGACATAGATAAAGACAGATTTACACAAGATTTTTTTTAACCACGAAATACACTAAAGATACTAAAGTTTATTGTATTTTTTGACTGATGACTGGTGACGGATGATTATGTTTTTCACATATAGAAAATGTAGGGATTGTGTTTTTTTTACTATTTAACCACTCGAAATTTAACCGATTAACTTAGATTCAGAGAATCTGCCAATTGATACGGATAAAAAAAGGACATAGTTGCATGTGATATTAATAATATCGATGAACTATGTCCCAGTGTTCTAAAGATTTAACTTAGTTGTTAAACTTTAATTTGACCATGGAGTACGGCTTCTGCCGCGTCCGTTTCTCGAATTTTCCGTACGAGGGCGAGCTTTATTTACTTTAAGTTCTTTGCCCTTAAGTTCCTTGCCGTTTAAACCGGCAATCGCTGCCTGTGCTTCTTCGTCTTTAGGCATTTCTACGAAACCGAATCCTCTGTTTTCGCCTGTGTACCTGTCTTTGATTAATCTAACAGAAGTTAGCTCACCGTAAGATGAAAATTCTTTATTCATTTCCTCTTCGGTCAATTGTGATGAAATGTTACCTACATATATATTCATTTTACCTCCTTTTAGGTTTGAATATTTACATGTTTTCGTAAATGTAATTAAATCCTAATACAATTCCGCGGAAAAAGTATTGAGATGAACAACCGGCAAAACCAGAAGGGAAATAAATGAAATTGTAAACAATTAAATACCTAGAGATCTTGAAGGTTACTTAACCTACATTTACTATGTCTATAATACTTTGTTTTTAAGAAAAGTCAAGGGGAGAGAAAAAAAGAGGATTGAACCACGAAATACGCAAAGAACACAAAGAAAAATATTTAACCACGAAATACACTAAATACACGAAACCCCACCACCCCTTTTTAATTGTGTTTAAAAAATACAAGAAAAAACTGATTGAACCACAAAGTGCACAAAGACCGCAAAGAACACAAAGAAAAATATTTAACCACGAAATACACTAAATACACGAAACCCCACCACCCCTTTTTAATTGTGTTTAAAAAATACACGAAAAAACTGATTGAACCACAAAGTGCACAAAGACCGCAAAGAAAAGATAATTAAACCACAGATTACACTAGATTGCACAGAAACTCACCGCAGAGACGCAAAGTACGCAGAGAAAAATATTTAACTATTTTTTATTTGACGATTTAACTTAGATTCTCGGAATCTATTATATTGCCACTGATTACACTAGATTTACACGAGATTTTTTTTGTTGTTTCCTTCTTCTGACTTTCTAATTCCCGATACTAAAATCATATAAAATCTTTTCACATTTCAATGGCCGACCCTGTTGATACTGTTAATTCTAACTTCAATGTTATAAGCAATTCCATTACCAATGTTTTTAAGTCTGCCTACAACTAAATAATTCTCAACAGGAACTAATGAGAAAACAAGCTCTGGTTTAGTTGAAAACTCTCTAAGTTTTTTAGTTTCCATAAGAAGTTTGTAAGCGACGATTACATTTACAATACCTACAGAAATACCAACTACAATACTTGCGATTTTTAAAATTTCTAAGATCATGGTAGGTTAACCTTGTACTTTGATTTTTCATATTTCACTTTTTTACTCAGACAATAAAATATTCTTATACCCATAGTATAGATTTAAAAAATCAATCTCATAAGTCAAGGGGGGGTGGGTGCTACGCACCGGTTAAATGGTTAATTAGTTGATTGGGAAATTAGTAAAAAAAAGATAGCTGACAGCTGACAGCCGAGACTGTGCCAAAATTATCAATTTCGCTCGTAGGGCACGGCTTTAGCCGTGCTAAGATATTGGCAATCATTTATTTTGCAAACCTAAAGGTTTGCCCTACAATGAAAAACTGGGATTTTGGCACAACCTCAGCCGACAGCTGACGGCAAAGAAACTCTGTGTCTCCATGTGAGAAAATTTTTTAAATAATTCCGATTTCTTCGGTAAATTCCCGAACATTGTCCGGGAAAGGTGGAAGGAATTTTTTTATTTCTGTTTTTGATAGTTTGTTTAAATCGGTTTCATTTATCGGCAATGTGGCTAACCCTTTTTTAACCATATATACCTGATCGAGGAAAGCTTTTTCCGGAGTGGCGATATAAGCCCCTTTTTTCTCTTTATAGCCAAAAAATAAACTTTTTTTAATCTGTCGGAAAAGCACTTCTTTCCCTCGAATTTCATAGGTTTTTGTTCTTCTTGTAGTCGCAAAAGTCAAGGTATACGGCACTAAATTAAGAATTCCGTAAGAAGACAGGGCGGTTTCGAAAGATAAATAATTAGGAGGGTAAAGAAATGAAGCTACTTCCTCGATTTCTATATTAACGTTAGGGCTCGCGTAGATTCCCTGAGTGATTCTTTCCAATATTCCCGATTTAACCCACCTGCTCAATTGAAGATATAAATAACCCCTTTTAAGACCGGTGATTTTTTTGAGGTCTTCTACGGTAAAAAAATTCCGATCTATTCTATCAATTTCTTTTAATAGGTTAAGGCTTTTCATAAAACCTCGATAACCTTGTAAAACTCGGTAGGTAAAAACTTTCTTAAGTCTCTTTTTAAAATTTTTATGTCTATTTTAGTTCTTGGCTCATATTTCTTTCCTAATAACTCGGATAAAAACCATAGGTCAAAAAAATCCTTGGGTTCCTTCCTGTTTTTTACGCATAATTGCTTATTTTTGTAGAGTTGTTCAGCGGTTGCCACCTGGAATAGGACGGAATATATCGAGCAGGGCGATTTTATCATCTTCAATTCAAAATTATAGTTTTCTTGTAACCTTTTTGAAATTTTGATTTTTATCCTGAATGGCAGGGAAAGATAATCCTGACTTATTTTTATTTCAGTTAAATACGTATATCTTTTTTTTGCAAGGTCTGTTATTTCCATTTCCGGGAAGGGGGAAACTATTTTTTTTATCATGCTTTTAAAGTTTCCTTTTAAGATATCCCCGGTCAAAGAAAAATCGAGGTCCTCTGAGAAACGCGGAGAGTTATAAACCAGCCTTAAAGCAGTTCCCCCTTTAAATATCAAAGATCCTGATTCCGGGAATTTTGAAATACCCCGCAACAATAAAATCTCATAATATTCCCTTACAATCTGCGTTATATCGATCGACAATTCTTTTGAAAACTTTTCCGCTATATTACGTTCCATCTTTATTATCATATATGATAAGTTTTTTTGAACGTTTGTCAAGGGGGCAATGCGAAGCATTGCGAGTCATGTGTCTTGAGTCTTTGCGTCGTGAGTCAAAAAAAACAATAAAAATATCCGTGTTTATTAAATAGGTTTTACTGATCTAAGTTGAGTCGTTAAAGGGTTTAGTGGTTAAGTGGAAAATTAGTAGAAACAAATAAAAAATTCTTTTAAATCCGCGTTAATCTGTGTGCATTGGTGTTAGGTCTCGAATCGTGGATTTTAAACATGTTTTTATTTATAAATATCTTGCTTGTTTAACTTTTTTGTAAACGTTTTCGGGTAAAACAGAAAGCTCTTTTTGAGCTCTACGGAGAATTAAAAGAGAATAATTCATCTCCGTTTTTTTTCGATTTCTTCTACGGCTTGCTCAAAGGAAATTGCTTCATCTTTTGAAGCTTTTGCTTTATCGTAAGCGTAAAGGGACTCAAGCTCCTCTAATTCTTTAAGAAGTTTCTGATATTCGGAAAAACTAAGCACTACGCCTACTTTTTTTCCTTTTTCATCTACTAAAAATTTTTCAGTTAGAGTTTTCATTATCCCTCCAAAAAATAATATATAATAAATTATAGGAGTATTTAAATCAAAGTCAAGACTAATTAACCTGAATCACGCGAGAGTTCATGCACATGATGGTACAGTAATTAATAGAAAATAAAAGGCATAGTTTTTCTCTGCGTACTTTGCCTGCCCCGTAGGGAAGTATGACTGTATCGGGGTAGAGAGGAACGACCATTCAGGGTGCAATCTATGGTTTAATTCTTTTTACTTTGTGTTCTTTGGTGTGCTTTGTGGTTAAATAAAGTTGTTGTCTTTCTCCGAATATTAAAGAACCAATCCTTACCATATTTGCCCCTTCTTCTATAGCCACTTTATAAGAATTGCTCATTCCCATAGACAGGATTCGCATTTTTGAATTTATGGTCTTAACATCTTTCAACTTCTCAAAAATTTTTCTCGTTAGAGTAAAAAACTTTCTGGCGTTTTCAGGGTTTCCGGTTTCGGGACCCATCGTCATTAATCCTCTGATTTCTATGTGTTTTAAGTCTTCCATTTTAACCAGAGCTTCCTTTACTTTTTTTATAACAGGCATAAAACCCGTTTTTCCCTTTTCTTTCCCACTGTTTATTTCTAAAAGAACAGGTATAAATATCTTTCCCGCGTTTTCGACCCTTTTGTCGATTTCAATTGCTTTTTTTACGGAATCCACGGTTTGAATTAAGTCGAAAATCTGAATGGCTTTGTTTATTTTGTTGCTTTGAAGGTGACCTATTAAATGCCATTTCAGTTTAATGGATATATCGCCTAATTCTTCATATTTCTCCGTTGCTTCCGGGTAAACGTAATTTTCTCCGATGTGTTCGGCTCCCGCTTCGATTACTTCTGTAATTTCATTGAAACTTCTCGTTTTTGTCGCTACCACTATCGTTACGTCGTCTTTTATGGAATCTCGAAGTCTTTTATAATTATCACTTATCTTTCCCATTTTCGATGTCCTTTTTTAGACTGCGTAAAAAGAATTTTGTATTTTCCAATTTTACCATTTTTAGTTCTCCTTTGGCTAAAAGGTCTTCGATTATATCCCAACTTTTACCTGCTTTTTCCAGAATGCTTTTTACATCTACTTCTCGCAGGGGATGGACTGAAGTTATGTCTAATATCTCTTCCTGAACGTTTTTAGTGGCGGGAAATTCGATTGGGGAATATCCGCTCAATAGTTCGGCGTTTATTTTTCTTTGAGTGAACAAATTGTAGGCTGTGTTGATATTTTTTTCATCAGGAATCCCGGCTAATTTAGTTGCGGGAGGTCTTGTGGGAATCGAAATGTAAGCTTTTTTAATTTTTAAATTCCGGATAAATTCGGCGATTTCTTCTATGTATTTTTTGTCGGTATTTATGTTTTTTATCAGCATTGTTTCCGTGTAAAGTTCTCCTTTATATTCTTTGCTGAATCTGGTAATTCCTTCAAGTATATCTTTTATTGATAAGTCTGGATGAGGACAATTTATTTTTCTCCAGATTTTTTCGGATACAGCGTCGATTTTTACCGATACCCAGTCTGCTTTATTCAAATCTTTTCTCACATCATCCCGGTTTATTAAAGAAGCGTTTGTTATGACGGCGATCGGGATACCCGTTTGTTTCAGTGTTTCTATTTCTTTTCCCAGGTTAATGTCCAGTGTCGGCTCTCCGTCGGGAACAAAGCTGAGGAAGTCTATCTGTTCTTTTTTCTTTTTTAACGCGTCTATTTTTTTTAAAACCTGAGTTTTTATTTCTTCTACTTTATAGAATTCTTTTCTTTCTACGGAAAAATTGGGGGTTTTTCCAACCTGACAGTAAACGCATGAATAACTGCAAATTTTGGGAGGAATATTATTTATTCCCAGACTTCTTCCGAGTCTTCTCGAGGGAATAGGTCCGAAGGGTATCCTATTCTTCATCTTCTTCAAGACGGATGTATTTTTCCCTTTTTTTCTTGAGTTTTTTTACCAGCTCGTGTTCGAAGATTTCCGCGGAATAAAAACCGACATTCTTTCCCAGATAATCCATGGCAATGACTTCGGCGATAGTTGTTATGTTCTTTCCGGGTATCAGAGGAACACTTATTTTCGGAATCGGTACTCCCAATATTTCAACTTCTCCTGTTTCGAGTCCGGTTCTTGTGTAATCTTTACTCCTTTCCCATTTTACCAGTTCTAATTGTAGTTCCAGCCTTTTTTGCATCCTGATCGCTTTTATTCCAAAAAGCGCCGCCACGTTTAAAATCCCGACTCCCCTTATTTCTATATTGTGCATGAGAATTTTTTCTTTTTCTTTTTCTTCTCCCACCAGTACGTCTCTTTTTCTTTTTACGCAGACTATGTCGTCTGCCACAAGACGGTGTCCTTTGGTAATCAAATCCAGCGCGAGTTCGCTTTTTCCCATTCCGCTTTCCCCGGTAATTAGAAGTCCGATTCCGAAAACATCTACTAAATTTCCGTGCAGGTAAACAAAATCCGCCATCTTTTCTTCCAGATAGAAATGAATTACTTCCGATATTTGCGAAGAAGTCGCTTCTGTTTTTACCAAGGGTATATTCGAATCGTTGCAGCCTTTAACGAGAATTTTTGGCGCTTTATAATTACAGGTTATCACAATTAGCGGAGATTGGAACGAAAGAAACCTGTCGATTTTATTCTTCAGTTCTTCTTTTGAAAAAGTCGACATATAGCCGATGTCACGGTTGCCTATAATCTGAACCGCGTCTGCGGGGAAGTCTTTTTCATAGCCTGCAAGTATATATCCCGGTCGGCTTATATATTTTTTACCAATCTCTCGATTTAGTCCCTTTTTCCCTGCGATTAATTTAAGTGAAAAGTAACCTTTTATTCCTTCGATTAAATCTTTAACTGTAATTTTGTCACTTTCCATGATGGTAGGTTACTTTTCCCTCGAATTTTTTTACCTGTCTTTCGATTTTATTCAGGGCTTCCGCGACAGTTTTATGAGCATCGTCTCCTTTGGCTTTCGCGTTGATATTCTTATTATCCATTGAAACGTTGATTTCTGTATTTCTCCTATTCCCTTCACCATCTATTATAATTTCAATGTGTTTTATCCATTTCGAAAATCTTGCGAGTTTTTTTATTTTTTTCGCGACATAAGTTTCAAGTTTATCTGAAGAATCAAAATGACGTGTTATAAGTTTATAATCCATTATTCCTCCTTTTTTAAAAAGGTGTGTTTTTTAAATTCGTCTTTTTTTTCCGGATGATCTTTATTGTAATTAAGTCCTCTGGATTCTTTTCGATTGAGCGCTGATTTCGTTATAAGATAAGCCACGGTGGCGAGGGATCGTAGTTCTATAATATCTTTTGAGATATAACTGTTTCTGTATAATTCCTCGATTTCTCCGAGATAAAGTTTAAACCTTCTCATGGCTCTGTTTAGAAGATAATCTCTTCGTACTATGCCGACGTAATCCCACATTGTCTGCTTGATTTCTTTTTTTGTGTGAATAGCTAATACACTTTCCTCTATTCTTGATCTTTTTTCATCGGGAGATTTAAAACTTTTATCGGAATAATTGTTTATCTGCCATTCTTTTACAATGTTTGCCGCCCGTGTTGAAAAAACCAGTGCTTCGAGCAATGAATTACTTGCCAGTCTATTTGCTCCGTGGACACCCGTAAAGGCTACCTCGCCTACCGCGAGAAGTCCTCTAAGATCTGTCCTTCCGTAAAAATCCGTATAAACACCTCCGCACATATAATGAGCTGCCGGAACCACCGGTATCGGTTCTTTAGTAATATCTATGGAATGCTTCAGGCATTCTTTATAAATGTTTGGAAAAATTTTTTTGATATAAGCGGAATCCTTATGAGAAATATTTAGAAATACGTAATCACAACCTTTTTCTTTTAATATTGAATCGCAGGCTCGAGCTACAATGTCTCTGGGAGCGAGTTCCATTCTTTCATCAAAATCTTTCATGAATCTATAGCCATCGCAATCTGTGAGGATAGCTCCTTCTCCGCGGACGGCTTCAGATATGAGAAATTGCTTTTCCATGTGTTCTGGTGTCCAGAGCGTTGTCGGGTGAAACTGAAAGAATTCCATATCTACTATTCTACATCCCGCGTTGTAGGCGAGAGCGATGCCGTCACCGGTAGCGACCGAGGGATTGGAGGTATGCTGATAAACCTGGCCTGCGCCGCCTGTGGCAAGCATTGTTATTTTTGAGAAAACCTGAATAATTTCTCCCGTGGAAACGTCGAGAGCTAATGCGCCATGAATCGCTCCGTTACTCGAAATAAGTTCAAAAGCGATATGATGTTCGAATATTCTTATATTCGAATAATTCTTTATCGCCGAGATCAATGTTTTTTCGATTTCCCTACCGGTAAAATCGCCGGAATGAACTATTCTCCTTCTGGAATGTCCACCCTCTTTCCATAGTTCCAGATTTGAATTTTTACCTTTAGTGAAATCAACTCCCCATCCCATCAGGTCCTTGATTAGAGTTGGGCCTTCTTTAACCATAATTTCTACGGCTTCTTTTACGCAGAGACCGGCTCCGGTTTTGCAGGTATCCTCTGTATGAGAAGCGAAAGAATCATCTTTATTTAAAACTGCCGCTATTCCTCCCTGGGCGTAGTTTGTGTTGGCGTCGGTTTTTTCTTTTTTTGTAAGAATTAATACGCTACCTTTGTTACAGACTCTCAACGCGAAATTTAGGGCAGATAATCCGCTGCCTATTATCAGGAAATCTGTTTTTATTCTTCTTGTCTCCATATTCGAGCGCCTAATTTTCTTAATCTTTCCTCTATATTTTCATATCCTCTGTCTATGTGATAAATTCTTCTTACAATGGTGGTTCCAGATGCCGAGAGACCGGCTAAAACAAGAGCCGCTGAAGCTCTTAAATCGGAAGCCATTACTTCCGCTCCGTAAAGATAGGGCACACCCTTTACTACCACATAATCACCTTCTCTTCGAATGTCTGCACCCATTCTTACAAGTTCCATTACGTGCATGAATCTTTCTTCGAAAATTTTTTCTCTTACGATAGATATTCCGTCGGAGAGAGAAAGTAGGGCTGTAAATTGAGCCTGCATATCCGTAGGGAAACCCGGGAAAGGAGCGGTTTCAATATCCGTGCTTCCTATATCTCTATCCATTTTTACAGCTACACCGTCCTTTTCCACGATAATATCCGCTCCCACTTCCTTCAGTTTATTTAAAGAAGATTCAAAATGAACCTTTTTTGCTCCTTTTAAAAAAACTTCTCCTCTCGAAATTGCGGCTCCCACAGCCAATGTTCCGGCTTCTATTCTATCGGGAATAATTTTATATTCGCAGCCATGAAGTTTTTTAACTCCTTTTATTTCTATCCTTCGTGTCCCCTGCCCTTCGATTTTTGCTCCGCACTTGTTTAGGAAATTGGCGACATCTTCTACTTCCGGTTCCATTGCCGCTCCTTCGATAACTGTTACACCTTTTGCCAGGGTGGCAGCTGTCATAACGTTTATTGTAGCGCCGACGGAAGGCCCATTCGGACCTTCAAGGAAAATATGAGATCCCTTTAATTTGGTTACGTAGGCGTCGACATATCCGTGAGTAATAGAGATATTAGCTTTCAACTTTTTTAGTCCCCTGATATGAAGATCGATAGGTCTTGTTCCGATCGCGCATCCTCCCGGCAGTGAAACCATAGCTCTTCCCAGCCGGGCGATAAGAGGACCCAGAACGTAGTAGCTTGCCCTCATCTGTTTTACAAGTTCATAAGGAGCCTCGTAGCCAACCGCGCCTCTCGTGTCCACTTTTACCCTGTCACCTTCGATGAATACAGAGACGCCAAGTATTTCAAGTACCTTTTTCATGGTAAAGATATCCCGCAACAGAGGCACGTTTTCTATCACGAATTCATCTTCGCAAAGTAAAGTCGCGGCGAGAATTGGAAGCGCCGAATTCTTCGAGCCTTTAATTTTTACCTCGCCTTTTAAACTGTTTCCGCCTTCGATTAAAAATTTATCCATTTCTTTTTAAAACTTTTAGAAGTTCATTAAGCTCATAAGTATTTATCACGGAATCACTGCCAATCCATGCTCTCCTTGCTATTCCCACTCCTAAATCCATCCATCTGAACATTTCAAAATTGTGAGCATCCGTGCTAATGCATAATTTAATTCCTCTGTTATTTGCTTCTTTGGCATTGAATTCGTTCAGGTCTAATCTATCATAATAAGCGTTTATTTCAAGTATCTTTTTTTCTTCTTTCGCTTTATCCATTACCCTGTCTAAATCGACTTCGTAACCTGCCCTGCCGGATATTAATCTGCCCGTGGGGTGAGCTAATATTGTGAGATAAGGATTTTCAAGGGCTGTTTCCATCCTTTCGGTTACGTTTTTCTTAAAACCTGAGTGTATAGCTCCTATCACAAAATCGAGTTTTTCCAGGATTTCATCTTTGAAATCGAGAGAACCGTCGGATAGTATGTCGCTTTCGGTACCTTTGAGTATTTTAAAATCGGTTTGTTTTTCGTTTAAAGCATCTATTTCATCCATCTGTTTTTTTAGCTTATCTTCAGTTAAGCCGTTAGCGTAAGAGGCGGATGATGAATGATCTGTAATTCCTATATATGAGTATCCGTATTCTCTGGCGTATAAGGCGAGTTCTTTTACACTCTTTTTGCCGTCGGAGTATTTTGTATGAGTATGGAGATTTCCTTTGATATCTTTGTAATCGATTAAATCGGGTAGTTTTCCCTGCAGGGCTAATTCTATTTCCCCTCTGTTTTCTCTGAGTTCGGGAGGAATAAAATTCATGCCCAGCAGTTTGTATATTTCTTTTTCTGTCTTGCCCGCTATCATTTTTTTCTTTTTGAAAACTCCATATTCGTTAATTTTGAGACCTTTTTTTATTGCCATACTTCTCAATTTAACATTATGATCTTTCGAACCTGTAAAGTATAAAAGAGCCGCGCCGTAGGATTTCCCGGGAAGCATTCTTAGATCCATGTGTACATCAATCCCTTTTAACAAAACGGAAACTTTGGTTTTTCCGGATTCTAAAACTTTTTTTATTTCTGGAAAGGAAATAAATTCCTCGGTGACTTTTTCCGTTTGTTCCGTTTCTATGAGGATATCTACATCTCCCACAGTTTCTTTCATCCTTCGCATGGAACCAGCGGTAGAAACCCTTTTTACCGGTTTTAGATTTTTTAGTTTTTTTATTATTTCCTGGACAGTGGAAGTGACCTCTCCCAGGGTAAAGCGCCGGTTTTTTCCTGTTTTCTCTTCGTAAAATTTGATGTTTTCAAGAATTTTTTCGGCTTTTTTCTGTCCAAGTCCTTCTATTTTCGCAAAAGAACCGTCCCGAATTACTTTTTTTAGATCCTGTAAATCTTTAACTCCTAACTTCTTATTGAGATTGTAAATGGTCCGGGGTCCCAGGTCCCTTATATTTAAGAGTTGGAAAAGAGAGTCGGGGATATTTTTCGTGACTTCTTCGAGTTTGGACATTTCGCCGGTGGTTAAATATTCTTCTATTTTTTTGGCGATTCCTGCTCCAACACCTTCTATACCTGTGAGGTTTCCCTCCTTATAAATTTTTTCTATATCTTCGGATAGGTCTTTTATAGAGTTGGCTGCTTTTCTGTAAGCGCGTATTTTGAAAAAATTTCCTCCCGACAGATCTAAACCGTCAGCGATTTTTAACAGTAAATCTGCAACCTCACGGTTTCTCATTTAGTTATATTATAAAAAGTCCTTGCCTAAAAGTCAACCGTGGAATTAGCCATAAAGACATGAAGGTACAAAGGACAGAAATTTTTTTATTGTGGCTAAATAAAGATTGCCCTACAATTTTGTAGGAGGAATTTCTTAATCCCGACAATTGCGGCTTGTCCCGTGAAATAGAAACTATTACCTGATGAGCCTCTATTCCACGGGACGGGGAAGTGAATAGTAAAATGTTGGGGGCAAGCCCCAACGCTACATTTTTTTGGGTTAGGATGAGTTTTAAACAATGTATATTTTTTTGTTTTTCTCTACGCCCTTTGCCTGCCCTGTGGAATAATGATTTCTATTCCATGAGGGGCGTCTCCGTGTGAGAATATTTTTCTATTTCGCGATTTT
>CAZSEX010000009.1:36555-51722 GCA_964606065.1 uncultured bacterium | reverse complement strand
TTGTGTATAGAATAGATGCCGATCATGAAGGAAGAATTTATTACGACCCCGGATTCGATGAGGTGAATGGTCTCGGTTTTACCGGAGATACTTTATGTGTTTCGGGATTGTTTTTAAAAGAGGGGCAGTCCTTAGGAGGAATTAAATTTTATTTGAAAAACAGAGAATATGAGGTTTACAGCGGTACACCCATTTTATGCGGGGAGGTGGCATTGAATAAGTTTTTTGCCGGTGAATCGGAGGACGGACAAATAGGAGAGTTTCATAGAAAGAATTTTCGTATAATTGCCGATCTCGAAGAATCGAGAGTAACTACGTTAAAGAATATTAACGGAAATCTCTGGATCGGTTCCGGTTATCCCGCTAAAATTTATAAGGTTACTAATAAACAGTTAAAAAAAGGAGAATATGTTTCGTCCGTGTTTAAGGGAGGTGTTTCGGTTTTATGGGGTATTTTGAACCATGAGGGCGGAGGAGATATTAACTTTTTCATAAGGGGAGGAAAAAAGGGAGAGGTGGATTCTTCCTGGAGTAAATGGGAAAAAATCGATAAAAATATTAAAATAGAAGAACCTTTTATCCAGTGGAAAGCCATGTTGAAAGGAGATAAATCTTATTTGAAAGGAGTGTGGATTTCTTATGGCAAACTTAATTCGCCCCCTGAGGTTTCAGAGCTTAAAGTTTTACCTCCAAAGATTGGCAGTGGTAAAGCAAACGAAGGTTCGGCTTTTCTGGGATCTATTCCGCCCGAGGAAAAAGGACGGCTCAGCAAGATGGGATTTTATATTCCCGATGATGCCGTTATAATCAGAGATGGTTTGAGATGCGTATACTGGCAGGCGAATGATCCTGATAATGACCGTTTGATGTACGATGTTTTTGTGTCTCGGGATTCAAAAAACTGGGATCAAGTCGGAGAAGATTTATACGAAAGTAGTTATTATTTAAACACTTCGGCGTATCCGGACGGTTATTATTATATCAGGCTTATCGCGAGTGATGATCGGGATCAATCTAATGCTCTTCGAGCCGAAAAAGAAATTTCTTTTCTTGTCGATCAAACTCCTCCTGTTTTTAAAGACATTAAAAAGGAATATACCGGCGACAGCGTACTGGTTTTGGGTGCTGTAAAAGATGAGCTTTCATCTATTCTCGGTGTTATGTATAATACTGCTGAAACCCAGAAACTTCAATGGAAGAGGGCGCAGGCGGAAGATAAATTATTCGATGAGAAAGAGGAAAAATTTTACTTTAAGGTCGATAAGAAATCGAAATACTGCGCCATCAGGGTTAACGATAGAAGTGATAACAGCAAGGTTACTCGAATCGAGTTTTAAGAAAAATCTGAATTATAAAGGACACAAAGACTACAAAACTTTTTTGTTTTTTGCTAAATCCCAAATCCGAAATCCTAAATCCTAATTTGTCATTTTGATATTTAATTTTACATTATGGGAAAGTTTCTTTTTAAATACAGATCTTTTTTACCGGTGCCGTATTTTTTGTTTCTGTTGTTCGTTATGGATTTTAATTGGTTTAATTTTTCTATAGGGACGTTAATAACTCTTTTTGGACTTTTGATACGCTTTTTTTCGCAGGGATTTGCGGGTGATTGGATGCGTGAAAATGATGTGAGAGCCGATTATATTCTTGATGGAGGCTTATACAGCATTCTACGACATCCTTTGTATCTGGGGAATTTTTTTATAGGATTCGGTTTTACTTTTATTTCGGATTTTTATCCTGTTTCCCTTTTGTCTCTTTACTCGTTTGTTTTCTTTGTATATTATTATTTGATCGTTCTCGAGGAAGAGGATTATCTTGGTAAGAAATTCGGAGAAAAGTTCATTAAGTATCGAAAAAAAACCCCGGCAATATTGCCGAATTTTTGCAAATGGGAAAAGGATCGTTTTTTTTGTAAAAGGTCTCTGGATTTTGAGAAAAGTACTTACTCAACAGTTGCTTTCATTCTTGTAGCGTTTCTTGTTAAAGGTTTGCTTATTAATTGATATTCACAAAAGTGATTTTTTTATTTTTATTCGACAACTAAATATAACCGTCAGTTTTGTCTTTCTCTTTCTCCAAGAAGAACTATATCTCTCAAATTTTCTATATTCTTCGCGCTCATCCATCTGGTCATAAAATCTTTTGCGCTTATAATTTGCGCTATGGAAGCGAGCGCCCTGAGGTGGAAATTCCTTTCGTCCCTGGTTCCTATGAGTACGAAAACCGCTTTAACTTTGGGAGCATCCGGATTAAATTCTATACCTTCTTTGCACCTCGCGAGCAGAATATCAAAATGTTTTTCTCCTTCTATTATTATGTGTGGGATTGCTATATCAGGATTTATGGCGGTAGTGCTTTCTTCTTCTCTTTTTATGAAAAGCTCGTAAAGTTTTTTCTCCGGCATTTCAAGCGGAGAAGAAAGTTTTTCCGCGGCTAATCTAAAAAATTCTTTCAGGCTGGTTTCTCCGTCCAGATCCATTATGGTGCTTTCCTCGATCAATTTATCAAAACGGTCTTTTTGTATTTTATCTCTTTCTTTTATTATGCCTTTTAATTCATCTTCAAGTGAATGAGTGGTTAATTCCTTAGCTGTAATTTTTTCTATTAAGTATAGCAGAGCGTATTCTTCTTTCATCCTTTTTCTTCCGTAACCCATATATGCGATTGCGGCTAAAGAAACCAGGATTATAATAATTATTAAAACTTCTATTCCCATTTGAAAAAGCAAAAAACCGAATCCGATAATACCCAGTATCTGAGGTAAAGGATAAAGAGGGCTTCTGAAGCGAGGTCTGTAATTTTGCACTCCGCTTAATCTCATAATGATAACAGCCACGCATGAAAAAAGGTAAGTCATAATCATTACGGTAGAAGCAGCTTCGACCAGTATATCGAGAGTGAAAAACAGAGAAACAATCATAACGAACCCGGTTACCAGAATGGCGACATAAGGCGTTTGAAAATTGCTGTGTATTTTTTTAAATATACTCGGTAGGAGTCCGTCTCGACTCAAAGCAAGCGGATATCTCGAGGCCGACATAATACCGGCATTCGCGGTGGAGACAAAAGCGAGGACCGCGGCGATACTTAGTAAAATCATTCCTGTTTGTCCCATAAATACCATTGCTCCGTCAGAAATAGGCGTCATGGAGTTATCTAAGGACGAAGCTCCGAGTACACCCGAGGTAACAAAGATAACCAGGATATAAAGGATACTTACTATTGCAAGAGAAAGTATCATTCCCTGCGGGATTATTTTTCCCGGTTCCTCAACTTCTTCGGCTATACTTGCTATTTTTATAACACCCCCAAAAGAAATGAATACGAAACCCGCGGTTGCGAAAACCGCCGGGATACCGTTAGAAGCGAAGTCTTTAAAATATTCGACCTGTATGTTCGGTATTCCTAAAACAACATAGATAATCATTAAAGCTAACAGAGATAAAACCAGAGCAATTTGTAGCCTGCCTGCCTGTTTGATTCCGAGTATGTTGATTATTACAAATATTATACAAAGACTTATAGATACAATATGTATGTTAAAGTTAAATAATATGTTTGTAAAAGCTGCCATACCGACCAGGGCGAAAGAACTTTTCAAAGATAAAGAAAACCAGGTTAAAAGACCACTGGTGGTACCGATTGCCGGACCCATGCTCCGTGTAACATAAAAATAATCACCCCCGGCTTTAGGCATGGCGGAAACAAGTTCCGCTTGAGATAAAACTCCGGTAAGAGCGAGAAGCCCCGCCAAAAAATAGGACACAATTACAGCCGGTCCGGCTTTCGCGTGGGCAAGACCGGGTAATATAAAGATGCCTGAACTTATCATCGCCCCCGAAGCGACACAGAAAATATCTATAAGACCAAGTTTCTTAGCTAATTTTGATTTCCTCATGATTTATGTTTTATTGTTTTTTAATGTAAAACCCAACGTTTTTTTGAGTATTGGAACGGGTATGGATATTGGTGACAAAAGATCCGATTTTTATTCTGTTTTTTTCAAAAATGTTCTTATATAATTTTATCATAGGTTAATATAATTTGTGAGTTCGGATATGTCAAGTGAAACCCTAAATGATGTTTATGTATATTACCTTACCCGGTTAACAGGTAATAATTGGAGTGTGTTTAAGTGTTTGCTTTTTTATTAAGAAATTCGTGTAAAAATATAAGAATTTGAGCGGTACAAAAGATATCTTCTTTCTTTTTGTACATAGGATACGGAAGAGGGAAAGTTCCTCCATCCCATGAACCGTCTTCCCTCTGATTATTTAAAAGCCAGTTAATACCCTTTTTTATAAAAATATTGTTGCTTTCGGTATCACACTCCAGGAGCGCTCTTAATGCCAGTATTGTTTCTAATTCGATGGAAGGTCCGTTTTGATTCTCTGATTGATAATAAAAACTTCCATTTTCTCTTTGTGAAGTCAGAAGAAAAATTTTCGCCTTATCTATAATATCATCGAAAGAATTACCGGTATTATAATAATGTACTGTTTTTAATATCGGTACCATAGCATAATAGGGAGTTCCATAGTACTGCCAGACAATGCCCCAATGTCCTTCTTTATTCTGGGTTTCTTTAAGATACTGCAAAGCCGCTTCAAGATTTAAAGGTGTGGTATTGGTGGATACGAGCGCTTCCAGGGCAAATCCTGTAACGGAAGGGAATTGCTGGAGATGTTCAGGAATAGCGGAACTTTCAATTTTCCAGGCACCTGAAGGCAATTGCTTGCTCTTAACGAATAATGCTTTTTCCCTTGCTTTTCCATGATTTTTGATTGCATTTTTGGTTTCCAGAAAGGCCAGGAGCTTTATATATTCTGAAGAGGTTTCAATGCAATATGAGTCTTGCTGATAATCGTTTTGTAATACCATGCCAGACGATGTCTCGGAATTTTCCAAAAAAGTTAGGGCTGATTGTATTACAGCGCTCTCTTTTAGATCTGTTTTATTCTGCCATAATGATATGGCTCGAACAGCCTGTATTGTTTCCCAAACGTTGAAGATTTTGTGATTTTCCAAAATTAATTGCCCGTTGTTCTGCTGAAGGTCTTTAAGATAATTAAGTGCTCGCTGTACCCTTTCATAAATAAATTCTTCGTTTATAGTTTCATTTTCAGAATTCATCAGACAACCAGAGATGATAAGGTAAAATGCTAATGAGGAGAGGAATAAAAAAAATATACTTTTGAGGTTTTCTGGCTTAAATTTTTTCATTATTCTATAATTCCTGCTTTTAATCTTTTGATTTGCCAGAGTAACATAGAAAGACTGTTCATAAAGTAATCTTAGCTGTTGTAAAGCGTTTGTCAAGAGAAGTCGGTATCAATCAAAAACCGAAAAAAAGTGTCTATCTGTGTTAACCCGTGATTATATTTAGAATTTGGAACTTAGTAAAAAAAATCTTGTGTAGATATTATGTAATCCTATGGTTTAAATTGGAATTTATTATATTGACAATTTTACATTTTTTTTTATGGTAATAATGTATATAGAATTAACAATAGTGTTGAAAAAGTTGCATATTAAATGGGAATAGGGTATTTGCGATTATAGTAGGAACGTATAAACTATGTTAGGATTAAAAAATAATTTAAGGAGGAAATTCAAAATGTCTGATAAACCTTGTATTCGTAACTTTCCCGCTTCCGGGTGTTTTCATAATTCTTTGTTTGTATTAACTTTTTTGTTTTTATTGCTCGTAACTTTCGTTTTTGTATCGTGTGGAAACTCCGGTTCGAAAGGTATTTCCGGCTCGAATAAAGAATGGGTAGGGACCTGGAGAACTGCACCACAGCTTGTAGAACCGTATAATATGCCCCCGGACCCGGGATTAAGTCATAACACTGTTCGTCAAATAGTTCAGGTTTCTCTTGGCGGAAACAGTATGCGGGTAATATTTTCAAATGAATTCAGTAAAAGTCCGGTAACAATGCATGAAGTAAGTATAGCCCACTCTGCAGGCGGAGGCGTTATCGACACAATTACTGATAAGAAATTAAGCTTCTACGGAAATCCCGAAGTTACTATAGAACCCGGCACCACAGTTACGTCGGATTCTTTCCATTTTGAAATAGAGTCGCTATCCCGACTGGCAATCACGATTTACTTCGGCGACACATCCCCGGATGTTACCGGCCATCCCGGTTCCAGAACCACTTCCTACATTCTTCCCGGTAACGAGGTTTCCGCGGTGGATTTTTCTGATGCTGTCGGGACGGACCACTGGTACATAATCAATGGCATCGATGTAATGGCGCCGGAATCCGCGGCTGCCGTTGTTACGCTGGGTAATTCTATTACCGATGGGCGGGGTTCAGGAACAAATAAGCAAAACCGCTGGCCGGATGAACTGGCGCGTCGCTTACATGGGAACCCCGAAACCCGGCTTGTGGCTGTTTTAAACCAGGGTGTTGGCGGGAATTGTGTACTTCGTCAATGCCTGGGTCCCTCCGCTCTGAGCCGTTTTGATCGCGATGTGATCGGCGTAACCGGAGTGCGCTGGCTAATCATCTTCGAAGGAATAAATGATATCGGTCAGGCGCAGGGACATGATGGATCGATTAAAGTGGCGAATGACCTGATTGCCGCATACGAGCAGATGATCGATAGAGCCCATGCTGTGGGTATTCGTGTTTATGGGGCTACACTTCTTCCTTTCGGGGGTTCCTTCTACGATTCGCCGGAGCATGAAGACGCGCGGACAAAAGTCAACGAATGGATAAGGAACAGCGGACGTTTTGACGCCGTCATAGACCTCGACGAAGCTCTGCGTGATCCTGAGAATCCTAAGCAACTCCTATCCGAAGCCGACACTGGCGATCACCTTCATCCCAGTGAGACGGGTCATAGAATGATAGCCGAAGCCGTGGATTTGTCTCTTTTTAAAGAAAATTAATAATTAGTTTTTGATTTGTTAGAGCGTTAGTGAGTAGATGTGTTGATGCGTTAAAAAACAGATTGAGGTTTTGATCTTTAATGGTTGATTTAACATCCAACACTCAAAATTCAAAATTGCTGAGAGTGTCTTTGGGCTTAAACAAAGTTACTTAAAAATCTTTTGACCTTTTAGGGCTTTATAGCCGAGTATTCCTCCGGCAGCGCTCCAGGCAAGACCTCTCGTTCCTCCCGGAACCCTTCTGAGACCGTGATGATATTCGTAAAAACCCCACCCGTTTTCCACCTCATCCATCGAGTTTGCCAGCCCGATATTTTTCAAGTATTCACCGGCAAGTTCTGTTTTTCCGTATTTAACTAAAGCTTCGATATAAAAACCGGTCAACATTGTCCACAATCCGCCGTTATGAGAGTGATAGGGACGGTTTTTAAAATGAAAAGAATAGTTGCCCTGCAGTTGTTTCCATTCTTCTTCGAATTCCGGAGAAATTACTGGAAAAAAAGCGGGAACCAGATATCCGGCTCCTATGATTTCGGAAATGTAATCGAAAATTTTTTCAGCCTGTTCGTTATCGGAAAAATCGAGAAGAATCGTTAAGATATTGGCGAAAGCGTCGAATCTATTGTAAAGAGTATGATGGTAAAAATTTTCCAACCAGTATCTCTGTTTTCCTATATATTTCATGTACGATTTATCGAATATTTCAGGATGATAAATGCTTTCTTTATCGATTTCCCCTTCTTTCATCCAGAAATTAGTCAATACTTTTCTCTTTAATCTGCGACTTTTTTCTTTCCAGAAGTCATTTTTTTTACCGGTTTTATTTAGAATATATGAGTAATCTATCAGAGCCTGGGAATACAAAAGTTGATCGTAGAGAATATAACCGTGCCGGGAAGATTCATCCGCCCAGTCTCCCGAATCGGGAACAAAAATAAAATCCTTCTGGTTATATTCCCAGGCTTCGAGTATAGCCATAGTCCTGTTTAAAATATCCAAATTTTCATTCAGGAATTGCTCGTCTTCTGTATGTTTGAAATATTGAGCGAATCCGATAACGTACCACAGTGAGGCGTCGACTCGTCCCGAGGTCATTCCGTAACTTACTTTTTCTCTTTTAGTATCTACATTGCTGGGGATTTGTCCCTGTCTACCCTGATTGTTTCCAAGAGTAATTAATGTTTGTTTAAAGATTTCGATAAGGTCTTTTTCTCCGCTTAAAAGTGCAGCTAAGCCTGTAACGCAGCCATCTCGAGCCCAGACTCTGTGATAATTTTCGATATCTGTAATTGAAGCTACGAATCCGTTTTTAGTAGAACATTTTCGCAGAAATTCTACAGATTTTTTATACGATTCTTCGATCGATAATTCTTCTGCTTTTATCTTTTTTGTTTTTTTATTCATGTATCTCCTATATTACTTGAAAGGAAAACAATCCTTCTAAAACCCCTGAAGCGTATTCCTTTTTAGCCTGGTATATTTTTCCATTTGTCGAAAGTTGTTCTTTTACTTTTTCTTCTGCGTTTCCCACCAGTATACCGGAATCGCATTTTGTCAGCATATCGATATCGTTTTCTGAGTCCCCTGAGCATATAGTCGGTAAGTTTTTGCTTTTCTGAAGAAATTTCGCGGCATTTCCTTTACCCGCTTTTTCGGGGATAATATCGAGCAGATGTCCTTTCGTATGTATTATTTTTACTTCAAAATCCTTAAGCTCTTTTTTTATTTTTTTTACGACCGATTCATCTTCTACGTAATATGAAGCTGTGAATTTTTTATCATAGGGTTGAGGTTCGACAGGAAAGTTTTTTAGAATAGTTACAATTTTTTCTTTTTCCCAGTTCTCTCCTAACATTTTTTCCCATTTTTTATCCTCTTCCCATGAAGGACGATAGTATATCTCCGTTCCAACGTTGCAAATTATGGCATCGGGTTGAATTAAACCGTTTTCTTCTACGGCTGAAAGCAGAGATCCTTTGAATCTTCCTGAAGAATAAACGAGGAAAAATTTATCTCTCAGAGAAGTCATAATATTGTTAAAATTTTGCAGGCTTTTATCGTTGCCGATTAATGTATCGTCGAGATCCGATATAAAAATATAATCCATAAAGTTAGAAAAGCAGTGATTCGTATAATTCTTTTATTTGTTTGGATGTTCTTTCAAGTGAAAATTCTATAGCCGCTCTCTTTCTCGCATTTGCTTTCATCTTTTTAAGCCTTTCAGGGTGCTCGAGAAGGTTTAGCAGTGCTTTGGCTAAAGAATCCGCCCGCCCGGGTACGAAATGCAAGCCTGAATAACCTTCTTTTACGGTGTGCTTAAGACCTCCGACTCTTGAAGCCACAACGGGAGCTCCGCAGGACATAGCCTCGACCGCTACAAGCCCGAAAGTCTCGTAGAGTGATGGTATAACACAGATATCTGCGAGTGAGTAATAAAACGGTAGTTTCTCTCGCTCCACCGGTCCCAGAAACTCGACATTGTCTTCAAGATTCAGTGTTTTAATCATTTTTTTTAGTTTTTCTTTTTCTTTTTTTTCTTCTTCAGAATGCATTATTCCGGAAACGTCTCCTCCGATAACCACCAGCTTTATATTTTTTTTGGACTTTTCTTTTACATCTGATAGAGCTTTAAAGAGAATCGATAATCCTTTAGCTTTTGTGATTCTGCCCACGAAGAGAATTAAATTTTTGTGGTCTAATTTTGTCATTTTTTTTGCTTTCTTCGAGGAAATAGGTTTGAATAAATTTTTATCTACACCTGCTCTAATCAATTCGATATTTTCGCCTGTCACTTTATATAAATCGAGAATATTTTTAACTTCCTGCGGAGAAGAAGCTATTATGGCGTTTGCTCTTTTAAGTATTAACTCTTCTTCTAATAATCTCATATCAGCGTAAGGCGGTTTTTCTTTTTTTAGAATATCGTATTTGATTCTTCCCAGGGAATGACAATTATGAACCATGGGTATTTCCAGGGCGTCTTTTAATTTCATTGCCACACTCCCGGAATACCAGTAATGGGAGTGTACCAGAGTATACAGTTTTTTCTTCTCTTTGAGCCACCGTATGGTTTCCATAAAAAACTCATTTATGTGTAAATAAATATCTTTTTTGGGGACGAATTTTTCCGGTCCGGCTTTAATTCTTACCACATTTACGTTATCAAAAACAGGTACGATTTCTTTTTCTCTGGTATTTTTTCTTCTTGTAAAGATATCAATACTATAATCTTTGGATAATAAGCGTGATATATTTTTAATGTAAATAGGTTGTCCACCCTGTTCTTCCGAACCAATATCCGCAGCCGGGTCGCCGTGTACGGAAACCATCATAACGCTCTTTTTGTTTTTTAATAGCATAAAACTTCCTTATTTAATAAATATAGTAGTAATACGATATGTCAACCTTAAAACATCCCTCACAATCTCTAAAGGAATTACAGATTACAGCCTGAACGGTTGTTCCTCCCTACATGGTAATTTGTAAAACCAGGAAACGCACTAAATGATTAAAATCCATGCAAAAATTAAACAGGCTTGACTTATAAGATTTTTATTTTATATTTTCCGCTGTATGAGAAATATAGGGATAGGAGTTAATGAGCGGTATATTTAACAAAACCACTCTTTTTAAGGGTTTGAGGTTTTTTCTTTTTTTAACTTTCCTATCAATAACATTGGTTCTTGTATTTACGATTAGCAAGGAGACGCGGAAAGAATTAATGTTGATATCTCCGATGTTTATTGTTTTTACTGTTTTTTCAACCTTTATCAGTCACTTTTTTAATATCTGGAGGCTTCGTTACATTATAAAGGCTCTGGGTAAAAAAATCAGCTGGAGCGGAGCTTTTTATTATACGATGGGCGGCTTGTTTTTGGGAGGCGTAACCCCCCTACAGGTTGGTGGTGTACCCCTTCAGTTGTATATATGTAGAAGAGAGGATATAACTATACCCGAGGCAAGTGCTGCGATATTTACCAGGGGTTTGTTGACCGCTTTCGTCCTTCCTTTTTTTGCTCCTTTTATCTACTATAATCGAGTCTATTTTACTTCGGGAATAATGCAGGGCATAGTAAAATATCTCTCTTTCCTTTATGGTGCGGCGGCTTTGTTATTTATATTCGTTCTTGTAAAAACAGAATGGCTTACCAAAAAATTTAAAGGCAAATTTTTTAAAGGAGTTGTCGAATTTAAACAGGTGTTCAGAAAAGAATTTGTTAAGAGAAAAATACCGTTTTTTAAAGCGTATCTTTTAACGGGACTTTCTCTCATTTTTAACTTTTTTATTGCGTTTCTTCTTTTGCGCGGTTTAGGAATTAATGTTGATTTCTACAGGGCTACCATTTTACAGATTATACTTACTTATTCTCTTGCTTTTATGCCAACTCCCGGCGCGTCCGGTCTCGCGGAGGGCAGCGCTTTCGGGTTGTTCAGGGATGTAGTCCCCAAATCTATTCTCGGAGTGTATGTCGTTTTATGGAGGTTTTTTACCAGTTATCTGGGGATGATAATCGGAGGAATAGCCCTGTCTCGTTACCTTGTCAAAATACATCCCGAAGTGGAGATGAAGGAAAAAGAGGAAGAGAAATAGGGTTTCGTCTTTCGCTCTGCGAGTTCCGTGTTAAAAAATAGCTACAATCTCTACACATTCTACATGTAAGCAACATAGCCGTAAATCAGCTCTTACTGGTCGTTAGTCAAAAAAAACAAAAAATCTTGTGATAATTTGCCTGACCTGTGGAATAGAAGCTCATCATGCGGTAACTTCTATTCCATTGGGCCTGCCCCGTAGGGAAGTATGACTGTATCGGGGTAGGGAGGAACGACCGTTCAAGGTGTAATCTGTGGCGGGTAAAGTTAAATAGTTAAATTAAAAAAATAATCAAATAGTGAAAAACAGAATGGGATTGGGGAGTACAATTTAACCATTTGTCTTCTGTTTCTGTAAGGGATTTAAGTTTTTTCGTCCAGGGCTATGGCTGTCAATATGGAAGCCACTTCAAAATCTACATCGTTAGGGGATAGCGCCTTTATAATCGTTGTTTCTTTCGGTATACTTTTCGAGATTTTCCCTTTCTTTACCACTGCAACTTCATTTTCAGAAACCATAACTCCTTTTAAATTTCCTTTTAGCAGAACTATCGTTCCAGGGGGATATATTCCCATTATATCAAGAAATACTTTAACCAGGTTAGGATCATAAATATCTTTACTTTTTATTATATATTTAAGAGCTTCGAAAGGACTTCTTACATTCTGGTAAATTCTGGGTGTTGTCATAGCATCGTAAGAATCTACTATTCGAATGATACGAGCAAAAAGAGTTGGCTTTTTTGTACTGAGATCAGGATATCCGGCGCCGGAGTAGTCGAGATGATGTTCGAGTACACCACGGAGAGCAAAGACAGGCACTTCTTCTATTCCTTTCAGAAAGATTATCCTTTCGGCTGAAAGGTAAGGATGCTGCTTGATTTTCTCGTATTCGATATTCGTTAATGTATCGGGTTTGTTTAAAATATCTCCGGGAATATCTATTTTCCCAAGGTCGTGAAACAATGCCGCTATTCCCAGTTCAAGCAAGTCTTTTCTGGAAAGCCCAAGTTCGATACCCATAGCAATCGCGAGTATACAAACATTTGCAGAATGATTAAAGGTATATGAACCGATATCTTTGATTATGGTTAGAGCGATTAAATAGCTTCTTTCTTGAAAAAGAAGCTCGGTGAATTTTCTTATTATTTGCCGTGCCTCAAAGATATTAGCTTCTTCTTCCAAGGTGATTTTTTTTAAATAACTTATCGAGTCGAGAAGACTTGAGAGAGCTTCTTTTCTTATAGAGCGCAGTATTCCATCTATCTGATCCGAATTTTCTATTCGGGTTATTCTTATGGATTTAACTTCTTCCTTTTTCAAGCACTCGGAAATTTCATCGAAAGAATGTTTTGTGGTGGCGAGGTTCAAGCCGACACAGCACAGGAAGGAAACAATTTCCTCGAGTTCAGGTAACTCGGTGAATATGATTGAACCTATCGATAAGGTTTTTAAATCGTGAATTAGAGATCTGTATCTCCCTACTATTCCCATTTCGACGCTTGCTCTCTCATTATTGAAAAAAAGATGATTGGCTGATAATGACAATTCTATTTTTTTCAATTCTTTAAAAAGGTCCGATAGGAATTGATGCATTTTTTTAGCGTGTTGATAGAGAGTCTGGCTTTTTGTCTGAAAGACCTTTGCTATATGTATTGACGAGGAAAAATAAAGTATAAGGTTTCTTATATCACTCTGTTTCATATTTTTTTAAAATTTCCGCTACTTTTTCTTTTAAAATTCTAGAGCGCTTGAATCTCGATATAAGTTCGGTAGCTTTTTCGTCATTAATATCCGATAGAGCTTCAATAGCAATTTTCTTGATTTCGTATATTTTTTCTCTAAAAAAATGTCTTTTACGTAGTATTGAGTTAAAGATTTTTATTGTATCATCGGTTTTAAGAGTGGAGAGTAATTTCAGAAGAGCTTTAATTTCTTCCATAGGGAGACGCCAGAATTTTTTAGTAATTATTTTTTCACGGATGATCTCGAATTCTTCGGGAGTCCATATTGCTTTTAATCTTTCAAGAGCAGTAATCCTAACAGAGGGGTCGGGATGATCCAGGTAAGCGATTATATCTTTTCTTGATAACAGTGAAAAGAGAACCTCTTTGATTTGAGGTAAATTTTTTTTCTTCAGAAGTTCCTTCAAGCAAGGCAAAAAATAGACATCTTTTAACTTTTTTACTATGAGCAGCAGAGCCGAGAATGTTTTACCGGTAGAATTAACAAGACGTACTTCAAGTTCTTTTTTATGTTCAGCAAAAATTTTTTTCAATAAAGAAATTATCAAGTCTTTTACGAGATAATCACTTGTAATTTCTAATTCGTTTATTAAATCATCTGCCGCCGCGATTCCTGTGTACTCGATCAGTTCAGCTGCTTCTCTTTTTATCCTGTTTAAGGTGGAAGATGTTAAGGCGTGAATGTATAGTTGCAAAGCAGCTTTGGAAGTTATGATTTTTTTTATTCCATTTAACACTTCCATGAATTCACTTTTACTTTCTTTCTGGTTTTCGATAAAATTCTTTGTTTGGTATAGAGCCGAAAGATTCCCCGAGTGGAGAAATTTAGGAATGGAATCTTTCAAAATTAAGTAAATGCTCCTTCTTTTTTTTGGATTTGTTTCATAAGTAAGAAGATCTTTAATGCTTTCAATTAACAGAAAAGAAGAATGTTCTCTGTTTATTGAGATTTTTTGCTCATATTTGAGACCTATTCCCTTATCGTCTTTTTTGTTGGGAGTATTTTGTTGCTTCAGTCTAACCTGTAAGATAGTAACATCCTGACTTTTTATTTTCATGGGGGGTTTTATGTCGCTCTGGTACTCTTCAAGACCTTTCGTTTTTTCTACTACATGATAAACTATGTGAGGAAATTTTGATTCCCATAAATCTTCTAAAAGACCTACCTGAGATGAATATTCTCTACTGGCGATAATTTTTACAAGTTCTTCGAACTCTTCTTCACTTATCCCTTCGAGAAAAGTTAAAGATCTTAAACCGTTGCGGTATAGAAAGAGAGGAATAGATGTAAGGCTTTTAGGATCAGAGTATAATACTTTTGAATCGTTCATAATTTTATCTTCATTTATTAATAAAACTACGGGGCCTGTCTCTTCTTGAGTCTTTATTAAATTAAGATAAGATTTTTTTATAAATTCTTTCGTAGTCTCCGATATTTTTTCGTATAGTTTATGGTTTTTTATCGATTTAATAAAATTTGTAACGAAAAAGCTCAAATCTTTCATGAACCTAAATTTACTCTAACTTATGAAAAATTCAACCCCCATAAGAAGAATTTTACCACAGAATGTATATAGGTTTAAGGTCTTAGTTTTTAGGTTTTGGTTAAAAACATTTGTGCTATTCCTGTTATTTGTTGTTACTCTTTTTTGGGGGATAGAGGGTTAAATCAATAAATTAGTTTTGTTGTTTTTTTCCGCGTCCTTTGCGGTTAATTAACCTTGAGATTACCTCGCCCGGGTCTGGCAAGATGTCAAACTTGTAATTACCAGGTTAACGGTCTTCCGTCCTCGGTCCCCGGTCATTTTTATTGTCGACTAACAGACCAACCGTTTTAAATCTTTGTGTCCTTTGCGGTCTTTGTGGCTCAGAGTTATCCTTATTCGACGATGCTTATCGCTTCAGGATCCGAGGTGGTGATT
>CAZSEX010000009.1:0-36455 GCA_964606065.1 uncultured bacterium | reverse complement strand
TCAGAGTTATCCTTATTCGACGATGCTTATCGCTTCAGGATCCGAGGTGGTGATTTCGAGACCGTATTTTTTGTGATCTATGAGTTTTCCGTTTAGTCCTATTTCTCTATTGCTCAGATTTTCAAAGTTAAATCCTTCTTCTGTAAGCTTTTCCACACCTTCTTTCCACAGCACAAAGGTGAATTGTTCTTTTCCTATACCGAAATCGATAAAAAGGTGTCCGGACCTGGAAACATTCCAGCCGGTGGGTTTTCCCGAAATAATCACCCATTTTCCTACATTCTTTTTCAGCTCCTTTAGATTGTATGGGTTGAGCACGATGGGTTTTTGTAAGGTTTTACTTCTATTCCACAGTTTTATAAATTCATCGGTATATTTACAAACAAGGCTGGAGTCGTCTTTTATTATCAGAAGATTTTCCTCGTTTAATTTCTCCGCAGAGTGTGTCCAGTTGAAAGATCCCGTTATTAAAGTTTTATTGTCTATTATCGCGAATTTATGATGCATAATTCCTTCATACTTATTTCCGTATGATCTGTGGGTATTATCTAATCTGATGTTTACTTTTTTTTCGTCTAAGAAGTGATGTTTTGAGTATCCTATTTCTTCCGCGCTTTTGCCATCGAGAAGGACTTGTACTTTTATTCCTCTTTCTTTCGCCGAAATAAGAGCGTTTGAAAGTTCTCTATCTGTCAGAATATACATGGCGACGTTTATTTCTTTGTTCGCTTTTTTGAGTTCTTTGAGAACCGCATTCCTTGCTCCGCCGTTCGGACTAAAAAAGACCTCAATCGATAAAGATATTATAAATAATAGCATTTTTCAAAGCATCCCCCTCTGTTTATTTTGAGGGGGATGCCTCAACCTGTTTAAAATTTCCCTTTCTTATCTGTAGAAGAGACCTATTATTCCGACAATTATTGCCGCTATTCCCACGGGTACAGTTAATATTGTCATAAGATTGTCAAGTTGCTTTTCTGTTTCTTTTTTTGAGGGAATAAGTTTTAGTAAATCGAGTATGAGAACTGCCCCGGCGATGATACCAATTATTCCCTGTAAGGTTCCGGCAGATCCGTGTGCACCCCAGAATCCAATACTGGTAAGTATTACAACGATGCCGATTGGTATCTTGAGTCCGGCGAGGGCTTTCACCGATTCTTTCAGTTTCTTGTTGATTTTTTTAAGAAGATCCATGATTAGTATTAAACCGCCCAAAATTAAAAATTCCATACTATACCTCCTTTAATTTTTTGTAAGTTTTTTTACCATTTTACCTTGAGTTCTCTGTTTGCTTTTATTTCGTCGAGTCTTCCCACGGGAGTCGTTTCGGGACTGTTTTTCAGGGCATCGGGCTCATTTTCTGCTTGTTTTGCGATTGTTCGCATCGCGGATACGAAACCATCCAGTGTTTCTTTCGATTCTGTTTCAGTGGGTTCTATCATTAAACACTCGGGAACTATAAGAGGAAAGTAGATTGTCGGGGCATGGTATCCCATATCTAAGAGTTTCTTCGCAATATCCAGCGCTCTTACGCCGTTTTTCTTAAATTTTGAAGCGGAAATAACAAATTCATGCATGCAATTTTTTTTGTAAGGAATATCATAGCTTTCCTTTAACTGTGAAAGCAGATAATTTGAATTTATTATCGCCTGTTCCGAAATAGAACGAAGACCATCGGCGCCCGACATTCTTATGTACGCGTAAGCTTTTACTATTACTGAAAAGGCTCCGTAGAACGATGAAACTTTACCGATAGAATTTTTTGATTTCCAGTTAAATTTATATTTTTTTCCGTCGAATTCTATTATGGGTAGGGGTAGGAACTCCGATAGTTGTTTTTTTACCGCCACGGGTCCGCTGCCGGGACCTCCTCCGCCGTGCGGGGTGGCGAAAGTTTTATGAAGATTGAAATGCATTATGTCCACGCCGAAATTTCCCGCTTTTGAAATTCCCATAAGCGCGTTTAGATTCGCTCCGTCCATGTAAAGAAGAGAACCGTTTTTATGAAGTACGTCAGCCAGTTCTTTTATGTTGGATTCGAAAACTCCCAGGGTATTGGGGTTGGTAATCATAAGAACAGCCACATCCTTATTTATTAATTCTTTCAGAGTTTTAACTTCCAGTATACCGTTATTGTTTGATTTTATTTCTTTAGTTTTGAATCCCGTTCTCGTGGAGGATGCGGGATTCGTACCGTGCGCTGTGTCCGGAATTAAAATTGTTTTTCTGTTTTCCTTTTTCAAATTAAAATAAGCTCTGGCGATCAAGAGTCCGGTTAATTCGCCGTGAGAACCAGCTTGAGGTTGAAGCGTTATCGCGTCCATTCCTGAAATTTCTTTTAAAAATTCTCCCAGGTCGGACATTATTTTGAGCGCGCCCTGTATATCACTTTCAGGAGTTTCCGGATGCAGAGAAGAAAGTTCGCTTAAATTCGCTAAATCTTCAGATGCTTTTGGGTTGTATTTCATCGTGCACGAACCGAGAGGATACATTCCTCTGTCCACATGATAATTCATTTCAGATAATCGGGTAAAGTGTTTTACTACTTCTCTCTCGGGAAGAGGGGAAAACGGTACGGGATTTTTTCTCATTTGGGAAGTTTTGAAAAATTGGTGCAGAGGTTTTTCTTTGATATCGAGCGCTGGAGTGTAGTTATTTTTAACAGAACTTTCATATTCACAAAGTAATTTCATAATAATATATTATAAGAACAGTCGGTTTTTGTCAACCAGTAGAATTGGGATTAAAATAGTGGATAGTAGTGAGTGGTAAGTGGTAAGCAGTAAGATTTTAGGGCTAACTTTGTTAGAGCGTAAATGCGTTAGAGCATTGGAAATAGGTTTTTGGTCCTGGGTTTTAGGTTTTAGGAACAAAATAAAAAATTCAACACTTAAAATTCAAAATTACTATATTGCCTTTGTTGGAATTCTTTTTCGTGTGTTTTTTAAACACAATTAAAAAGGGGTGGATGGGTTTCGTGTATTTAGTGTGTTTCGTGGTTCAATAAATTTTTTTGGGGAGGTAGTTGGGGGAGTGGCGGCTTGACTTTGAGATAAAGGGGATTAATATAAATTCATGGTAAAACAGGAAGGAATGATGTCCGGTGATGAAGAGTATTCAATAAAAGAGGAACGTGTTATACCCAGGAAAAGCTTCCGGGATAAAATAATTTCTCTGCGAAAACATCTTCCTTTAAAGAAACGCAGATTTGTTGTATTGAACATTCTTTTTTTTGTGTTCGGAGCTATCATAGGTGTTAATTTGGCTATAATAAACGGTTTACCCGATGTGGATTCGCTGGCGAATTATGAGCCGAAGCTCTCTACCGGTATTTACGATATTGATGATAAACTGATTTTAGAGGTATTCGAGCACAGAAGGATACAAATAGTTCTTGATTCCATTCCCGAGTATATACCTGCTGCGGTTGTTTCTCTCGAAGATAAGAGATTTTACGACCATTTCGGCATCGATATAAAGAGATTGGCAAAAGTCGTCTGGGTAAATTTGATCAGAAAAACAACCGGAAGAAAGTGGGGTGCGGGTGCCAGCACTATTACTCAGCAGCTTTCAAGGAATATATTTCTTACGTTGAAAAAAACGCTTTTAAGAAAAGTAGAAGAAATATACTTGTCTCTTTTAATTGAAAGAAGATATACTAAAAAAGAAATACTCGAGATGTATCTAAACGAGATTTACTGGGGTTATGGTAATCACGGAGTGGGAGCGTCTTCCAGGTATTATTTTGGTAAAATTCCGGACAGTTTATCTGTTTCCGAAGCCGCTGCTCTTGTTGGTTTGATTAGATCTCCGGGTTATTATTCCCCTTACAATAGCTATGAGAGATTTATTGAAAGACGCAATCTGGCGTTAAACGAAATGTATAAAGAGCAGGAAATTTCTAAGATCGAGCTCGATTCGGCGCTATCAGAATCCCTTGTCGTGGTAGACCATTCGAAGGAAGAAATAGTGGGGCCTTATTTCATAAATGAAGTGAAAAGACAAATGGAAGAACTTTTCGGACGGGCATATATATCATGGGGAGGATATAAGGTTTATACCACCATGAACCAGGATATGCAAATGCTCGCGGATAGTATTATGGAGTGGGGTCTGGGAAGAGTCGAATTATACTGGCACCTTAAAAAGAAAGAGGAAATTCCCGATTCTCTTATCCATTCAGAGAATATTCCTTATATTCAGGGAGCGATGGTCGTTATGGACCCCTCTACCGGTTATGTGCTTTCACTTATAGGAGGCAGAGATTACAGGCATAGTCTGTTTAATAGAGCTATCCAATCAAAAAGACAGGCGGGCTCTGCTTTCAAGCCTTTTCTCTATACCGCTGCGATCGATAATGGTTTTTTGCCTTCGGATTTTGTTTTCGACCTTCCCATGATTAAGGAATTGGGAGGAGAAGTCTACGCTCCCAAAAATTACGATGAGACTTTTATGGGAAAAATTTCTTTGCGAACAGCTTTAAAAATGTCCAGAAATGTTGCTTCTTTAAATTTATGTGAAGAAGTTGGTCCTTTTTCTGTGGTAGAGTATGCTTATCAGATGGGAATAGAGAGCGATCTCGAGGCAGTTCTTTCCATTGCGCTCGGATCATCGACGGTTTCGCTTTTAGAGATGGTTAGAGGTTATTCAACTATCGCGAACCTCGGCGAGAAAGTTAATCCTATATTTATACGTAAAGTTGTTGATAGATATGGCAATACGGTATACGAAAATAGAATTGTTAAACAGAGAGTACTGTCGGAAGAAACCGGTTATATAATGGTAGATATGCTGAAGAGTGTTTTTGGGCCCGGCGGTACAGCTTCTTACGCGAGGAGAAGCGGTTTTGATGAACCCGCTGCAGGGAAAACCGGTACGACCGATGACTTTAAGAATGGCTGGTTTATTGGTTTTGTTAAGGATTTAAATGTAGGCGTTTGGGTAGGATACGATTATCCGCGGACAATAGGAAAGGGTGCCAGCGGCGGAGCCCTTACTCTTCCTATCTGGACTGAATTTATGAAAGCGTTCTGTGATTCTACGATGAATTATGAATTTCCCGTGCCTGAAGGTATCGATTTCAGATATATTTGTACCGAAAGCGGTGAACTGGCGACTCCGAAATGTCCGAATGTTGCCAATGAGATTTTCAGAAAGGGGAATGTTCCTGAAAGACAATGTGAGCTGCATGGCAAAGGAAGAAAAAGTGTCGAAAAGCCGATTGAAATGCAAGATGATTTTGATTTTTAGGAGGATTTTATGAAAAGAGATATTTTTTACTTTTCTTTTATTTTATTTTTACTGTTGTTGTTTGGTCTTTTTTATGTTAGAAAACACGCTCCGCTTTACAATTCTTTAGCTGAATATAAAGAAGAAAATAAAACTCTTATTTCCATAGTGAACGATTTGAAGAGTAGTATGGAAAGCGCAGATACACTCAAGAAAGAAGAAAAAACAAGTTATCTGGTTCAGGATCTTCAGGATATGGTTGAGGGTATAGAGGTTGAACTTGAAAGGGAAGAAATTTCCATTACCCTGCCCTGTGAAAAGATGTTCCCTCCGGGATCGGTGGAATTGAATGGGGAAGGACAGGAAACTTTGCTTCGTATAGCTAATATACTTAAAGAGATGCCGGAAAGAGATATAAGAATTGAAGGACACACCGACAATGTGGCAATTTCAGGAAGTTTAAAGAAAGAATATCCTACGAATTGGGATCTTTCCGCTAAGAGAGCCGTTAATGTTGTTAAATTTTTGATAGCTAATGTGAATATAGAGCCGTCCCGCTTAGCTGCGGTTGCTTTTGGTGAATACAGGCCGGTTGCTGATAATGACACCGAGGCAGGACGAAATAAGAATCGGAGAATCGTGATCGATGTTTTACCGAAATAAACCAGAAGGGTTTAACCACAAAGCTCTCAAAGAGCACAAAGTAATATATTTACCTAAAGAAAATTTAAAAACAATAGTAATCTTTGTGGTCTTTGTGTTCTCTGTGGTTCATTTATCAGAAAGGGGGTTTGATGAAAGTAATGGTATGTGACGCGATAGCAAAGGATGCGGTGAAAGGATTAAGGGGATTGGGAATCGAGGTTATAGAAAATACCTCGGTAGAGAAGGAAGAGTTAGCTGGTATTATAGCTGATTTTGACGGGGTTATAGTGAGAAGCAGAACGAAAATAAGGAAAGATCTTATTGATATTGCAGCGGGGAGTGTGAAATTTATAATTAGAGCAGGTGTAGGTCTTGATAATATCGATGTTGAATACGCGAAAGAGAAAGGGATTGAGGTTATAAATACTCCGGAAGCTTCGACAAATGGCGTTGCCGAATTGGCTGTGGCTCATATGCTGGCGCTTTTAAGGCATATACCTCAGGCGACCGCCAGGATGAAAAAAGGTGAGTGGCCTAAAAAAGAATTTAAAGGCAATGAACTTGGTTCCTGCACGGTTGGCATTATCGGTCTGGGAAGGATTGGCAGAAGGACAGCCGAATTGGTTAAAGGTTTCGGAGCTAAAGTTGTCGGATACGATCCTTATGTTGGTAAAGTCCAGGAAATGGACATTAAAATGGTTGAATTAGACGAGTTGCTTGTTTCTTCTGATATCGTTTCTCTTCACTTACCCCATAACGACGAAACACATCATCTTATAGGCGTGGAAGAACTCGTAAAAATGAAAGAAAGCGCTTACCTTGTAAATTGCGCGAGAGGAGGAATTATCGACGAAGAAGCGCTCCACGAAGCACTGAAAAGTGGAAAAATAAGAGGTGCCGCGCTTGATGTTTTTGAAGAAGAGCCTCCGGAAGATTTAAAACTAATGGAGCTCGACAATTTTATTTGTACTCCTCATTTAGGCGCTCAGGCAGTGGAATCTTCAAACAGGGTGGGAGAAGAAGTCGTTAAAAAAGTAGCTTCAAAGCTGTAAATAAAATTGTCTCTCGCGTTCTGCGAAAAGCTTTCGTATTTTGCGAAAACCCTTTTTCTTAAGTTTTTGGTTTTCAAGACTTTGAGTTCTGGAACATTTTTTGTATTTTATTCAACTGGATTTTTGATAATTTAGCGGAACGTTTAAGAAATATGCTCTTTTTCTTTCGGAAACTCAAAATTATGGAGGGAATATAAGCAGTGAAAAAACACCTTGACAAAAAATTTTTTTATCTTAAATTTCTTCTGTAATAAGGTTTCCGGAGTTTTATGAATAATAGTTTTATACTTAAAGTCTGAAATTTTTTAAGCGGTAGAGTTTTCGGGAGGTGAGATTTTGAACAGGAAAGGCGAAACTAAAAAAGATATCGAGGAAGAACTTAAAAAACTGCAAAAAAAAGTCGAAAAACTTCAGATTAAAGGAACTTTGCTTGATGCTCTTTTAGAAAACGTTCCTGATCTTATTTACTTTAAGGATAGAGAGTCTCGTTTTGTGGAGGTGAGTAAATCTAAAGCAGATCAGGTCGGTCTTAAAAGAGAAGAAGTAATTGGTAAGACAGACTTTGATTATTTTACTGAAGAACATGCAAATCCTGCCTATGAAGATGAGCAAAAAATAATAAAAACCGGCAAGCCCATATTGAATAAAGTTGAAAAAGAAACCCATCCGGATGGTCGAATAACATGGGTCTCTACAACTAAAATTCCCAGGTATAATGAGAGAGGAAAGATAATAGGTGTTCTGGGGATTTCAAGAGATATTACAGAAAGAAAAGAATTACAAGATAAGCTTAAGTTAGAAACCAAAAAGCTGGGAGAAGAGGTGGTTCTTAAAAGCAATTTACTTAATGCTCTTTTGGACCAAATTCCCGACCGAATTTATTTTAAAGATAAGGAAAGCCGTTTTTTAGACGTAAGTAAATCAAAAGCAGAGGGAACAGGACTTACCAGAGAAGAGTTTAAAGGTAAAACAGATTTCGATTTTTTCCCTGAAGAAGAGGCTAAAATTATGAGGGAAGACGAAGTTAGAGTAATAGATACCGGCAAACCGGTTGTAGATAAAATGCAGAAGGTTGAATTGCCCGATGGTAAGGAAAAGTGGTATTCCGTGACTAAAGTTCCATTTTATGATAAAGAAGGAAACTTAATAGGAACTTTGGGCATCTCCAGGGATATTACCGGATCGAAGACCCTCGAATTAGAAAACGAGAGGAAAATAGAGGCTCAAAGGGAAGAACTCGAGGTGCTTTCTACCCCTGTAATAGATATATGGGAAGGTATTCTTACTGTTCCTGTATTGGGGGCTCTGGATAGCGATAGAGCGGCGAAAATTTCGGAGACTTTATTGACCCAGATTGTGATGAAAAAGGCGTCCGCGGCTATCATAGATATTTCCGGTATAAGCGCCGTGGATAGCGCGGTTGCGGATCTTTTAATTCGTACCGCCAAAGCTGTAGGGTTAGTGGGGGCGAAGGCTATACTGACCGGAGTGGGTGTTGAAATAGCTCAAACCATTGCCGATCTCGGAATCGATATGAAAGGGCTTAAGACAATGTCTGCATTAAAAGACGGTTTGAAATATGCAATTAATCGGAGGGAAGGAATTTTATTAGACCAGCAGGATTTTTAAACGATTATGTTATACATTTTTAGTTTAAGGAAGGAAAGGAGATATTTTGGCTGAAAAAGAATATAAAAAAGAAATAGAGAAGTTAAGTAGAGAAAATGAGGAATATAAAAAATTAATTGAAGAAATGAGCGAGGGATTCGCTTATCTTGAAAAAGATTTAACCTTTTCTTTTTCTAATCCCGCGTGCGACAGTATTTTTGGGGTGACTGAAGGTAATTTAACCGGAAGAAATTTGCGGGATTTTTTAAGTCCTGAGTCCTTTGAAGAAGCAAAAAAAATAATTAAAACAAAGAATAAGAAAAAGAAAAGTGTATTTGAGATAAAGGTACATGCTGAGGATGGTGAAGTACGTTATTTGTTAACAAGGTCAAATCCGCGTTATGATGATAAAGGCAAGTTTGCCGGTTCGTTTGTTTTTTTCTATAATATAACAAAAAGAGTAAAATTAGAAGAGGATCTTGTTTTCGAAAGAGGTTTGTTGAATTCTCTTCTTAATACCATACCCGACCATATTTACTTTAAGGATGAGAAGAGTCGTTTTATAAAGGTTAGTAGATCACTGGCAGAATGGTTCAATATTAAAACAGTCGATGGCTTAATGGGCAAGACTGATTTTGATTTTTTTACAGAAGAGCACGCGAGACCGGCTTTTGAAGATGAACAGGAGATAATGAAAACGGGGAAACCGATAGAAGGCAAAGTAGAAAAGGAAACGCATCCTGATGGCAGGGTTACCTGGGTTTCAACAACTAAAGTTCCCAGGTACGACAAAAAAGGAAATGTAATCGGTATTTTAGGTATTTCGAGAGATATAACGGAAAAGAAACTCTGGGAAGAAGAGAGGGAGCAGAAATTAGAGGCTCAAAGGGAAGAACTAATAGAGCTTTCGACACCTGTAATTGATGTGTGGGAGGGTGTTCTGACCGTTCCCATATTGGGATCTCTGGATAGTGAAAGAGCTTCAAGAATCTCCGAGGCTTTGTTAACCCAGATTGTGGAAGAGAGAGCTGCTGTAGCCATTATAGATATTTCCGGTATAAGCGCGGTGGATAGCGCGGTAGCCGATCGTTTAATACGAACAGCCAAAGCTGTCAGATTGGTGGGAGCGGAAGCTATACTGACCGGAGTGGGTGTTGAAATAGCTCAGACGATTGCCGATCTCGGAATCGATATGGAAGGTCTCAAGACAATGTCTACTTTAAAAGACGGTTTGAAATACGTTATTTCAAGAAAAAAATAAAGGGAGAAGACAAATAAAATGGGTAGATTAACTCGGATGCATTTAGGCGATATTCTTGTTGTTCCTATTCAAGAGGAACTTCATGATACCGCGGCGGAGGAGGCGGGAGAAAAGATAATAAGAGAAGCAGATGATTCTAATATTAAGGGAATAGCTATAGATATTTCTGCGCTCGATATTGTGGATAGTTTTCTCGGTAGATTACTGCAGAAAATCGCCTGGGGATTAAGAGCTATGGGTAAAGAAGTAATACTTGTGGGAATTCAGCCTGAGGTAGCGGTTGCTTTAGTTGAACTCGGGTTGTATCTCGAAGAGATAGATACCGCTTTTGAGCTTGATTCAGCGTTGGAAAAATTGAGAGAAAAAATAGATAAGAGTTTTGCATGAAGGAAGAAATTTTACGTATTCCAATAAACAAAGAGATAGATGTCTTGATCGCAAGACGTGAAATAAAAAGTGAAGCGGAGCGTATAGGTTTTCGTTGGATAGATCAAACGAGAATTGCTACAGCTGTTTCGGAACTTACAAGGAATATAATAAAACATGCTTATAGAGGAGAAGTTATAGTTAACAAGGATGAGGGGGGGATAGAGATTATATGTCAGGATGAGGGTCCGGGAATCCCGGATGTTGAACAGGCTTTAGAAAAGGGATATAGCACCACTAATTCACTCGGTATTGGACTTATAGGAGCTAAACATCTTATGGATGATTTCAAAATTGAAAGCAATGACAGAGGAACCAAAATAATTACGTACAAAAAGTTGAAATGAAAGTGAAAAAGATTTTTCCCTCCATAGAATTTGATGTTAGTTCGGATGAAGATATTTACAGGGTTCGTTCTGAGATGGCTAAATTCGCGGGTAAAATCAGATTAACAGAGAAAGAAATTGAAGAGCTTAGAATCGTGATAACCGAGATTGCTAAAAATATAATAAAGCACAGTTCTTCGGGTAAATTGAGTATTTCTTTTGGAGAAGAAGTTGAGAAGAGTGTTCGCATAGAGGCTGAAAATCCGACTGATAATAAAGATACAGCTGAAATCTTCGATGATGGCTATAGTACCGCCAATACTCTTGGAATAGGTCTGGGAGCTGTTAAAAGATTACTCACAGATGTTAAAGTTAAAATAGAGAATGGAAAGTTTATTTTGACCGGTAAAAAGGTATTTTCCGAGAATAAAAAAGAAAATTTTATCCAGACCAGTGTATTCAGCCGTCCTAAACCGGGATTCAAGAGTAACGGAGACGCTTATTTCATAAAAAGATACGAAGATTCGGCTATAGTCGCAGTAATGGATGGTATCGGTCACGGAGATAAAGCGAGCGAGGCGAGTGGAATAGCCGTAAAGGTTCTTGAAGATAAATACAGGGACGAGCTCGAACAGATAGTTCTTACGATGCATAGAAGGTTGCATGGAAGTAGAGGTTGTGTTGCAGGTATTGTTCGTATGAGCAAGGAAGGTAGAATTGAATATCTCGGCGTGGGAAATATTAGGACTCAAATTTATACAGCTGATAGGTACAAAAGGCTGGTGTCTTTCGACGGTTTATTGGGTAGTAATGTTAGAACCCTTAGGACCGATCACCTTGATTTGAGTACACCTTGTCTTGTGGTTTTGCATTCCGACGGAATTTCATCTTTTAGTTTTGAAGATAAAAGGATTGTGTATAGACCTGTTATGGAATTAGCAAAAGAAGCTTTTGAAAAACATAAAAAAAGTTCGGATGATGCCACGCTTCTGGTTGCTCGCATTCCGTAACGTATTAACGGCTTATATAATAAAAGGAGGACAATTATGGCTAAAAAAGAGAAGAATAAAGAAGAACTCGAGAAAAAGATAAAAGCTCTGGAAAAAGAGAATAAAAATTTAAAATTGGACAGGAATTTGCTGAATTCTCTTATGAAACACATACCCGAGAATATTTATTTCAAAGATAGAGAGAGCAGGTTTGTCAGGATTGGTAGGGCTTTTGCGGAATATATGGGGTTTAAGAATCTTGATGAAATTATAGGGAAAACCGATTTCGATCTTTTCGATGAGGAACATGCAAAACCAGCTTATGAAGATGAACAAAAAGTAATGAAAACCGGGAAGCCAATACAGAAGGAGGAAAAAGAAGTTTATCCGGACGGAAGTGAGAAATGGGTCGAAACTACAAAGGTTCCCAGATACAACGAAAAAGGTGAGATTGTGGGAACTTTCGGTATTTCGAGAGATATAACGGAAAAGAAACTCTGGGAAATGGAGAGAGAAAAGAAGTTAGAGGCTCAAAGGGAAGAACTAATAGAGCTTTCGACACCTGTAATTGATGTGTGGGAGGGTGTTCTGACCGTTCCCATATTGGGATCTCTGGATAGTGAAAGAGCTTCAAGAATCTCCGAGGCTTTGTTAACCCAGATTGTGGAAGAGAGAGCTGCTGTAGCCATTATAGATATTTCCGGTATAAGCGCGGTGGATAGCGCGGTAGCCGATCGTTTAATACGAACAGCCAAAGCTGTCAGATTGGTGGGAGCGGAAGCTATACTGACCGGAGTGGGTGTTGAAATAGCTCAGACGATTGCCGATCTCGGAATCGATATGGAAGGTCTCAAGACAATGTCTACTTTAAAAGATGGTTTGAAATACGTTATTTCAAGAAAGAACCTTTCAAAGGAAGTCATTTCGAAAAAAGTATGATAAATCTAAATAAGAGGTACTTAAATGACTGAAAAAAATGCTGATATTGTAATAATGAATGTCCTCCTGATTGAAGATGCATCGTTCGCGGTTACTTTTATCAGGGAGACTCTTGCATACTGCGAGGAAGCCGAATTGGTTAAAGCCACAAAGTTTGCTTTAACAAGCGTAGAAACTCTGGGAGAAGCTTTAAAGTGTATATCGGAGCATAAATTTGATCTTATATTGCTTGATCTAAATTTGCCGGATAGCAAGGAATTGGCTACTCTGGATAGTGTTAGAAAAAACGCTCACAATGTTCCCGTGGTTGTGATAACTGCGTTGAGCGATGAAGGACTGGCTCTTGAAGCGATGAAAAGAGGAGCGGAAGGTTTCCTCGTTAAAGGACAGATGGGTGTAAACGCTCTTTTGCAGGCTATATTTTTTGCAGTTGAACGTCACCACATTTTAATGAAATTAGAGAAAAAAATTCGGGAGCTTGAAATAACTAAGGCGAGATTCAAAAATATAATAGAAAAAATAGAGTATGCTGTAATAGTGGTAGATAAAAAAAGAGTAGTGCAGTTTGCAAATAATTCCGCACAAAAATTTCTTGGAGTTTCACCAGAAGACCTTATTGGAGAAAAATTCGGATTTCCGCTGGAAATTAATCAGTTAAAAGAAGTAGAACTGGAAAGTAAGGGAAAAGAGAAAAATATGGCAGAGATGAGGGTTACTGAGACTGAATGGGAAGGGGATGGAGCTTATCTCGTTTTAATGCGTGATCTCAGAGATAGAAAACCTCAGGATTAAATTTTCGAAGTATTTGGGTAATTATGGATAACAAAATTTCATCTGAGTTGTCCATTCATATTTCAGAAGGATGTCTCGTTGTTCCTATTCAGGGTGAACTCGATGAGAACAGGATGATACAAATACAGAAAAAAATTTTAAAAGGTGTGGAAAATACGGAAGTCGGAGGTGTGGTTATAGATGTTTCGGGTGTGGGTATTATTGAGCCCTATCTTGCTCGTATGATCGACAATACCGCGAAAATGATTTATTTATTGGGGGCTAAAACTGTTCTTACTGGAATAAGACCGGGAGTGGCTATTTCTCTTGTGGATTCCAGATTCGATTTTAAGGAAATTTACGGGATTGCGGGGACTTTTGAAGAAGGAGTTAGAAAGCTTCAACCTGTTGTCAAAATAGATCATGAGTTGGAGGAAGAAAGCGGGGAGATTGACGCCGAAGAGAAAAATGAAAGCGGGAAAGAATCTAAATCCGATTATAAAAAAGTTTCGGTTGATAAACAGATCAATGAATCCACTGATATAGAAGAAAAAAATGTGGATTAATGATTAAACTTGGTAAGATTTCTTTAAGAAATAAAAATTATCTTGTCGACAAAAGAAATAAAGTGCTCAGTTTGTTGGAAGATCTAGGTTTTAGAGAAATTACAGTTACAAGATTAACCACCGCGATTTCTGAAATAATGTGGAGAGTGGTAGGGATGGGAAATAAATGCGGTGTGGAATTCTTTATCGATAATAAGAATGGAATGCCAGGCCTTTTAGTCCGTTTTTTTTCGGAAAATAATTTTCTTAAAGAGGAAGAAATTTCTGAGGGAATATTTGATAGAGTAAGGGATTACGGTTCTCAAAATGGTATTAGCACTCTGGACATTTTTAGATATATTCCTGACACGGATTTTAAACCAACACCGGATTTTATAGATTATGAGCGAGAAAAAGTAGAGAGACTCACTCAGGATGAACTTTTTGAGGAATTGAAGAAGTCGAACGAGAAACTCAAGGAAGAAATCGCGGCTCATGAGGAAACCGAAAGGGAGTTAAAAGACGCAAAAATCGAAGCAGAAAGAGCAAACAAGGCAAAAAGCGAGTTTTTGGCTTCGATGAGTCATGAAATAAGAACACCGATGAACGCGATTATAGGTATGACCGAACTTCTTTCTGATACAGCACTTTCCGCTGAGCAAAAGGGATTCGTGGAGACTTTGGAAAAAGCCGGGGATACTTTACTTTCGTTAATAAACGATATACTGGATCTTTCAAAAATAGAAGCGGGAGATGTGGAACTTGAAAGAATCGATTTCGATCTGGGGGAATTGATAGAAGAGACATGCGATGTTATGGCAGTTCGGGCTCGAAAAAAAAATATCGAATTTTTAAGCAGAATCGAACCAGATGTTCCGGTAAAGTTAATCGGTGATCCCGCGAGGTTAAGACAGGTAATTGTTAATCTTTTAGGGAACTCTATAAAATTCACCGACAAAGGTGAAATTGTTTTGAACGTTAGCCTTTTAAAAGAAGATGATCCGAATTTTATTAAATCCGATAAGGAGAAATATATATGTTTGCTTTTTTCTGTGAAGGACTCCGGTATCGGGATTTCGGAGGATAAAAAAGCCACTGTTTTTGAAAGCTTTAAACAGGCGGATTCTTCAACCACCAGGAAATACGGCGGAACCGGCTTGGGATTGAGTATTTCTAAAAAAATAACGGAGTTGATGGGTGGAGAAATCTGGGTTGAAAGCCAGTTGGGTAAAGGAAGCAAATTTTGTTTTACGGTTGTTTTTGATATTCAAAAGGAAAGAGCCAAAGAAACTTTTATTAAACCGGGAGAGATCGATGTTAATGGTATATCGACTTTAATTGTCGATGATAATGCTACAAATAGATTGATTTTGAGGGAAATGCTTTCGGTGTGGGATGCGGAAATCACCGAGGCGGAAGGCGGGAAAGAAGCCATTTCAATTATTAAATCGGCTTATTCTAAGAAAAAACCGTTTGAATTGGTTCTTCTCGACTGCAGAATGCCGGAAATTGATGGTTTAGGAGTAGCTAAATTTTTAAGAGAACAAAAAAATTCCGAGATGACAACCATAGTTATGCTATCTTCTGATTATAAACCAAATGACTTAAAACAGATAGACAGATATGGAATAGGTACTTATCTTTTAAAACCTGTGAAGAGAAAAGAATTGAAAAATGCCATATTGACTACTCTTGGTTTATGGAAAGCCCAATTTGAAAAAGAGAAATCGGAAAAAGTAAAGAAGACCCGGGTCGTTTTGCCTCATTTGGAAATATTACTTGTCGAGGATAATCCCGATAACAGGTTGCTTGTTAAAGCTTTTCTTAAGGGATCTCCTGTTAATATAGATGAAGCCGAAAACGGAAAGACGGCTGTGAGAAAATTTAAAAAAGGCAGGTACGATATAGTGTTGATGGATATGCAAATGCCTGTAATGGATGGATTTGCAGCTACTAAAGAAATAAGAAAGTGGGAGAGAAAAAATAACAGGGAAAAAACTCCGATTTTAGCCTTAACCGCTTATGCTATGAAGGAGGACAGGAAAAAAACTCTTAAAGCCGGCTGCAGTGATTATCTTACCAAACCAATTAAAAAAGAAAAATTGTTAGAAATTTTACTGAAATTAACAAAGAAATGAGAATTAAACATTCAAGGTAAAAAAAACATGAAAAGAAAATATACTGAGAAAGCAGCAAATACAAAAGGAAAAAGGGAAGAAAAAAGAAAAAAAATATTAATAATCGAGGACGATGAAAAGTTCGTTAACGTTCTTTCGAAACAGCTTGAAAAGAACAATTATCAGGTTTATCATTGCGGGAAACTTTCCGACTTTATGGAAATGTTTGTAAAAGGACGATTCGATTTAGTATTGTTGGACCTGGGTTTGCCGGATAGTACAGGAGTAAAAACTTATAATAAGGTTTCTGAAATCGTATCGGATATTCCTGTGGTTATACTTACCGGACTCGATGATGAAGAAATCGCCGTGGGAGCCGTTAAAAAAGGAGCTCAGGATTATTTAATCAAAGGTGAAGTCGATAATAAAACTCTTTTACGCTCTCTGGATTACGCTGTCGAAAGAAGCAGGTTATTGATGAAATTAAAAAAGTTACAGGAACTTGTTTTGAAATCGGAACAAATTAAAGTCCTCGTAGAAACCGCGGGGGCTGCCGCGCATGAAATAAATCAGCCTTTGACCTCTATTTTTGGCATGGTGGAACTTCTTAAAAATGACCTGCCGGAAGATTCTTCTGCTCATCGAAAACTGGATTTTATTTTTGACGCAGCCTGCCAGATAAGAGATATTATAAAAAAGATGGGGAATGTGAGACAGTACACTACAAAGCCTTACTCGAAAGGAATTGATATTGTGGATTTCGAAGAGTCAACAGAGGAATAAATTCTTCGAATTTAAGTTGAATGGTTGAATTGTTGAATGGTTAATTTGTACTGGTTCACCGGAAACCGGACAAAACGGGTTGCCGAAATAAGTTGGTTTTTGTTTTATTTTTTCTTTTCTAATTCTCCACGAATTTTCTAATTGACTAATTACCCATTCTACTATTTCCGCCTTTGCGGAAATCCTCCTTGACTTTTTTCTCATGTGTTTTATTTTCAATCTATGGATAAGGTATCCCTTGCCATTTTGTGGTTTTTTATATTCATAAGAGCTGTAATTTTTTTTGGTATTGCTTATTTTGTTGTAAGTGAATTTAGAAAATATAAAAAGAAGCGAGAGGAAAATGGAAAGCGAAATAAGGAAGATTCTTGAAATAGAAAGAGAAGCAAAGAAAATTCTTGATGATGCTCAAAATGAAGCCGACACGATAAAAGAAAATGCCGATAAAGAATCGAGAAAAATGATCGAGGGCGCGAATAAAAAAGCTCAGGAAATAATCAACGGTTACAAAACTAAACTCGAGGAAATGAGAAAAGAAGAGAAAAAAGAGATAGAAAAAGAAAACGTTAATTTGAAGGAAGATTGGATGAAACGTTATGAAGGAATAAAAAAAGAATTGATGGCAGAATTAACGAACTTTTTGCTTGAAAGTTAAATATGAGCTACTCTATTTATCCTAAATTAAGAGCTGTTTATTCTTTTTTTCCCACTTCCGGGGATATTGAAAGTCTCAGGATGGCTGAAGGAGTTTCGGAATTTAAAAACAGGTTGGAGAAAATGCTTTTTATTAAAAGATTTCCTTTTTCCGGTGAGAATTTAGAAGACTTTTTAAAGATGATACCTTTTTCTATCGCCCGGAAAGTGTTAAAAAGTATACCGGGTTCATCCGCTCTATTCTTTGATATTTACTTGAAAATCTATGAATTAATCGATATTAAAGAGATAATTAACGGTGGTGAGGGTTTTTTTGTCAAGAAATTTCGAGGGAAAAGTTTTGAAATGGAAGATTTAAATAATTATTTAAGTAAAGGTTTCTGGAAGAATTGCTGGAATTCTGCGTTTTCAAAATATAAAGAAACACATAATAAAACCGATATCGGAGTTATGCTGGATCGATGTTATTATGCTTCATTGCTGAAAGGAGTTTCTAATCTTCCTTACGGAGAGGCGATTGAGACGGGAGAATTTATACTCACACTAATAAATTTTAAAAATAGATTGTGGTTAAATCGCCTTAAAAAATTTTATAATTTAGAAGATTTTGAGATAAAAAGATTTTTAATACCGGAAGGCAGCGTTTATGAAAATTTTACCGAAGAAAAAGGTATTTCCGAATATGAGTTTAAAAAAGAATTTAAGGCTCTGTGTTACGAAGATTTTAAGTTCAGGATGTATTCTATGCGATCCATCATGGCTTTCTTTTTTCTTTTTGACTTTAAAGTAAATGAAATTCTGTCTATTTACAGAGCAAAATTGCTGGCTCTCGCCGGCGAACGATTCAGGGAGATATGGGAGGAGCTTCATGTGGGTGCCTGAACCGATGACCCGTTTCCTGCTGGCGGTAACCGAAAAGGATTTATCCGTTGCTCTCGATTTTTTCGGAAATGAAGGTAAATTTCACATTGCCGAATTTTCGCATCGTTATTTACATGAACCAGAACATAAAGATATATATTTTAAATTGGAAGAATTTAGTAGAAAAATAAATGAAATCATTCAATATTTTGACATAAGAATTGAAGATGAAATTCACTTTGAGCCTATAAAACTCGATGAATTAGTGAATAAAGCCGATATTTTTTTGAAAGAATTCCAGGAGAGACTGGGAGAGAAGCGAGATAGACTCGAAGCTCTTGAAAAAGAGGAAATCGAGTTAAATCTTACCGCGGAGCTTTTGACATTACTTCCCGAATCGGAAACCAGAATGGAAGAGCTGAATGATAGTAGGTTTCTTAAAATGTTAGGCGGAACGATACCTTCTTCTGAGGAAGAGAATCTGTTAGAAATTGTGAAAGACAGAGATGTTCTTGTTTTCAGGAGAAAAGCTCAGAATGGTTCGATTCCTGTTATAATTTTTTATTCTTTTCTTGAAGAGGAGTCAATTGGTAAAGTTCTGGAGACTGTCCGTTTCAATAAATCAGAACTTTTCAGCAGGCTTGAAGGACCTCTTTTAAATTTGAAGAAACAAATAGAAAACAAATTCTGGGAAATAAAAGAGGAAAGAACATCGCTAAAGGCTGCCATAAAGAAGATGGGGCGTAATTTTGAAAATGACATTCTACAATTGAAAAAAGAGATTGAAATTTCTGTTTTAGAGCTGGATTGGGTGGCGAAAACCGTCAGATCGGAAAAAGTTTTTTTTATAAATGCTTATTTGCCCAGTGTTAAAGTATCGGAAGTCAAGAAGAAATCCGGAAATCTTGATTTGTATATTCTCTATGAGGAAAATGTAAAAAGAAGCAGTAGAGAAGCGGATACGGCACCCACCAAGCTTAAAAATCCGTTCGTTTTTCGTCCTTTCGAACGGCTGGTTAAGTCTTATGGTATACCTGCGTACAAGGGTATCGATCCGACTATTTTTACCACTCTCACTTTTATGTTCTTTTTCGGAATTATGTTCGGTGATTTAGGTCATGGTTTGGTTCTCATATTAATCGGAATCGGATTGTATTGTATAAGATTGCTGAGGAAATTTGCGGTTTTTCCTTTGTGTTTAGGAGTTTCCTCTTCTATTTTCGGAGCGCTTTTCGGAGAATTTTTCGGTACACATCCTTTTGAACCTTTGTGGTTTTCCCCCTTCGAGTCGCCCGAGAGAGCTATGCTTTTTGCTGTTTATCTCGGTGTTTTCATAGTCATTTTTGGTTTTGTTTTAAGGTTGATTGAATATATTATCCAAAAAGACAGGGAAAAGTTGTTTCTCTCGGGACACGGTTTACCCGGTTTGTTTTTTTATATTTCGATTATTATGCTTGCTTTTTCATTAGTAAAGGGTAGTTCCGGGATTGTTATAAAAACGGAGAGCGCATTTTTAGGTGTCAGTTCACTTTTAGTAGCCTGCGGTATTCCTCTGAAAGATTCTTTTAATAAGGGCTGGGATTCCAACAAATTACTGCTTTCTCTGGGTGATCTGATTCATCTTTCACTTGCTATGATTTCCAATACACTTTCTTTTATACGAATTGCCGCTTTTAATATAGGGCATGTTATTTTAACTATGTCCATAATAGAGATTGCCAATGTTTTGGGAAAGATGGTAGGAGCGGGAGGATATACAACTTTAATTCTGGGCAATATTCTTATAATTGGTCTCGAGGGAATGATTGTTTTTGTTCAAGGACTCAGGCTCGAATATTATGAACTGTATTCGCGTTTTTTTGAAAGGGGAATACAAATTTACGAACCGGTAAAGATAAAATAGGAGGTTTTTATGAGGAAGTTTGATGGAATAGTACAGGGATTAAAGAAGTTAAACATAGCTGTTCTGTTTATTGCGCTAATTTTGGGAGTTGTAGGGCTGGTTACGTTTTTTACTCCTGTTACTCTTTTTGGACAGGAAAGTACAGTCCCGGGATCTTCATCCGGTTATGCCGGATGGGCTTTTCTGGCAGCCAGTCTTTCTATTTCGGTTTCCGTTCTTGGAGCGGGAATCGCCCTTTCTAAAATAGGTGCTGCTGCTATGGCTGCTCTTGCCGAGAAACCGGAGATTATGGGTTCCGCGATTGTTTTTGCGGGCCTTGCGGAAGGACTTTCCATCTGGGGACTTATTGTCGCGGTATTAATTCTTCTTAAGGTATGAAAATAAGAGTTATTGGAGACGAATTTTCTTCGCTTGGTTTTGCCCTTTCGGGAATTGAAAGCGTAGCTGTCGACAATAAAGAGGCGGTAAGTGAAGAATTCGATAAAGCGCTTGAGGACGAAGAAATAGGTATAATACTTATAACAGAAAAAGAAGCCGACCTTATCAGAGATAAAGTTAACAGGCAGAAAATCGAAGGAGAAATGCCTCTTGTTGTGGAAATTCCGTCGAGAAGCGGTTGGAAGGAAAAAGACAAGGCTCTCGATTTGATTAAAAGAGTTCTGTCGGTAAGTCTATGAAGAAAAAGTTAGCCACGAAGACACAGGGGCGCAAAGGTAAAACTATGGTTCTTAAACCATTTTTTAAGAAAAATAGAATATGATATTAACTCTCAGTGTCTTGGTGCCTTAGTGGCAGTTATTATGAAAAAAGATATTGAAGAATTAAAACAGAAAATAATAGGTAATGCTGAAAAAGAGGCAGAGGCGGTTCTCTCGAGATCCCGGAAAGCTAAAGAACGTATATTTCGGAAAGCGAAAGATGAAGTCAAAAAAATTAAAAAAGGGGCAGATGAAAAAGGAAAATCTTTATTCGAAAAGGAGAAATCCAGGATAAAATCAAAAAAGCAAAGGGATGAACAAAAAGAGAAAATACTTCTCAGAAAACAACTAATAGAACTTGTTGAACTCGATCTGGAAAAAGAATTGCTTTCAATGCTCAAAAATGGTAAATTAAACGCCTGGATATTGTCCCGTTGTAAAGAAATACTTAAAGAAGAAGAGAAACTTTCTTTAATAGCTGATAAAGAATATTTAGATTATGTACAGGAGATCTGTAAGGAATTGAAGAATATAAGTTTATCGGAGGAAAAAATAAAACCGGGTTTTCTGATAAGAGGGGAAAACAATGAATACGATTTTCGGTTTTCCGTGCTCGCTGAAAACATTATAAAAAAGAAAACGGGAATTATAATCGATAAGATAGGATTTGATCATGGGTGAAGCTGTATTAAAGAGAATCGAAGGTCCCATTCTGGAATCAAAAGAGTCCCGGGAACTTCAGATGAATGAGGAGGTGCGAATCGGAAGTGAGGGGCTGGTGGGTGAAGTGATAAGAATTACCGGAGACAGAGCCGTAATTCAGGTATATGAAGATACTACTGACCTTAAACCCGGTATTAAGATAATAGGTACGGGAAAGCCTCTTTCGGTGGAATTAGGTCCGGGATTAATTTCAAATACCTTCGACGGGATCCAGCGTCCGCTTACTGAGATAAAAGAAAAACAGGGCATTTTTATCAAAAGAGGCTTGCAGGTTACGGCTCTTTCTCGAGAGAAAAATTGGAAAGTCGATGTAAAAGTAAAAAAAGGAGATAAAGTTTATCCGAATTTTATTGTGGGAGAAGTAGAGGAAACTTCACTTGTGAAGCACAGAATTTTGATTCCTCCGGGGGTAAAGGGAGAAGTTTTAGAGGTTGAAAAAAGCGGTAATTATAAAATCAGAGATACTGTTTGTGTTGTTAGAGGTAAGGACGGGGGAAAAACAGAAATAAAACTATTTCACTCCTGGCCGGTTAGAAAAAAGAGACCTTTTGTGGAAAGGACTTCTCCGGAGGAAATAATGTTTACCGGTCAAAGAATTATAGATACGGTTTTTCCGATTGTAAAAGGGGGTGTAGCGGCTATTCCCGGAGGTTTTGGAACCGGCAAAACGGTAACCCAGCATTCTCTGGCCAAATGGGCAGACGCCGACATCATTATATATATAGGTTGCGGAGAAAGAGGTAATGAAATGGCTCAGGTACTGGAAGAGTTCCCCGCGCTGAAAGATCCTAGATCGGGGAAAACTATAATGGAAAGAACCATTCTTATTGCCAATACTTCCAACATGCCTGTTACAGCGAGAGAGTCCAGTATATATACGGGAATAACAATGGCCGAGTATTTCAGAGATATGGGTTATGATGTGGCGCTTTTCGCCGATTCCACCTCGAGATGGGCTGAAGCTCTCAGGGAAATATCGGGCAGAATGGAAGAAATGCCGGCTGAAAAAGGTTTTCCCGCCTATCTATCCAGTAGACTCGCCGAATTTTACGAGAGGGGTGGCAGAGTTAAAGTAACCGAGGACAGGTTGGGTTCGGTTAGTATAGTGGGAGCGGTTTCTCCTCCCGGGGGAGACTTTACTGAACCGGTTACCAGTCATACCAAGCGTTTTGTAAATACTTTCTGGGTTTTGGATAGAGAACTCGCGAATTCCCGGCATTATCCGGCGATTTCCTGGACAGAATCATACTCCGGCTATTTAAATCAGGTCGCCAACTGGTGGGAAAATAAAGGTTTACCTATTAAGGAATTACGCGGAAAATTAATGGAAATTCTTTTGGAAGATTCACACCTGAGAGAAATTGTTCAGCTGGTTGGGGAAGGAGCTTTGCCTGAAATGGAAAGACTTACTTTAAGGAAAGCCGAGCTCATAAAAGAGGGTTTTTTACAGCAAAACGCGCTTTCCGAGGTCGATGCTTTTTGCATAGCGAAAAAACAATATAAAATGCTTAAGGTGATTTTTGAGTTTGGAAAGGGGGCTGAGAAACTTTTAGATTTAGGAGTACCGTTATTTAAGATAGAGGAGTTGCCTGTTTTCAATGAAATAAAAAGAATGGGAGAAGAAATCGAAAACGAAAACCTGGAAAAGTTCGATGAACTAAGTTCAAAAACAGAAAAAGCTTTCGATGATCTTAAAAAAGAGTATGGATAATTTATACGAAAAAAAACATATCGGCGCGAGCGCCATAAGCGGACCCCTTCTTGTTGTTGAAGGAATAAAAGGTGCGGGTTTCGGAGAAATGGTTAGAGTGGAACAGGGGGACATTAAAAGGACCGGCAGAGTGATCGAGATAGATGGAGATAAAGCGGTAATCCAGGTCTTTTCCGGTACAAGTGGTTTAAGCAGGGAGGAGGTGAGAGTCGGATTTACCGGTTCTTCCATTACAATTTCAGTGTCCGAAGAAATGCTCGGGAGGGTTTTTGACGGATTGGGAAATCCTATCGATGGTGGTGGGGCTATTCTGAGAGAAGAAGAAAAAGATGTTAATGGTTTTCCTCTGAATCCGGATGTCAGAGAATATCCAAGAGAAAATATCTTAACAGGTATATCCTCAATAGATGGGCTTGCGACTTTAATCAGAGGACAAAAATTACCGATATTTTCAGGTGCCGGATTGCCTCATAACGAGATGGCTGCGCAGATTGTAAATCAGGCAAGGATATCTGACCAGGAAGAGTTCGTAATTGTCTTTGCGGCTATGGGAATTAAGGCCGACGAAGCTGATTTTTTCTTGAAAAGATTCGAGGAAGGAGGAGAATTAAAGCGTCTGGTTACGTTTCTCAATCTTGCCGATAGTCCATCGGTTGAGAGGATAATTGCCCCGCGTTGCGCTTTAACAGTCGCGGAGTTTTTAGCTTTTGAAAAGAATAAACATGTTCTGGTTATACTTACCGATTTTACCAATTATTGCGAGGCGTTAAGAGAAGTCGCGTCGGTCAGGGGAGAAGTTCCTTCCAGAAAAGGTTATCCCGGATATCTTTATAGCGATCTGGCTTCTCTTTATGAAAGAACGGGCAGAGTTAAGGGCAAAAAAGGTTCTATCACCCAGATTCCCATATTGACCATGCCTAATGATGATATAACGCATCCTATTCCTGATCTGACAGGTTATATAACCGAAGGACAGCTTGTTCTTTCCAGAGAAATGTATCAGAAAGGTATTTATCCCCCTTTTGATCCTCTTTCTTCTCTTTCTCGTTTGATGAAAGATGGTATCGGAGAAGGAAAAACGAGAAAGGATCATTCTAATCTTTACGCTCAATTATATTCTTCTTATTCCCGGGTTCAAAGAACTCGTTCACTTGCCTCGATAATAGGAGAAGAGGAACTTTCGGAAGTGGATAGAAGATATATTAAATTCGGAGATAATTTCGAAAGAGATTTTCTGGGACAGAATTCGAGAGAGGCTCGTTCTGTGGAAGAAACATTGAATATCGGCTGGAAATTGTTGGGAATATTGCCGAGGAACGAGCTGACAAGAGTCAGGGAAAGAGAAATAGAGGAATTTATGGGAGCTTAAATGAGAGTGGATATGACTCAAAGTAATCTTTTAAAACTGAAAAGACGAATGAAAATAGCGCAGGAAGGGTACGACCTGCTGGATGAAAAAAGAGAAGTGATAATCATGGAACTTATGAGAAATATACGCAGTTTTAAAGAGATGGAAGAAGAGATAACCCGTAAATTGAGGGAAGCGTATAATTCTCTTGAGAAAACAGTAATTTCAAGAGGAAAACAAGAAATCGCGAATTCCGCTAAAGGTGGTGAAGAACCTTCTGTAGATGTTCGTATGCGTTCCGTCATGGGTATTCCTGTTCCCGAACTTCTTGTGGATGTTCCGGAAAGTAAGGTTCAGACCAGCCTTGATTCCACGGATGAATATTTTGATGAAGCTCTCGTCAAATTCAGGGGATTGATAGATTTGCTTGCCAGATGGGTTGCAAAAGAAGTCCTTATATGGAGACTCGGTTCGGAGATAAGTAAAACTCAGAAAAGAGTTAATGCTCTGGAGAAGATTTTTATACCGGAATATAAAAGGGACATAAAAAAAATTGAAGAAAACCTCGAAGATGAAGAAAGAGAAGAATTTTTTAGAGTCAAAAGATTGAGTGGAGGAGAATAATTAAATGGATAAAATTCTTTTATATATTGTTTCCGGAGAGACGAGAGCTTCGTGGGACAGAGCTATAGAGATAAGCAAAGGGCTTTCCGCTACTCTTTACGCTTTATTTGTTGTGGATAAAGACATTGTGAAGACGGTATCGGATTTAAGAAAGACTGATGAAATAGATACAGCTATAAAGATAGAAGAAGAAGGCTGGAAATATTTATATTATCTTGAAGATATGGCGGTAAACCAAGGGGTCAAAACAGCTCTTTTCGTAGAAGAAGGAGATACCATAGATATTCTTAGAAAGTTCGTGAAAGAAAAAAAAATCGAGTTACTTATAGTCGGACATCGCAGAGGACTGCGTATAGAAGGAAGAAGAGAGGAAAGAATGGTGCAGCAATTAATAGAATACGTGCAGTGTCCTATTCTCATAGAAAAAGAGGGAGGAAAATGATGATTGAAAATTTTTTGGATGTGGATTTAATAATATTTTTTGATAAAGTCGAGGACAAGTTTACGATGATTGGGGAAATGGTGGATCGGGCTCTTAAAAAGGGTATTATAATGACAAGAGAGCCTATTTTACACAAGATCAGAGAACGAGAAGAATTGGAAAGCACAGGGGTTATCGAAGGTATAGCCATACCTCACGCGAGAACCGAAGCTGTAAAAGATTTACTCATTGTTATAAGTGTTATAAAAGAAGGTCTGGATTTTAATTCCCTGGACGGAAAACCTGTTAATATTGTTTTCTTAATAGTGGCTCCTGAGGACGCCAAACACGAATATATACAGATACTTGCCAGGATATCCAGAATGTGCAGGCAGGAAGATTTCAGAAAATCTTTAATGGAAGCGAGCTCACCCTCCGAGGTTATGTCTTTGTTGAAAAGTTTCGATACATAAAAGAAGGTTACAAATGAAATATTACGCGGATTTTCATGTTCATTCAAAATATTCCATGGCTACAAGCAAGCATATGGAGATTCCTTTTATTGCCAGAGAAGCCAGAGCCAAGGGTATTAATCTTATGGGAACCGGTGATTTTACCAATCCCGGATGGTTATATCTTTTAGAGAAGGATTTGAAGGAAACAGCGCGCGAGGGTATATATGAATTCGAGGGTATCGATTTTATTCTTACTGCTGAAGTATGTAATATTTTTAATGAAAAGGGGCATACGAAAAAAATACACTCGTTGATTATACTGCCCGATTTTGATACAGTGAAGAATTTTAATAAAAACATCAGAAAATTCGGAAAGTTAGAAGCGGATGGAAGACCGACCCTTACCTTTTCTCTGCGCGACCTCGCGGAAAGTCTTTTTTCCGTCTGCGAAGACGCGATTTTGATTCCGGCTCATCTATGGACGCCCTGGTTCGGACTTTTGGGCTCCCAATCGGGGTTCGATTCGATAGAGGAAGCTTTTGGAAATTACAGCAATAGAATTTATGCCGTGGAAACCGGACTTTCTTCTGATCCACCCATGAACTGGCTTCTGTCTTCTCTTGATAAAATAACGCTGGTTTCAAATTCAGACGCGCATTCGCCGGCGAACATAGGAAGAGAAGCCAATTGTTTTAAAAACGCAATAGATTATTCGGCTCTTTTAGATATTTTAAAAAGTCAGGATGCGGAGCGTTTTTTGTATACCATTGAATTTTTTCCCCAGGAAGGAAAATATCATTATGACGGGCACAGGAAATGTAACATAACTTTTCATCCTGAAGAATCTAAGAAACATAATAATTTATGTCCGGTGTGCGGCAGACCTTTAACGTTGGGAGTTCTTCATCGCGTTTGTGATCTCGCGGATAGAAAGGAAGCTAAAAAAGAGGGAAGAGTTGGTTATAAAAGGCTTATTCCTCTGCGGGAAATAATAGCAAATTCTATGAATGTGGGGACTAAATCCAAACTTGTGGAAGATACTCATAGAAAATTGACAACGTATTTCGGAAATGAATTAAGGATTCTAATTGACCTGCCGGAGAAAGATTTGACTGGTTTTACCGATGATAGAATAGTTAAATCTGTAATTAAAGTCAGAAAAGAAAAGGTGGAAATACACCCGGGATATGACGGGGTTTACGGAAAAATTTTAATTCCGGAAGACAGTCCCAATAGAATTACAACACAGAGGTCCCTTTTCTGATGAAGAAATTATTCGCTCCCTGGCGTTATAAATACGTAAGCAATCCGAGTTCTGAAGGTTGTATTTTCTGTAAAGCCGCTTCAACCAAAGACGACAAAAAGTCAGGTGTTCTTTTCCGAGGAAAATTTTCTTTTGTAATAATGAATAAATATCCTTACAACAACGGACATGTAATGGTTGCGCCCTATAAGCATACGGGAAATTTTATAGAGTTGAATAAAGATGAAATGCTTGAAATGTCGGTTATTCTCCAGAAATGGCAGGAAGTTATAAAAAAAGCTATGAACCCCGATGGTTTTAATATAGGAATGAATATCGGAAGAATCGCCGGTGCCGGATTCGAAGACCATCTCCATTATCATATTGTTCCCAGATGGAGCGGAGACACGAATTTTATGCCGATAATAGGAGAGACAAAAGTTGTGCCAATGTCTATCGACGAAGCTTACGATATTTTGTTAAAAGCTTATAAAAAAATGGAGATCGAGGCTTGACAATAAATGGGTTTTTTGGTATCATGTATAAAAAAAGGAGGCGAGGATGCGTTATTTAAAATTGTTTGTACCCGTATTGTTGATTGTTGTCCTGTTTATCGGATGTGGTGGCGCGCCGGTAGTAGAGGAAGAACCAGTGGAAGAACCGGAGGTTGTTGAAGAAGATACAACTGTAGTTGAGCCGGAAAAGCCCGCGCTGGTTTTGAACCGAGTATTCTTTGATTTCGACAAATCAAACGTTCGTTCCGACGCAGCGGAAGTTTTAGAAACTAATAGTGAAATGCTTGAATTATATCCGGAAGTAAACATAGTTATTGAAGGACATTGTTGTAGAATAGGAACTTCCGAATACAATATGGCTCTGGGTGAGAGAAGAGCGAAAGCGGCATATGATTATCTTGTTGGTCTCGGTGTTTCTGCCGATAGATTGTCGACTGTAAGCTACGGAGAAGAAAGACCACTCGATCCTGAAAATCTGGAAATGAACCGCCGCTGCGAATTTGTAGTAAAGTAAAAAATAACAGTTATAGTAAATTCAAAAGTTCAGAATGCCGAAGCAATCAAAATTGCTGAATGTTGGGTTTTTTTTGCTCCTGCTTTTTGTTGGATGTTTTAAACCGAAGCATTTTGAGGGGTATTACTGGCAGCTGGACAGTTTGAGATATTACACACAGAAGCAGTCGAAGCAAATCGCTCAACTCCGAGTGGACTTGTATACCAAATCTGAGGAGATGGCTGAAAAAATAGAAATGTTAAACACCCGGTTGAGTGAATCCGAGTCTCGATTAAATCAAATAAATGGGAAATTGGGAGAGGAAGGGAAATCGGATACCGATTCGGCGGAAATCACTTCTCTCAGTCCTGAAGCAAGAATGATTTATGAGTCGGCTTACTTGAACTACGTTAAGGGCAACTATAAAGAATCTATAGAAGGATTCAGATCCTATATGAAAATTGCTCCCGGGTCTTCTCTTTTAGACAACGCGTTGTACTGGATTGGAGAGTGTTACTACGCTATGGGAAAAAGGCAGGACGCGGTTAATACATTCAATGAATTGGCAAACGGATACCCGGAAAGCAATAAAAAGCCAACCGCTTTGTATAAAATCGGTATAATATACGAAGAGGCGAATGAGTTGAAAATTGCCAGGATGTATTTTAACCGGGTTATAAAAGAATATCCTAATTCCCCGGAAGCGGCGCTCGCCGGGAACAGGTTGAACCAGTGAATATATTCAGAATTTTTTTAGAATCGGGTATCGCGGTCCAAATTATAATGGTTGTTCTTGTTTTTTTTTCTGTCTGGTCATGGGCTATATTTTTTAAAAAAACTTATGACTTGAGAGCCGCGAGGAAGCAGATAAAGGCATTCTTGAATAATTTTCGGTTTCACGGAAACATAGAAAAAACGCAAAATCTCGGTTATTTGCTGAATAACAATCCTTACGGAAGGGTCTTAAAAAGCGGGCTTGAAGAGTTCAGGTTTCTTAAGGCAAACGCCGGTCCTGAAGCGATTCAAATGTCGGATAATATAAAACTCGCCATGGATAGGGCAAAAGGATCGGAGATAGAAAACCTGGAAAATAATCTGCCGGTTTTAGGAACTATTGTAGCTGCAAGCCCGTTTTTAGGACTTTTAGGAACAGTGTGGGGAATTATGGAGGCTTTTTTAGAGATAAGGGCTCGGGGTTCCGCCCATATAATGGTCGTCGCCCCCGGTATTACGGATGCCCTGATTTCTACTGTTTACGGATTGCTTGTCGCGATTCCGGCTTTAATTTTTAATAATCTTTTACGCAGTCGGATAATCAGAATGGAGTCTCACCTCGATTCCTTTATCAGTGAAGCATTCGCGAACCTTAAACGAGGATTGATTGAAGAAGGATAGAAACAGGGGTCTCATTCAGGATTTAAACATAACGAATCTTGTAGATGTAGCTTTAACAATTCTGGTGGTTTTTATTATTACAGCTCCCATGATGACTCCCGGAATAGATGTGGATTTACCTCGAACCGATGCTTCTCTGCCTCACGATGAAGAGGGAATTACTGTCACTATTAAAAATGATAAGAGTCTTTTCATCGAAAATGAGGAAATAGAATCGGGAAAATTTGAAAGTATATTAAAAGAAATTTTAGAAAAAAAACCGCCCGGGATAACTGTTTATCTTCGGTCGGATAAAAACATAGATTACGGTTATGTGGTAACGGTTATAGGTAAAATGAGAAAAGCGGGAGTGACCGAATTGGGTTTGGTGGCGGAGTTTTCAGAGAATAGATGAATCGATTTTATTTGTTTTCTCTATTGCTTCATACGACACTTTTTTCTACACTTGGAATCACCACAAAGAGAAGTTTGAAATCCAGACCGGATGTCGAGATATACCGGGTAAACATCGCTCCTCTTCCGCAGCCTAAAGTTAAAGGGAAGAGGGAGATCCCGGAAAAGCCAGAGTCGGATAAAAAAAACGAGAGAAAAAAAAACGAGGAGAAAACCGCCCCAAAAGAGAAAAAGGATATTAAAAAAAGCGGCGAAAAGAAAATAGATAAAAAAGTTACCCGTAAAAAAGGGTTGCCCGACGGTTTACCCGATATAAGTCCGCAAATTTATACAGGCAGCGGCAGGGGGTTTAATTATTCTTATTACCTGAATATACTTTTGAGTAAAATCGGACAGAATTGGAACAATCCTTATAAAAATAAAGATATTATTTTGAAAAGTGTGGTTTATTTCGAGGTAGATAAAAATGGTTCGATTTCCAATATCAGAATCGAAAATGATTCCGGAGATGAAATATATAACGAATCTACGATAAGGGCTGTGGCTTTAACAAAGAAACTACCGCCTTTACCCCAGGAATTTTCCGACGACTATTTAAAAGTACATCTGGAATTTTTGACCGCCAGATGAAGGGAATTTTTTCTATTAACAGGTTTAAAATATTGTTTTTTTTGTTCGTGCCCTCTTTAAGTGTTTACTGCCAGGATGTTTTCCTGCGGCTTACCGATTACGCTGGAGGAAAAATCAATCTGGTAATCGATTCGCTCCATATTCTGGGTTCTCCCGGATTTATAAGGAGAGTGAAAAATATAGATAGAATAATGAAGTACGATCTGGATTATTCTTTATATTTCGCTCTTTATTCCGATACCACGATTTTTACGGGTGAATTCGCTAAAAGCGGCGTATTCATCAAAATTTCTGTCAATGAACCGAATTTAATTATTTCCCTGCAGGATTTTAAATCTAAAGAAACTATAGGAGAATTATATTTTGAGGTTTCGGATGATGTAAGAAACCTGGCTCACCGTATCTCAAATCAAATTATAGAAAGACTTACCGGAGAAAAAGGTATCGCTACAACGAAAATTGTTTTTTCTTATATGGAAAACGGCAAAAAAGAATTAGGTTTAATTGATTATGACAGGTCCAACTTCACACAGCTTACGGATAATGATAACTATAATCTTTTTCCGTGCTGGGGTTCGGACGGTAATAGAATATTGTATTCTAACTATAATGTCGACCGGTTGGTTCTTAATCTTTTGAATGTTGACACAAAAGACTCGAGGGCTGTATTCTCATACAGGGGGCTAAATTTCGCTCCCGATTATTCGCCCGATGGTACAAAAATCACCCTCACCATGTCGAGAGACGGGAACAGCGAGATTTATATTCTGGATCTCGAAAAGAAAAAATTGAATCGTCTTACCCATAACCGGGCAGTCGATTGTTCTCCGGTTTTTTCTCCTAACGGTCGCGAGATCGCTTTTGTGTCCGACCGCAGCGGTATGCCTCAAATTTACATTATGGACGTTCACGGCGGTAATGTCAGGAGGCTTACTTTTCACGGTGATTATAATACTTCACCCGCCTGGTCTCCAAAGGGCAGTTTGATTGCTTACGTTTCCCGTCAATCCGACTATTCACAGCAAATCTGTGTGACGGACCCCAGTGATTTCCAGCCCATTCAGCTGACCTTCGACGGTAATAATGAAGATCCTTCGTGGTCGCCGGATGGTTTACATATCGTATTTTCTTCAAATCGTACTTATCGTTATGAGTTGTGGACGATGAATTGGGATGGGACAAGACAGCGCAGACTTACCCGCAGACTCTCTGCTTACGCTCCCGACTGGTCGCCTTACTTAGAGAAATAAAACAGCCTCTCAAAAGAGAGGCTGTTTTATTTTAAGTGTTCTTTATCCGGCTTTTTTTAGAAATTATGAAAACTTATGCTTTGTTTTCTGTTTCCTGCCAGATCTTTTATATCCGATGTGACAACACCGGTATAACCGACAACACTCTCTCCATCTTTTCTTGTAAATCTTACTGCCGTATAATCCAGCACTTCTCTTACAGAAAGGAAGCCTTCGATACCACCCTCTAAGTATATAGTGCTTGCGGATATGGTTTCCGGATCGATTTTTTCGTTAAATGTAACTTCAAAAGAGGAACCGAAAGAAGACCATACGCCTACATACGGGGGAGTTATATCTTTCTTTACACTGGTGCTGTCTTCATCTGATGCAAGTGTTTGGAAGTAATACTCGTCAGCCAGATAATTTACTTTATTTAGCTTATTTCCATTCGCGTCGGCTATTGAAGCCAATATTTGTAATTTATAGAAAGTTCCGGGGAGTAAATTATCCGTCGGAGTTATCTTAACTCTGCCAAAATTATCCTTGCTGGTATCCGCAACATAGCTAACGCTAATTCCTATTTCGCTGCCGCTGTCTCTTTCTAATAGTTTGATCGTATTGCTGTTTAAAGAACTTGACGGTAAACCGATAGGAATTATTGTTGAATCGTTTTTGTTTATTTTCAAATCAATGATATTAACGGCAAGTTTTGCGTCGGTCCAGGGATTAGTCGTAACGGTATCTCCTTTTCGCAGGAAGTAGAAACCGCTGACAATTCGAGGGGCAAGCGTGTCCTCTAATAATGCCGGGGCGTCTCCTGCTGTTGAATCAGATCTAAAAGTTTGGAAAGGAATTATTAAATTGTCATCCGGAGCTTCGCCTTCTTTGCCGTCGCCATCGATATCGAGTGTGTTGCCATAAATATCTATAATCTCACTGCCTGTGATTCTTAAAATATAGGTGGTGTTATACTCATACGTACCTTGGGGTCTTACGTTGAGATCGGTTTCTCCTCCTGAAATATTCCACTCTAACGTTATGGGAACATAGGTGCCGCTAGTAGTTGTAGATATCCTGATGCCAGAGGTGTTTAAAGTATCTATAACCTCATTGAAACCTAAATATATCCAGCTGCCCGGATCAGCCGGGTTAACACCTACCGAATCTTGAGATGATATGGACCCAAAAGAAATTGTCACAGCATTATCTTCCGAAGTATCGATGTCTGTGGTCGTGGGTCCCAGGGGCGAAGTATCCTTGTCTGTACAGCTTATTACTATTAGAGAAACAGTCAAAAATAATATTAATGCTTTTTTCATTTCTTACCTCCCTTTAGAAGCTTACCGTGGCTGAAAGTTTTAGAGATTGTAACCATTCGGTAGATAGGAGTTCGGTATCATTTATATCGAACATAGTTAATAGGTCGAGAGATAAATTGGGTGAGGGTTTCCATCCGAGACCGTATGCGAACCACACATTCTGATAATGATAATATTCACTTTCTTTAGAATCGTAGTATTCTACATTATCGTCATAGGTTACAGTTGTGTCTCCATTACCATAAATTATTGTTATAACATCTCTTTCGATTTCAACCACATCTTCCGTATACGTGATTCTTTCTCTGGAGTTGTTAGCCATAGCTCCAAGCCTGAGGAACCAGTCTTTATTCTTTCCGAAATTCAATTCTATTCCTGCCGGTATGGCTATGCTGGTGGCAGCGATTTCGACGGTATAAAGAGTAGAATCCGAACCAACCAATGTTCCTATTAAATCATCGCCATCATTTGGTTCCGCATCGCCGTCGTCGTATGACTCACTGCCAAAACGTGACCTTTTATTTTCATAATCTTCAGAAAAACTTAAATTGTTAAACATTAATCCCAATCCAAAAAGAACGTTTTCGCTTAATTGCCATTCTATTCTGCCGCTGCCTCCGAAATTGTTCCCGGAGATTGAAATCGGACCCACAGAGCTTGCATTATTAACCGCTTCACCCACGGACACATTTCCGGCGTTCATGCTTTGATCGATGTCATGTTCGTATTCTGATTCTTCGTAATTTCCGCTCCCGAAGATCATCCCAAAGTTGCCCGATACTTCCCAATATAACCCATCATTCAAATCGCTGAGTTCGAGGGAAACACCGGCCAGGTTGCCGGTATAGTCATCCACATAGCTATAAATTGTTGTATCCAGAGTTATCTCTGTGATCGAAGGGGTGGAGGGGGCAAGATTTTCCATATTGTATGCTATCCCATCGGAGGTGTTTTTATAGCTTCCGGAAGAGAAGTAAATATCTCCTCTAAGTGTAATTCCGCTTAAAGGTGTGGAGTAAGAAAGGGTATAAATTGAGGTTGGTGCTTCTCCTGATGAATTTTCATTTAAATAATCTTCACTCAGATATAAAACATCTCCTGTGGAAATGTCGGAAGTGGTTTCGTATGTAGAATCTTTACCCTCAAAACTATCTTCACCTTTCACTCGTTGGTAGGTTAAAGCTATTTTGTTGTTATTTCCAATATTGTACCCAAGATTCAAAAGGATGCAGCTTTCACCGCTTGAATATTCTTCTAAATCATTTCCGTCAATGGATTCCATAAAGTCGAGGGATCCATCACTGTTAACATCCTGCATTTCGGTTCCGGAATATGAACTGAAGTATGAATCAAGCTCTTTCGCGCTGCCATAAATGAAGGCGGCTTTCAAGCTTCGAAATTCCGGACTAATCCCGCCAATAACGAGTGTGTGGTCAGAGTAGTCATTCATCAATTCTTCTGTTCCGCTTGACAGATTGCTTAGATTCGTGAATATTCTTCCGCCTTCGACGTCGAAAATATCGGTTCCGTCGATACCTTTGTCAAGATCGTCTTCAATGGCAAAAGTAGCTTGATGTCTGAATGATTCAAGATTTAGCACTTCATAGGGGTAGAGAAAAGGTACGTAAACCTGCGCGCTGATACTTCCTATAAAAAATGTAGAAAGTAACAACAATGCTAACTTTTTCATAAAACCTCCTTATGGTTTTGTTATTTTTGTTGTTCAATGTTTATTAAAATAAGTGTTTTTCTCGTTTTGTCAATACCTTGGAAGAAAATTGAGAGAAATTAGAGTCGAAAATTGAGGATTATAGTTCAATGACAAATAACGTGAGTGTATCGGGGTAATGGAGTTGACAATTTAGAGTAGAAACCTATAATATCGCCGTGATACGAATTAACGAAAATTACTTGAAATTAAAGTCCTCCTATCTCTTTGCTGAAATCGAGAAAAGAGTCGAGGAATTTAAAGCGGAAAACCCTGAAAAGGAAATAATCAGTCTGGGCATAGGGGATGTTACAAAAGCCCTGCCACAGGTCTGTATCGACGCTTTCAGGTCGGCTGTGGAGGAAATGTCGCGTGATGATTCTTTCCGGGGATACGGACCTTATAAGGGATATTCGTTCCTCAGGGAGAAAATCGCCGAGATGGATTTTAAAGCCATAGGAGCAGATATTTCTTCCGGGGAAATATTTATTAGCGACGGTGCCAAGTGCGATACCGGTAATATTCAGGAACTTTTTTCCCTTGATTCCAGGGTTGCCGTGCCGGATCCTGTATATCCCGTTTACGTGGATACAAACGTTATGTCAGGTCGTACAGGAAAGTGGGAAGACGGTAGATACGATAATTTGGTATATCTGGATTCGAACCAGGAAAACAATTTCGTGCCCGACATTCCTTCTGAAAAAATGGATTTAATATATCTCTGTTTTCCAAATAATCCCACAGGTGCGACGATCAATAAAGATAGATTAAAAGAATGGGTTGATTACGCAAAAGAGAATAAGGCCCTCATTCTCTACGACGCGGCGTATGAAGCTTTCATACAGGACTCTAATATACCTAAAAGTATTTATGAAGTTGACGGTGCGAAAGACGTCGCGATAGAGTTTAGAAGTTTTTCCAAAACCGCCGGTTTTACAGGTACCCGCTGCTCTTATACCGTTGTTCCGAAGGAATGCATGGCTTACGATTCAAAAGGACAAAAACATTCTTTGCATGATATGTGGGAGAGACGTCAAACCACTAAATTCAACGGTGTTTCTTATCCTGTGCAGAGAGCCGCTGAAGCGGTATATACGCAGGAAGGACAGAGACAGGTTCGTTTACTTATAGATTATTATCTTGAGAACGCCCGAATTATAAGAGAGGCGTTCGAAGGATTGAATTATAAATGTAATGGCGGAGAAAATTCTCCTTATATTTGGATTAAAACGAAAAAAGATTCATGGGGATTTTTTGATTTATTGTTGAGCAAAGCTAATGTGATTTGCACGCCCGGCAGCGGTTTCGGCAGGTGCGGAAAGGGATATATAAGGATAAGTTCTTTCAACAGCCGGGAAAAGGTAGAAGAGGCGGTGGGACGGATTAAATCAGCCCTCGGATAAAATCAGGGTTTTTAAATAAAAATAGGCACAGAAAT
>CAZSEX010000008.1:0-52107 GCA_964606065.1 uncultured bacterium | reverse complement strand
AATCTCCCGATATTCGCGTAATAACGCCTCGCTCCAAAATAATGAAATCCCGTCGATTCCTTCTCCTTTCCTGTAAACTCGCGATTATCGTCATGAGGTCCCTCTTCCCAGACAATATTCCCAAATGCTTCGTATTTCTTTTGTTTTTTCACATTTCCATCCACATCCGTAATCATAATAGGCGAACCGATTCTGTCAAGATGAAAACAGGAGGCAAAAGTCAAGGTAGACAAACAAGTCAAATAGCGAAATGGTCGAATGGTTAAATCGGCATCCCCCAACCCTCATATTTTTTCCTGTTTTACGATTTTTCAATTCAACTATTTAACTTATATTCAAAGGATTTTCGAATATAAACGAAAAGATGTAATTTTTTCATAGGTGACCCCGTTGATACTGTTGATTCATTGATAGGTGACCCCGTTGGTATTATCTATCAAAATTACTTGTTTTATTAATTATTTTATCATATAAATATTTTACATCTTTATCTAGTTTATCAATTTGATTTTCAACAACTTCAATATGTTCAATAGCTTTTTCAACATTTCTTTTCTCGTAAAATGCATAGGCGAGGTAAATAAAAGCAAGTGTATTAATGTTCTTGCTATCAATACCTTTTTTTAAATTAATACAGTTTTTCAGCATAGCGATACCTTCATCGATTCTTTCAGAATCAACTAAAACACAACCTCTGACAATTTTATATACTAGATACTCGCCATACTTATCATATATTTGTTTCGAATAATCATCTGCCGATTCATAATTATCATTATTGTAAAAAAGAGATATATATGCTAAATTATACATAATCATATACCTATGATATTCTTCAGAAGGATCTAAATTATTTAATAGCTCTATATTTATCCTTTTTGCCTTTTTAATTTTTAATTCCTTAATGTATATATAAGCTAAAAATATTTTTACTTTTTTAGTATCTGAAAAAGCTTCTGCTGTTTTTTCTAATATTTCCTTAGCTTCTGGATATTTTCTTTCTTCTATTAAATATAAAGCGTGCGATATGTTACCGGATATCAAAGTTTTTTGGATTTGTTTTTGATCATAAGAAAAACACTTGATTAATTCAAATCCATCACCAGGCATTGACAATATAGCAAAAAATATATTTGAATGAGAAAACACTTTTAATATCATGCTTAAATGATAAAATACTTCTACTCTCATGTTAATTGGTGGGCTAGATTTAAGATTTTTTAAAATCAGATAAGCTGCCAATGCAAAACATACATTAAAAAAAATTCCTCCAAATGTGTAAACAAAAAATCTTATTTTGACATTTTTATTAACAAAGGAATCTGGAAAGCAAACGCCTCTTCCTATACCATTTCTTACTTCTATTAGAGCTGCAAGAAATCTAAATTTAAATATTAATTTTTGTCCCCTTCCTATTTGTATTTTCCAGGTATTTATTTTTGATAATTTTCCGAAAACCATATGACCTACCTCATGAATAAAAATATTGATGGTAAGAGAAAATATTAGAAAAAGGGCCATATGATAAAATTTATATCCAAAAACAAAATTCCATAGCCAGAAAAGCATAAGACCAAATATTATAGCGTATATTGCTTCAATAATTTTCCGCTTTCTAGACATAACATAGCAATTATAGATTAATAAATTGCCCAGTCAAGAGCAAAAAATACTTTTATCAGAATGGACACCTATGATGTTTTCCGATTGAACATACGAAAAAACAAAAAAGCGATTTTTTACCCGAAATTACAATTAAACCCAGAGAACATAGAGAAAAAAGAAGACACAGAAATCCAATAACACCTAATCATTCTTTTGTGTTTTAAATCCAACTCACACCCCAATTACTCACATACAAAACATGTAGTACTTATAGGTTATTTTTAACGCATAACTCAAACCACGTAATCAAAAACAGTTATTTGCTCAAAACACGAAACTGTTGTTTATATTTTCATATTTCAAAGTCAAACCCCGTTGATATGCATTTCAAACTGACTCCGTTGATACTCTCTACAACCCGTTCACTGACTCTGATCAATAACCTAGTCCTTGCAACCATTTGTCAAGATCTGATCCCGAATTAGTACCGCTGCCAACTCCTGAGTTGTCGACAGGCTCTGGGATAAACCCTATTGAGTCATCATCATATTTTTTTCTTTTTTGTTTAGTACCCCCAAATATAGATTCTCCACCTTTACTATTCTCTGGCATTTGTACTCCCAAGTGTCCATCTGGAGGACAATCTAAATCTTTTTTCGAATCATTATAAATTCCTACAGCTGCCCCCCCCATCAATGCGACACCACCCCCAATATATGCCGCCTTTGCCCACTTAGACGCACCCTGAGGATCAGGAGGAGTTTTGTCGGGGCCAAGCCCTTTATTACCTAATAAATCTGGAGCCCGATCATTATGTGCACGCGTCAAAGATCCTACAACGTGATATGTACCAACAGCAGCAAGAGCGGCCGAACCCGCCACCGCAACTATTTGAGCACCAGGAGATGCCCAAAATGCTTGAGCGGCCATACCAAACTGTGTAGATACTTGCACCCACATTGGGGTCTGTGCAGCGAGCTCTGTTGCCTGTTTTCCATCTGGATCGTAAAGGCTTAGTGGATTATTTACACAATAAACATAAGGATTCAGTTCCTGCGGATTACTCAAATCAATATTCCCCGGCATCAACGTATGCGGATCCGGGCTCAGGAATCTCCCGATATTCGCGTAATAACGCCTCGCTCCAAAATAATGAAATCCCGTTGGTTCTTTTTCCTTTGAGGTGAATTCACGGTTGTCATCATGAGTTCCTTCTTCCCAGACAATATTTCCGAACGCTTCGTATTTCTTTTCTTTTACCACAGTTGCACTCTCATCTGTAATCATAATCGGTGAACCGATTCTGTCAAGATGGTAAAAATAGGGTACTCCGGGACCTTCCAGTTTTGCAATAAGCCGATTGCCTGCGTGGATGTATTTTGTTGTACCATACATGGCATCTTCCTCTTCAACCATTATCAGGTTTCCGGCATTATCGTAGAAATAGTTATACGCTTTAGCAACGGTCCCGCTTATTCCACCATCTCCCCATACTCCATCTATACTCATGTCGTCCACCCATAAATCACCGTCCCCATACCCCGGCCATCTTCTCACTCTTAACTTTGCATTAACCGTTCCTGAAGGAAAATCTTCCTTTGTAATTTCTCCAGAAAATCTTTTTTCCCCGACATTGTTTATGTGTTCCAGGACTATGGTGCCGATTTCATTATTATTTCCATCCAGAAAAATCATTTCAAGCAGAGATTCGTAAGTACCATTCCATCTTAATTTACAGGAATATGAAACACTTTCCAATATCGGAATTTCCTCAATATTCCTTAACTTCTCCTCTCTTATTCTCTGATGTCCTTTGTAATAATATTTGTAACCATTTCTCCCATCGGGAAGTGTTACGCTTATTAGCCTGCCTTCAGGATCGTAATAAAATTTCGTAGTTTTGCTTCCATCAATTTTTGCTTTCAGGCAACCGTTTTCATCATACGTATATTCGGATTCATCGTCATCTTTTAATTTGTTGGTCTTCTTGCCATTTTCAGTGTGATAAGTATAAAAATTATCATTAACACTTTTTCTGTTTCCGACTTTATCGTAAGAGAAAGAATAATCATATTCGCTACTTCCCTTTTTATCCTCACTTACAAGCCGCCCAAGAACATCGTAGGCATACGCTTTTACACAATTATCACCCACCAACTCCTTTTTTAATTCTCCTCGCTTGTGATACTCGAATTCTCTGCTATACGGATTAATAATACCATTTATCTCCATCGATTCCATCCAATTCCTGGGTTTATATGTAAACGTATCCGTAACTGCTCCTGGAAAATGAATACCGCTCAAGAGACCCGCTGCTGTGGATGAAAGATTAACAGTTTCTCCATCATTAATTTTTATTAAAGATATATTACCCAATCTATCATATTCATAATTTACTTTATAATCATCAGGATACTGTAACTCAGTCAATCTACCCTGTAGATCGTAAGAATATTCGATATCCTTCTCTCCGGAACTTCCTACAAAGGGTATAACCTTTTTTAAACATAAATCGCCGAATTGATCGTAAAAGTATACTTCTCGCACATTCTCATTCTGAAAACCCGTAAGTCTCCCTTTGGGGAAATTTAAACCCGAAGGCGGATTATAGTTAACACCTCCTATATTGTTGTAACTATCGTAATAATAAGTCTCCGTTTTCGTATTATTTAACCATTTGCTTTTAATTCTACCGAGTACATCATATTTGAATTCGATTTTATCTCCCGCGTTATTCCAATGGAACTTGACCTGTCCGTCAGGATAATATTCAAATAAATCCTCTCCTCTATCCGGTCCTTCTCTTCTTACTAAATTCCCCAACCAGTCATATTCAAAGTAAGTATGCTTTTCTTCCGCGTCTTTTATTTCTGTTAAGTTTCCATTTACGTCGTAATAATAATTAGTCCAATTCCCGAGAGCGTCCTGGACTTGAATTAAATTACCTGCAGCATCGTTTATTAAGGTAGTTTTCATTAGTCGTTCATCCGTCACTTCCGTTGTATATCCATCATATTCATAACTGACAATCTCCGGGCCGGGATAATCCGGCGAAGCACTTTTTGGATATTCTATTTCGGTGACTCTATTAAGCACGTCGAATTTTTTCTTTACCGTATCCACATTCACTGTATTCCTAAATCTCGGGAGTGTCTCTTTATTCAAATTCCCCTTTCTATCGTAGAAATATTCTTTTAGTACATCTCTATCAGCATACCCTCCTAAAAATTCTTCCATCTCGAGTCTTCCTAAATTATCGTAATAGTAGTAAGTTGTATCCGAAGAACTGCCGGAAGAATAAGATGTGGCACTTGCAATTCTATTGAAATCATCGTATTTATATTTTCCAAGCAGGCACATGCCTATGGGAGGCGCGGGAATACCTTTCCACACCTCAGATATTCTTCCGTAAATATCATATTCAAATTCGTTGACTATATAGCTTCTATCTGTAAAAGATACAAGATTACCTTCATCATCAAAATTAAAATGCTCATTTGAATTGCCCGGATATATTTTTCTTTCCGGGAATACGGCCTCATCATCATATTCGAAACTATATTCTTCACCCATATAATCCTTCATTTTTACAAGATTACCGCATATATCATACCAGTATTGCTGCGAACGATTCCGGGTATTGCTTATCCATTCAGTCTTTCTTGTTAAATTTCCACGGTTGTTGCTATACGGAGCATCTCCATGCATAGGCGGGGTACCAGTAACACCAATTAAAGACTTACCATCGTATTCAAAATCAGTCCTTTCAACTATATCATCAGAACCATAATTCCACTTATATTTTCTCTCTCTACTAACAAGATTATAAAGGAAAGCATCCGCGTAACTGTTTTCACTTTCATAAACGTAATCCTTCTTTACCTCCCAATTGTCCGAAGGGTCAACATCATCCCACCTGGGAATACCTGATACCAGCCACTCCTGGCGATAATAATCTTGACCCATAATAATATAGTAAGAAGAATCACCTATTAATTCTGCTTCTCCCAAAAAACGAACGGTTTTCTCATTATCGTATTTGTCATACTCCGCGTAATGATAAACAGTTGCCTTCTCTGTTACATCAATATTATCATCATCCGGGTCCATCTGCACCGCTTTGTATCTCAAAAAAGGATGCAGGGGCCATTCGAAAAATCTATCACAAGGAAGCACTTCATCGCTTATAGTCCAATAAAACTGTTCTAATTTTAATACATCAACATAGTTTTCAGTAACTATCTTATAAGGTCTACCGTAAAATTCTTCTCTCTCAAATGGCAAAATCATTTCCCAGTCATGCATGCACTCAGGAAGAGTATTAATAAACCTTCGCCATTCAATTTCTAAAAGATTTTCCACATATTCGGCATCTATATTGAAATAAGTTATACTTCCTGTATCAGGCATATTGATTGTACACTTATCATAAATCGGGTAATATGTGAGTGGAACCCACCTATCCCAATCCCAAAAATGTCCAGAACTTGGTCCTACTGAGTTTCCAAACAAGTATTCATACTCATAAACACCATCAGGATTAGAACCACCTCCGGATTCTATATGATCAGTGTCGGGGAGAGTAACAACTTTTTTATTAACAACTCTGTAGCTCGATTCATAAGGATTATTACATGTTGACTTACCATACTTGCAGCAAGACTTAGACTTTTCAGCATACCAATATTCATATTCAGCACTATCCGGAGTAATTAAGGTGATAAGCTCTCCCTGTCTACGCTCGGGATCACTGTTATTATATCGAGTATCATACTCAAATCGGTAAGGGGGCTTGATTCTATTCCCATTTTTTAAAAACTCCACTGAATCCAAAAGCACGAAAGCATGCCCATACCAGTATTCCAATATCATGTCAAACCATTCCTGGTGATAGTAAAAATTTACCTTAAATTTCTCTCCGTTTACATTTCTAACGATGGAATCGATTACCCAGAAATCCCATAAGCAATATTTGTCGTAGGAAGGTGATTTCTCGTTGGTATCTACAGCAATCGAACTCCCGTATATATAACAGGTATCCGTAGGTGTACATATTTTTTCCGGTATTCTGGCTTCCGGAGGATCACTACCACCCCACCATTCCATATTTACATAATTGCCGTTACGGTCCGTTATTTTCTTTAATGGGTATAACTCCCTGCGAGAAGGATATGGATCCTTCTTAGGGTTTAGGTATTCTACCGGATACATGTCAAATTCATAAGTATATTCGGGAGTGGAAAGAATTGGCACAACATCACCTGTGTTCAATTTCCAATTCCTTTTACCGCTGATAAACCAATCATCTTGCCAGTTAAAATAAAGATTATATATGCTATATTTCTTTCCACCGTTTAGATTAATAAAACCGTCTCTTCGTTCACTGAAACAGCTGTCACCAGAAATATAGTGATATTGCCAAGTCGGATTAAGAGATAATTCACCAGGCATAACATTCCATCCCAATCCGCAATTACCCATATCCGATGAAACTATATATTTGTTACGATTTCCCTGGAGTAGAGAATCTTCAACATCATATGGGGGTGCATCATATCCATATGTTTTGTAGCTCGGATTTGGTACCTGCATACCTGGTATGGATAAGGGTGAACCCCTATAAGTAAGGTACAAATCGTAATCTTTATTTCCCCTCATAGGAAGACTTAAAAGCTTTATTTTTAATTCCAGGCTACCATTTGTCGTGTTTATTTGCTCCTCAAGAGTATTGGTGGATATAGAACCCTTGTTAAATCCAGCACGGTAAGTATCCATACCAAAAGTATATTGCAAAACTGGATCAACCTCCTCAGAAATAGTTTCCCCAGTGTTTCTAACTTTCAATGAATCATAACCAGTAAGGGGTTTTACATTGTTAGCATTAATTAAAAATAACATCATTAACAAACTCATATTAAAAATACCTCCTTGAATAATAATTTAGGATTTAGGATTTTGGGTTTAGGATTTAGAAAAATAATATGTTTCCCACAGATTGTCCAACTACCCAAAATTCTATTTTGATTTATTTTACTAATCATTTCCGGCTTTGGACTTTTTCCGCTATTTAATTTTTTCACTCCATTCATTCATCACTCAGGCATTCTTTTCCGCAAGGCTAAAGCTTTGCCCTACGTTATGTGGTTTTTTCACGTTACCATACGCCATGGTTTTTTGCACGGCTAAAGCCGTGCCCTACGTTCTGTGGTTTTCTCACATTGCTCTGCAAGTTGCCCTTTGCGCTCTCTGCGTCTTTGCGGTAAAATTTTTCTGTGATAATCTGTAGACTGCTTCGCGTATGTCTACAAGTAAGCAAAACTCGCAATGACACTTTTTTTCGCGGCTGGGAAGCCGCTCCTACATTATTTATCGGATTTGGGGTTAACATTTTTTCATTATAAAATTCTTTTCCGCAAGGCTAAAGCTTTGCCCTACGTTATGTGGTTTTTTCACGTTACCATACGCCATGGTTTTTTGCACGGCTAAAGCCGTGCCCTACGAGGGGTTTTAACAGGTTGTCCGGCATTTATTTTTCCAGTATCGATATTCGTTGTCTAAGCTCCTTATTTTCTTCTTTCAATTGATTTAATTCCTTATCCTGTTCGATAACATATAAAGTCAATTCTTCGACTTTTTTAAGAAGCTTTGCCTGCATTTCTCCCAATTTTATACCATTCTCCACTACTTCTTTATTTGCGGGAATACCTGGGAGGCTTTTTTCTTTTTTGATTACTTCTTCGAGTTTATTGAGAGGCATTAATTTGTAATCGTCTTCGAAAACAAAATCAGACCAACCCTCTAACTGAACTTCGATTTCTTTTGCTGTAATCGTTCCGTTGACGGCAAGTTTGGATTGAGGATTTGTCGTACCGATACCGACGTTGCCATTATGTTCAATCTTTAAACAGTCATCCCAGGAACTAGCATAATGACTAAATTGAAAATTAAGCCCCACGTCGTTTGACATAAACATTCTCCAGTTGCCGGGATTACCCCAATTGGACAAACGAACATAAGAGCCTTCCGGTCCCGCAATTCGGAGACCTCCACCGGAAATGACAAGTTTCTCATCCGGATTGGTCGTACCGATGCCGACTTTATCCGAACTTGTTGTTAATCTTACAACACTACCAGCATCATACCAACCGCTCGCACCATAGGTAACCATACTGATAAAAAATAATAACATCACGGCTAAACTTAATTTTTTCACGATACCTCCTTATGTTTTATTGTTAAAACCAAATAAATTCCTTACATTGCTCAGACTGAGATATAAACGCAACTCATAATTAAAATTTTTCACTAAAAATCCGACGCTCATTAAAGTACAGTATACGAAAAATAGACGCTTTTGTCAAGGGTTTTTTTTAACACCGCAGAGACGCCCCTCATGGAATAGAAGTTATTATTCCATGGGGCAGGTGGGGTTCGCAGAGAAAGAAATAAAAAAATTATATCGTTTTGTTCCACCCGACCCCAGATATTAGGAGGCAGATGAAAACAGATTATCAGGATTAAAAAAACAAAAGAAACCAGGAGGCAGGTAATCTGAGTGCATCTGAGAAAATCCGCGTGCTATTAATAATTGTAATAATTGTAAGAAAAACCCACAATTAATTCGCAAAGCTAAAGCTTTGCCCTACGTTGAATAATTCTCAAAAGCTCTTCCGTGCAGGTAAGCTTGAGATTGCCCGCCCTGTGGAATAGAAGAGCTGCCTGGATGACAATCTTGTGCGGGATTGTTTGATTGTTGGGGATAAACCCCAACGCTACGTTTATCTCGTGGCTGGTCCAATGAAATAGAAGTCCCTGCACGCTGATTCCTATTTCTCGCGGCTGGGAAGCCGCTCCTACATTTACCGGATTGCCGGGAGTAGCGCTTAAGAAAATACTTGACAAACGACTGCTATACTATTATCATACATACATTATGAAACGGTTATTTCTTCTTATCTGTATATCGAGTTTTGTTTTTAACGCAAAAGCGCAGGAAGAAGAAAGAAAAATATCCGTGTCCTTTGATGACCTTCCCGTTCAACAGGCAGTACAACTGCTAAATCAGAAATACGAATTAAATGTGGTTCTCCGCTCCGATGTACAGGGTGCCGTAACTCTTTTTCTTTCAGATGTAACCGTGGACCAACTTTTGACAACTTTAGCGCAAAGCATAGGATGTTCTGTTCAGAAAGAAGAAAATGTTTACTACCTTGTCAGAGGTAAAACATCCAGAATGGACGTTGTCGTCGAAGACGGTTTGCTGAGTCTCGATTGCGATGATGTGGAAATCGACCGCCTTATAAGAGAAATCTCCAGACAAAGCGGCTTAACTATTATCGCAGGAGAAAATGTTCGGGAAACCAGGGTTTCCGGATACCTCAAAGAAGTCCCCATTAAAAAAGGACTGGAAGTGTTTCTTACTTCAAAGGGGTTCGAAGTAATCGAAGGGGAAGGCTTCATTGAAGTTTTAAGAATTGAAGAAAGAGGTAGAGGAAGAGATAGAACAAGCAGAAGGAAAGCACCATCAGAAGTAAGGATAAGCCGCGACACTATTATTTCTTTCGCTGTAAAAGATATGGAATTATCGCAATTTATCGAAGATATATCCAAAGAGACAGAAATGAATATCGTAACTTATGGAGAATTAACCGGTAAAGTATCCGCCACCATAAAGGACCAGCCTCTAAGTGAAGCTCTCAGTCTGGTTCTAAGCGGTACGAATTACGGATTTAAAAAGATAGACGATATTTATGTGATAGGAAAAATAGACGGAAAAAAACCGGGAGAAGGTTTAATATCCACAGTCACACTAATACCTCTTAAATATATCAAGGCTGACGACGCTTATAAATTACTCCCTTCCACTATTTCGTCTTCGAATATAAAGGTGGTGGAAGAACACAACGCCTTTCTCTGCTCGGCAACATCAGAACAATTGAGGCAAATCCTTGAATTCTTAGCAGAAATCGATATTCCCACAAAAAGGGTTCAAATGAGAGCTATCATTCTTTCTGTATCAAGAAAAAAACTTTCGGAACTGGGTTTCAAAGCGGGTTACAATATAGTTGATACTGCAGGAATACAGATGTTACTCCCCGAATTTAATAGAAATTACTCGAAGAAAAACATCGATAAAATACTCGAATTTATCTCTTCCACACTTAATCTGGGGACGACTCTTGAAGTCTCCGACGAACTTCAGGTAATGGTAAATGCCTTAGAACAAAAAGGAGTTGCAAAAGTCCATGCTGAGCCGAGCATCGTAACGATTAGCGGTCAAAAGGCGAGTATAAACGTGGGATGGCAGGGTTATTACAGAACAAGGGTGGGCACCACCGAGAACCCTCTGATCCAGGTTCACTCTGTGGAAGCCGGGGTTAAAATGATAATAACTCCATGGGTGGGAAAAGAGAATGATGTAACGGCGGATGTGGAAGTAGAAGTTTCTTCTCTCAAAGGAATAAGCGCGGACGGTTTGCCTGAACTTTCTAAACGCGCCCTTCAAACCACACTGAAACTACAGGAAGGAGAAACGGCAGTAATTGGAGGATTAATCCAGAAAACGGAAACCGTAAATAAGAATAAGATCCCATTGTTAGGAGATATTCCGATAATAGGAGATTTTTTATTTACCAGCCAATCGATCAATGTCGACGAATCAGAATTGATAATATATTTAACACCCGAGATTGTACCATGGCAAAAAATAGAATGAAGTATCTTTTTTCAGGAATCGTTTTCCTGTTAATCAGCTGCATTCCAAAACCTTTCGCGGTATCACGGGAAGGGGAAAAGGTAAAAGTTTATTTTAAAGAAATCGGAGGAAGATACGGACAACTCGTCGAAAAAACACAATTCTATGTTTTCAGAGATTCGAAAGGAATGATTGTACCTGTTGAAGACTCTCTTGACGCGGAATATTATATACTCTTCTCCATAAATTCATCCTTAACAAATATTAGAAATCCGGAAGATAAAATTTACGATGTTATAGTTAAAGTAAGACCCAGAGATACATCTACACTCATAGGTATGGCAGTATCAAAAGATGAGGGAACGTGGGAGGAAGTTGTAACTCCAATATCCAGGGAATTGGCAAATAACCTGCTCCCGATTTTTGAAGGAATTTTAAAAGAGAGAAACAAGAAAAAAACACCTGTTCCGGAAGAAGAAAACCAAAATGAATAAATACCGCAGGTACATCCTCATAGGTGTCCCGGGGGTGATTTTATATTTCTTCTTATTTTTCAATCTTATAAGCAAGGTAAAACAAAATAACCTGGAAATGCTTGCCAGACAAAAAAAGTTTTTCCTTTATTCCCAGAGCAACGAACTCCACGGATACTATCTTTCCCTTGAAAAATATATATCAAAAAGACTCGCCGCGTATAAAGAATTCGATAATGTTTCAGAAGGTATTACCAATCTTCTTTCTCTGGTAAAAACCTATAACCTTCATACAAAATCCGTATTCCATTCTGCTGTCAGAGAAACAGATGAAATTTCCTATATTACGGTAGAATTAGAACTAACAGGCGAATATCCCGATCTTTGCTTATTTCTTAACAGGTTAAATTCCGAAGCATACAGGGTTGAGAAATTAAAAATATTTCATGAAATCACAGGGATATCGTTTTCTCTTCGCCTGAGATTATTCTTATCCGAAAATGCTAACAAATAAAGTAATGATTTATTCTTTTATTTTTATATTTCTTATCGCGTTATTCGCTTCTTCTCCGAAAAAAATCAAATACTATCCCCCGGAAATAAAAGTAAGCTTTTCAAAAAAACAATCCGAAGGGGTTATAAAAGCGGAAAGAGACCCTTTTGCATATAAAACAGCGCGAAAAAGTATTCCTCAAAAAAAATGGAAACCCTCGACTGTTATCGTAAAAGGCATTCTCTGGGATGAAAAGAACCCCTCTGCCGCGATCAGTATCGATAATGGTAAAACAATTTTTGTAAATGAAGGCGCAAGAATAAATCATATAAAGATTCTAAAGATTGAGAAAGACAAAATAATAATCGATGAATACGGCAGAAGAACAATCAGCTTCAAATAAAGGTTTCTCTCTTTTTCTTACTTTAACTATTATTGTAATTATATCATCTTTGATAACCACTTTTCTATTTACAAGCAATTTGCATAGCTGGAGGTTAAACAAAAGAATAAATCGGGAACAGGCTTTTTATATCGCCTCATCAGGAATGACCAGATTAATGCAAACTCCACCTTCTTTGGAATATACAGATACAGATTCACTTTTTAACGGTACTTTAACCACTGAAGCAAAATACAAAAAAGGATTTATGTGTATATCAACGACAGGAGAATTTAAAAACGAAAAAGTTTCGATGCAATCTGAATTCGGTTCGGAGCTGGATTCGAGTATTTCCGAATACGGGGCAATTCTCGAAATAGACAAAAACCCAGAAATCTACGGCTCCATAGACGGGAAGATAAAAACCGGGCATCTTCTTCCCGAGTTAAATTTATCGATCATCAAGGACAAAATAAGTTCGTCTATCGCGTATCTACAATCTCCCTTTCAGGCAGATACTGAATTATTTTCTCCTCAATTATTTTACGAAGAGAGCGATGTACCAAATAAAGAAATCATTTATGTAAATGACGCGGTTTTTTTTAGAGACGGAATATTTGACCAGCCTAAAACCATTATAAGCACCTCGGATATAATTGTGGAAAATGCGATATTAAAACAATTAAACCTTATCGCTTATGGTGAAGTCCGTATACAGTATGATTCAGAACTGCACGATGTTTCTATATTTTCTCCTAACTCCGTGGTATTAAGCGGTTATAGTTATTTCTCAGGAGAGATTATTTCGCAGCAGGAAATTAGAATCGCGGAATACGCAACAATATCTGAATCATCTGTACTAATCTGTGAAGGCGAAACAAATCGCATAAAATTCACGGAATCATCTTCTTTTTCAGGAACAGCAATATCGGTAGCGGAAAAAACCGTCGCCGGAGCATATCAAAATAGTATTACCATAGAAAGATACGCCCGAGCCGGAGGTCTTATATACTCATCGGGGAAAGCTTCCGTTAAAGGTAAATTTGAAGGTATAGTCTGCGCGCATTCTTTTTACGGAAGAAGCTCGAGCGGTTATTACGGTAATGTTATAGAAGGGGAAATAATCTCAGGAATACCCGAACCATTAATACCGTCCTCATATATAAAAACACAGAAATTTAAAAGAAAATCATGGAAATTGATAGAAAACACACCTTAACCACAGAGAGCACCCCGATACGGTCATTCTTCCCTACGGGGCAGGCAGAGAAAAAACGAACACACAGAGAATACAGAAAAAAAGAGAATATGCTGTTTAAAACCCAAACCACCGCCCAAATAATTAGCCACGGATCCACATGGATAAACACTGATTTTTTTGAAAATGTAGGGCAAGCCTTCAGGTTTGCAGAATCTTCATTTATTCGCACGGCTAAAGCCGTGCCCTACAGCTATGGGGGTTCTCGCATAGGTGAAGCCTCAAAGGTTAAATCACAAGATTATCACAAGATTACCCATCACCCCACCCAATCATTGCTTTTTTATTTTGCAAAAAAATAAAAAGTTGACTGACAGTACTGTGGAGTTATTGAGGCTCAGTGAGCTCTGTTTTAATAAGGGAGGTGAGTTGTGAGTAAACAAAAAAGAAATCTCTGTGCTCTCTGTGGTAAAACCGGTTTTACATTAGTTGAGATTGTAGTATCGATAACAATTCTCGCGATTGTATTTCTTTCTCTGTATCAATTCTTCTTTAAAAGTTATTCGTTTTCAAGAAATGTGCGCGAAAGAGAAATCGCTTTGCTTCTCGCTCGAAAAAAAGCCGAACATACTCTCGCGAGAATAGAAGCGGAACACGACACGGTAACAATAGATACTCTCGACGGCATAATTTATAAAACCGTTCTCAAAGCAAATGAAGAAATACCGGCATCTTGCAGCATCGAAGTTTACGTAAATAAGGAAAAAATTCTTATGATTCAATTGCTGAAACCATGAAAATACATAAACCGCAGAGACGCAAAGAACGCAGAGAAAAAAAATGATGTTGATTAAAAACCCATTCCACAACCTCAAAACTTATATCTCACACAAAGTACACAAAGACACAAAGAAAAAAGACAATGTTGTTTAAACCCATCCCAAACCCCACAAAAAATATTAACAGACAAAAAAACCATAGAAATTATGACTGAAAATGAAATAGGCAAAAATGGCATAAGTAGAATTATAAATGGAAAAATTTAATAAAAAAAATAAATTAAATAGGAGGTGCGGTGGGCTCTGTGTCCTCTGTGGCGAAAAAGGTTTTACTTTAATAGAAATAATTGTTTCTCTGCTGATTTTTGGTATACTCAGTACTTTATTATTCTCAACCTTCATACAAATACAAAGAAACATAAACGAAACCAGATGGGAAAACCAGTTAACAGAAGAAGGCGTCAATATATGCAACATAATAAAAACGGAACTAATAGGGGTTCGCGAAATATATTATGCCGACAAGGATAGTATTTCTTTCATGAATCAGAAAGGCAGAATTTCTTCTTTTCGCTGGAAAGATTCTCTTTTATTCAGATCGAACAGAAAGATAGTTCCCTTAAACACTGAAATCATCTCATTCGGATTTACATACTATCTTCAGAGTGACATTATAGGCGAAACCTCTAAACCTGTATACTTCTTACCTGTAGATTTAATAAGCCTTCAAAAAATTAAAGTTATAGATTGGGAAATAAAACTCAGAAAAGGAAAAACTGTCAGCACTTTAAAAACCGGTGTTTTTACTCGGAATATACGGCAACAGTAAAAACATAACTGGTTATTCCCTTTTCATTCGTGATTTTTTTGATATTTGCTTCAGCTATTAAATCAATTTTCTGCATTTTAGAGTAAAACTCCATCACGGCTTCCTGTGTTTTCCCTTCACCTTTCAAATGTAAAATGAAACCTTTTCTGTTTTTACTCATCGTCGGCTCGCTTTCCAGCTCGATTAAACGAACATTATCGGGAATAATATGAGAAATCTCGGAGAGGAAAAAACCCCAGGCTATTCCTGCTCTTGCTTCTTCATGTAATTTTAATTTTTTTCTTAATTGCGCGACTTTCGACTGAACCTGTTTTACTTCTTCATATGAATCTTCCAATCTCCCTATCTGTCGCTCAATCATATACGACCAAACCTCTCCGGCAATTAATAAAAATAAAGGAACAGCAAACAAAATACCCGAAAAATAAGCTATTCTTCGGGTAAACATTCTTAATCTGTTTTCACTACGCCACTTTTCCCTTTCAATAACTATGTATCCCGGTGTAAGATCGTTATTGAACTCCATTAAAGGAGAAAGTGAAAGCCCATAAGCAAGAACAGCATCAGAAGAAAGATCTCCGGGACCATGGTATTTATGTATTTTGTTTTTATAAGAAGAGATTTCTTTTTTGAGGTTTTTTAATTTTTTATCTGTTAACCTGCCAGTCAAATATATTTTTTCTACGGAATCAACCCTATGCAATAAAATTTCAATTTCCTTCTTTAAAGAATCTACCAGGTCTTTTTTCTCGAAAAAAACGCTTCTGGTAAAAGTTATTACTTTATTATCTATATGGTTGAGTATAAGCTCTTCAGCTCCTACTTCAACAGTTAAAAACACACTCTCAGGACTCTCTTCAAGTAGAAAAGGGTATGATATAGCGAAATTATCCGGTACGACACCCGAAATTTTCAAATTTTCAACCGGCAAATCGACAATACGGTTATAAATCTGCTCTTCTTTTCCCTCGATTATATAAAGAGTAGAGCTATTTTCATCAGGAACCGCATCGATTTTTATCACATATTCCTTGCCTCTTCCCACAGAAAATTCGTTTAAATGTTTTAACACATAATTTTTTGCCTCCTCCGGTTGTTTATTCTGGAAAAATTTTGTTTTTACAAGGAAATTGTTCTCACCGGCATTGATAAATATTGAATTACATTTTTTAATTTCTTTTGAACCAAATAACTTCTCGAGCGTATCAAACTTAAAACAAGAAACCTTACTGCTTTTATCGTCTCTTATAACCAGAATAGATCTTTCGATATGTACACCTGCAATTCTCACCTATTCCCCCTTAGTTATCGCAAAGCTAAAGTATTGCCCTACGGTTGGATCCGCACGGTTAAAGCCTTGGACTGCGGTTGCATTTGCAAGGCTAAAGCCTTGCCCTACAGCTTCCATCTTTTCGTCTTGATCCATTAATTCCTCCATAACATCGTAGGGCAGACCTTTAGGTCTGCGGAGATTTTTATTCGCAAAGCTAAAGCCTTGCCCTACATTTGCATTTGCAAGGCTAAAGCCTTGCCCTACAGCTTCCTTAATATACACGTAGGGCAGACCTTTAGGTCTGCTGATAAATAAAATTATATTTATAATATAGTTCAATCTACATTTCAAAAACATAAGAACCCATAAACGGATATTCACAGCGCCTATTAACTAATTTTTTTCGGATTGGATTATCAAATATATAATTTGCAATTCTTTTTGAATCTTCCTGGCTTCTCAAAACATGTTCATAATAATTTACCTGCCATAAATTTTTACAATACATTCTTTTATATCGGTATCCTGAAATTTGCTTGAAAATAGAAACAAATTTTTTAAAATCCGAAGCTACGTCTTCCCCTTCAATCAGAATATGCAGGTGATCCGGCATAAAGCAATAAGCCCATATCTTAAAACAATATTTTTCAGATGTTTCTTCTAATATCGGAAGTATAAGACTCTTCACAACTTTGTCATTCAAAAAAAGTTTCTCTTTATTAAATGTACAAATGGTCACATAATATCTATACCGACCTATATAATTAAAATTTTTCAGCCTTAATCTTTTCTTAAATTTTACAGAGTTATTATCCATTAATAACCTCTTTTATTTACTCTTCGCAAAGCTGAAGCTTTGCCCTACAGATGGATTGGTGGTATCAAAGCCCTGACCTATGATTTTTCCACCACATCGTAGGGCAGACCTTTAGGTCTGCGGGTATTTTTATTAGCAAAGCTAAAGCTTTGCCCTACGGTTGCATTCGCAAAGCTAAAGCCTTGTCCTACGGTTGCATTCGCAAAGCTAAAGCTTTGCCCTACAGATTTATTAGATTCTATTTTTTTCATATTCGGCAATCGTTTCGGCGAGTTTCATGTCCAACGGATACGTAATCTTAATGTTTGACGGATCTCCTTCGACCCACCTGACATCATAATTCAATTTCTCGGCAAAAGCTAATTCGTCGGTAAAATTATACCTGTCAAACAAACCGATTATACACTTTAAAATATCCCTTTTAAATCCCTGAGGGGTCTGCACTTGCAATAAATTAGTTCTACTTCGGGTCCATAAAATTTCGTTATCTTTATAAATTTTCAAAGTATCTCTTACCGGTATACCCGGAGCGCAAATGCCGAATTTTTTAACACCTTTAACTATCCGGTCGATTAAATCGACGCCGATAAAAGGTCTTACGGCATCATGAATCAATACAATTTCCTCGGAAGTTTCTTTGAATCCGTTGGAAACCGAATCCTGCCTTCTTTCTCCTCCTTGAACCACTTTAATTTTTTCTCCAAATTCCCTGACTCTTTCTTCAACTTCAGAAATTTTTTGCTTCGGCACGGCAAGGATAACCTTATCTACTCCATATTCTAAAAACTTTTCCACCGAATATAAAAACAACTCTTTTCCGGATAAAACTGCAAATTGCTTGTATACATTGCCCATTCTCTTTCCGCTTCCGGCGGCGACAACCACGGCATCAATCATTTATTTTTAGCGACCCTTGCCCAGACTTTCCTATTAAATTTGCTCTCAATAATAGATTCAACAACGCATTCAAGTGAAACAGGCTGATTTTCAGGTAAATCGCCTCCGATTTCCACAACAGTACCATCGGATAAATAACCCTGCGCTCTGTCGTAACCGTAATCTATATGATTTACCACAATTTTTTCCCCTCTAATCAAATTGGACTTACCCACCATATCTAATACCGATATGTTTATACAATCGATACCCTGAATTTCCAGTTCTTCTTTATCGTTTCCGGCAGTTATTGCCGGACAGTTCAGGGTCTTACAAATCTCTGAAAAATCTTTTTTTATTACCTTTAAATTTAATTCTTTTAAAGTCCGAATACTATCCTTAAAACCTTCGGGAATTTTATCGGATTCCAAATATTCAGTTATTTTACTCATATCTTCTTCCGAAATAACAGGTATACCCTCTATTATTCCGGATTTGAATAATTGTCCCACCCTTCCATCCCTGATGGCGGAAGAATGAATGGCTTTGTAATTTTTTTTCTCTTCAGTCTTAATATTTCTATATATTAACAAGAGAGCGATAATCCAGCCCACCAACCCCAAAATAACAACAGATGAAATCATAATTCACAAATCTCCTTTGCCTGCGCGACGTTCGAAATCTTCAATACTTCGATATCAGACTTGAAATCTCCCGCTCTCTCAGGCACAATAATTCTCTTAAATCCAATCTTGCTCGCTTCCTTAATCCTGCTCGAGATAAAAGGAACAGCTCTAACCTCTCCGGAAAGACCTACTTCACCCACCATACAGAGATTATCCGCAATAGGTTTTTCAAGTAAACTGGAAAGTATAGCTAATATCACACCGAGATCGATAGAAGGCTCAAAAACATTCATTCCTCCGGCTACATTACAGTAAACATCATAACCGCTCATGTCCATCATAAGCCGCTTTTGAAAAACAGCCATTAAAAGATCGAGTTTTCTCTCGTTGAATCCCCGCGCTACCCTCTGCGGATACGAAAATCTCGTGGGAATAACAAGAGACTGAATCTCGACCATAATAGGTCTGGTGCCCTCGATAGTAGGAGTAATAACTGAACCGGAAGCTTTTTTCTCTTTACCGGAAATCAGATAAAGTGAAGGATTGGGAACTTCCTTTAACCCCTTTTCATCCATATCAAATATACCCACCTCGTCGGTGGACCCGAATCTATTCTTTTTCGACCTTAATAAACGAAATGAATGAGTATCGTCCCCTTCCATAAAAAGAACGACATCCACCATATGCTCTAAAGTCATAGGACCGGCAATGTTACCCGCTTTTGTAATATGACCTACGATAAATACTGTAATATTATGTTTCTTGGCAATTTCCATTAACTCCGAAGTTATTTCCCTGACCAGTGAAACCGAACCGGGAATCCCACCCCTCTCCGATAACGCCATAGTCTGTATGGAATCGATAATAACAGCATCGGGTTTTTTGGATTTCACTAAAGAAAGAATGCTGTCGATATCGGTTTCGGACACGGTCAACAATTTTTCACCGCCCAAGCCCAGTCTTTCAGCCCTCATCTTTATCTGATTCAAAGACTCTTCACCGGAAACGTAAAGAACTTTAAAAGACCTGGACAGCACCCCCGATATCATTAAAAGCAAAGTAGATTTTCCGATACCCGGATCCCCCGAAACTAAAACCAGAGACCCGGGAACAACACCACCACCCATAACTCTATCAAACTCAGATATACCGGTTTTAAAACGCTCCTCTTCTTTCACAGAAACTTCACTCAAATATTTTGGCGTTAAATCTTTTATTTTCTTGGACTTAGGCTTATTTTCTTCTACTATTTCTTTGAACGTATCCCAGTTTTTACACTCGGGGCATCTTCCCATCCATTTGGGAGTTTTATAGCCACAGTTCTCACATATAAACATCGGCTTTAAAGCAGCAAAGAGCTGCTTTTGATAAACATATTCATATAAGTGTTTTTGGTTTTAAGTGCTTCCGCGGGAGTGCCGTCGAAAACTATTTCTCCATCCGCGAGCATCGCGATTCTGTCGGTAACCCTGAAAGCAGAATTAAGATCATGGGTTACCATAATCATCGTTTTTTCAAGCTTCTCTTTCAGATGGAGCATCAGTTCATTCATCTTGTCGCACATTAAAGGGTCCAGACCCGTGGTAGGCTCGTCGTATATAATATACTCGGGATCGAGACTGATAGCCCTCGCGATAGCTACTCTTTTTTTCATGCCTCCTGAAAGCTCCTGGGGTTTTTTCTTAAAAGAAGTTTCCCCGAGACCGACCAGAGCCAACTTTTCTTTTCCTATTTCTTCCATCTTTTTCCTGCCCATATCAGGGAAATGTTCTCTTAAACCGATTGTCACGTTTTCCATCACATTTAAAGAATCAAAAAGAGCCGAACTTTGAAAAACCATACCGAATTTTTTTCTCACTTCAAACAAATGAGTATAATCTTTATTGATATTAACCCCGTCAACTAAAACCTCCCCTCTGTCGGGTTCGAGTAAACCGAGTATGTGTTTTAAAAGAACGGTTTTTCCGCAACCACTCGAACCGACAATCGCGATGGTTTCGCCTTTCTTGATGTTAAGATTCAAATCGCGGAGGACTTCATTGTCTTCAAAACTTTTCCATACATCTTTTATCTCTATCATTCTTCCGTCTCCAGTTTTTTGATGTTATCGAATCTGGCGTATTTTCTGCTGAAAGCCGCCTCAAATTCCCCTATCGGTCCGTTCCTCTGTTTTGCTATAATCAGATCCGCTTTTTCCTGAGGAGAGTCGCTGCTCTTTTGGAATTGATCGGGACGATGAATAAATAAAACAAAATCCGCATCCTGTTCTATCGCTCCTGATTCCCTTAAATCGGAAAGAATCGGCTTAGAATCTTTGCCTCTTCTTTCGGGCTGTCGCGAAAGCTGGGAAAGAGCCACAACAGGAACATTCAACTCCATCGCTATAGACTTAAGCGCTCTGCTTATGGCAGCGACTTCCTGTTCTCGTGTCTGAAATTGTGGTCCTTTTACCAATTGAAGATAATCCGCGAATATTATACCTATATCGTATTTCTTTTTCATCCTTCTCGCTTTCGCCCTGAGTTCAAAAATCGTCATTGTCGGAGAGGCGTCCACGTAAAAAGGTGCCTCGGTTAATCTGGAGACCGCTGAAGTCAAAGCGACCCATTCATCTTCTTTAATATAACCACCCCTTATTCTATTTCCATCGATACGCGACTCGGAGGAAAGTAACCTGAAAATAAGACTTTCCCAGTGCATTTCAAGAGAAAAGAAAAGAACGGGTACTCGTTCTTTAATGGAAATATGAGAGGCAAGATTTAAAGCTAAAGCGGTTTTCCCTACAGAAGGTCTGGCAGCCAATATTACCAACTCGGCATTTTGAAAACCACTACTCATCCTGTCCAATTCGATCAAACCCGTAGATATTCCGGTAAGTAAACTTTTGTTCTCTGCCCTTTCCTCAATAATTTTCATAACTTCCTTAAGCAAAGGAGTTATAGGTTTCACCCGCTCATAACTTTTTTTCTTCCTTACATCGAAAATTAAATTTTCGGCTTCATCGAGGATTACTTCAACATCTTCTTTGGCGGAACTTGCCTTATTTATAATCGATTTACTTTTTTTTATTAAGTCTCTTAGAATAGACTTTTCACTTACAATATCGGCATAGTATAAAATATTTTCCGCGGAAACATTGCCCTTAACAAAAGAAGCCACATAAGAAGAACCGCCTACTTTTTCAAGCAAATCATTCTTTTTTAACCTCTCGACAACAGTAACAATATCCACTTTTTGTCCTCTGTTGTAAACATCGAGAATGGCGCTGTAAATAATACCGTGAGCCGGGAAATAAAAATCATCGGGATTCAATGTGGTGCTTACTTCTGCGGTAGCTCCCATATCCATCAGCATACTGGATATTACGGCTATTTCCGCCTCTTCCGAATAAGGCATTCCCGCTTTTTCCGTCATTGTATGATCCCTAAAGCTTTCTTAAAATCTTCAATCACAATTTTTTCACTTCCCGGATTTCTTAAAATATAAGCCGGATGGAATGTAGGTATAGCAGGACAGGACATATATTCTAAAGTTTTGCCTCTCATTTTTGTAATACCGCCTGCTGTACCGGTAACAAGCGAAAGGGCGATATTACCGAGTAAAACAATAACTCTGGGACGGATAACCTGAATTTGTTTAACCAGGTAAGGATTACATTTCATTATTTCATAGGGCTCAGGATTCCTGTTCCCCGGAGGTCTGCATTTAACAACATTTGTTATGAAAATTTGATCTATATCAATACCCGCTTCCGAAAGAATACTATCTAATTTTCTACCCGCTTTGCCGACAAAGGGTACTCCCTGAATATCTTCTTCCATTCCCGGAGCTTCCCCGATAAGCATAATCTTCGCATCGATCGGTCCCTTTCCGAAAACGGCGTTTTTTCTGGTTTTATGGAGACCACACTTTGTGCAATTTTTAATCTGCTCCTTAAGTTCATCAAACGGAGAAAAACTTACAAGATCGTCGTCAACTTCTTTGAAACCAATATATTTCAGGAGACGGAGAATCTCTATAGTACTATCGAGCAATTCTTTACTTTTTCCACTAACCATTATTTATCATATTTCGGGGTAACATTTTTAAATAGTTCATAAAATTCATCTCTTCCATGCAAGGCTAAAGCCTTGCCCTACGTTCTGTGTTTTGCAGCGTTAAACTCTTCATTTATTTTCTCGACAATTTTCCATGCTAATTCATCTTTGGTACAACTAAATTTTTCTTTCCCTGAAGCGGAGATAATTATACCTCTGGTATCTTCGCTTCCTATCGAATCAGGATAGTTCCCTATCATTAACTCACATCCTTTTTCTTTCATTTTTTCCGAAGTTGAAGCTTCGAGGTTTTTCGATTCAAGAGAAAATCCGACAATAAACTGTTTCTTTTTCTTCTTTTTTAACTCGGTAAGAATATCGATATTCTTTTCTAACTTTAATGTTAAATCACTCTTTTTCTTTATCTTTTTCTCGGCTTTTGAACTGACTGTAAAATCAGACACAGCAGCGCTCATAAAAAGATAATTTACATCTTCCCATCTGTTTATAATCTCATTATACATATCCTGAGCGGTTTCTATATCGGTTATTCTATAAGGGATATCAGCGCCGGGGTTAACCGTATGTGCTCCCAGGATCAATTCTACTTTTCCCCCGGCGAGATAACAACTTCTCGCGAGAGAGAAAGCCATTTTCCCCGAAGAAGCGTTTGTTAAATATCTTACAGGATCTATTTTCTCAGATGTTCCGCCCCCGGTTATAAGACAGAAAGCTCCTTTGAATAAATCCGGCGAAAGAGCTTTCTCTGTTTCCATAACCAGACGCGGAATAGAAAGGAGTCTGCCTTTCCCTTCTTTTTCACACGCAAGAGGCCCAACAGCAGGATTTATTATTGAATGACCGCAATCTATGAGGTTGCTCAGGTTCTTCTGTAAAATTGGATTCTCGAACATTCTGCTGTTCATTGAAGGGAAAAAGAGTATTTGTTTATCATAAGCTGCGATGGAAGATGAAAGAAGATCGTCGGCAATACCGGATGCAGCTTTTCCAATAATATTATAATCAGCAGGTAAAACAACAAAAAGGGCTGCTTCTTCAGTTAAAGATACATGAGGAATACCGTTTTCCCATAAAGATTCAAAAATACCGTCGCTCAAGACCGATAAAATTTCAGGTGTCACAAATTTTTTTGCGTTTTCTGTCACTATAACCTTTACAACCGCCCCTTTTTTCTTGAGCTCCCTTAAGTAAAAAGGGACTTTATAAGCGGAAATGCCTCCTGTAACTCCAACAAGAATAACTTTTCCGAAAAGAGGATTCAAAGTTTAGCCTTCCTCTTCTTCAATAACCTCGTATTCGATATTCGCTTTTATAAATTCATCAATAGCTTTATATATGGGTTTTTCAAGAGTCGTTCGCTTAAAGGTACTGAACCAGAGAGCTCCCTTTCCCATGATAACCACAGCCTTGAAAATATTATTCTCTCTTTTTTTAACATTTTCCAACGAATAAATCATCTTTCCCCTCCGATTTTATTCCTGACTTTATGCCTCTCCGCGACAATTATAGATTTAATAACTTTAACAGTTTCCTGCAAATCTTCATTTACTACCAGATAGTCGAAATTCTTAACCTCTTTTATTTCACGCGTTGCGGTTTCCATCCTTTTTTTTATTTCGATTTCTTTCTCCTGATTTCGTCCTTTGATTCTTTTTACCGCTTCAGTAATAGTCGGCGGCATTAAAAATATCGAAATAGCGTTTTTTATTTTTTTACAAATACTTATTTTCCCTTTTACATCGACATCCATCAGAATCTCTTTTCCTTTTTTCTCCGATTTATCCACAAAATCTTTCAAAGTACCGTAATAATAACCATGCACCTTTGCGGTTTCTAAAAACCTGTCTTCTTTTTCCCACTTCCCGAATTCTTCTTCCGTCATAAAATAGTAATCGACTCCGTCCTTTTCTCCTTTCCTTTTTTCACGAGTGGTAGCGGAAATCGAGTACAGTAGTTTACTATCTTCTTTAATTAACTTTCTACAAACGGTAGTTTTACCCGCCCCCGAAGGACCCGCAATAATAAAAATCATTCTATATTTTCGACTTGCTCGCGCAACTCATCTATCAGCTGTTTTAAATCAATAACTCTATGAACCACATCGGCAGTGTATGCCTTCGATCCAATTGTATTCGCTTCTCGCGCCATCTCCTGTAATAAAAACTTCAATCTTTTACCGATCTGACCTTCTTCCTCTATCAATTTCCCGAAATAATCTATATGGCTATTGAGTCTTACCAGCTCTTCGTTAATATCTCCTTTAAACGCGAAAAGATTAATATCTTCTCTGGATATTTTTATGTCGAGGTCGTTTAAACGTTTGATTTCTTTCATAATCTTTTCTTTTTTTTCTTCAGAATCCATATCTATTCTACTCAAAATAAAATCAAGAATATCTTCAAAACTCTTTATTTTGTTCTGAAGATCCCCTTTTATAAATTCTCCCTCTCTGTATTTAACTTTATTAAGTTCACAAAGGAGATCATCTAAAAAAGAATCGATTTCTCTCCATTCCAGATTAAAACTGGTTAGTTCTCCTCCCAAATTCGTAAAATTTATCAGAGCCGAAATATCTATTTCTCCCTTTAGCCCGAATTCCTCCTTAAATTTTCTTAACCTTTCTATATCTTTTTCAATATTCTTCTGATATATGGGAGAATCTACAAAATTACCATCCTCAAGATAAACTTGCATTTCTATTCTGCCTCGAGCAACTTTATTTTTGATTTTATCGTAAATATTTAATTGATAGGGTAATAAAAATTCCGGTAAGGTAAGGTTTATATCAATAAATCTGCTGTTGTAAGAAGCGATATTAAACCTTATCGTAAGCCCTGAAACTTCTTTAACAGCAGAAGCGAAAGCTGTCATCGATTTCATTTTTCCACCATTAAAGTAACCGGGCCGTCGTTTACTAACTCAACTTCCATTTTTTCACCAAAAAAACCCTTTCTACATTGAACATACTCACCAATTCTTTCGCAAAAAGAATTAAACAATTCTTTAGCTCGCTCGGGTCTCTCCGCGGCTGTAAATTCAGGTCTTCTGCCTTTTTCAGTATTTCCATATAATGTAAATTGAGGAACTGCCAGAACTTCACCTTCTACATCAGCCAGCGATAAATCAAATTTACCTTTCTTTTCAAAAATTCTTAGATAAAGTATTTTTTTTATCAAGAAATCCACATTATCCTGATTATCGTTTTTTCCTATCCCGACTAAAAGTAAAAGACCCCTTTTTATTGAAGCTTCTTCTTTAACCTTTCCTTCTTTAATTAAACGGACAGAAGCAGAAAGTACTCTTTGTATTAAAACTTTCAAGATCACATCCTGAACTTTCCGAATTCTTCCGGCTTAATATCCTCCATATACTTTCTAATATCCTGGATCCTTTTGTTATCATCGAGATCCAGTTTTATACCGCCCTTTTCCATTACCTTCTCCTGAACATATATAGGAATATGATTTTTAGAAGCTAAAGCAAGGGAATCACTCGGCCGCGAATCTATTTTAAAAATCTCATTGTCTTTCTTTAGATAAATTTCCGCGAAATAAGTGTCATCCTTCAGGTCGGAAACCACAACTTTAGATATATCCACTTTTAAGCCTTTCAACATATTTAACAGCAAGTCATGGGTAAGAGGCCTGCTAAACCTTTCATTTTTCAAACCCTGCGAGATTGCTTCCGCTTCGACGGCTCCTATCCATATCGGAAGAACTTTTTTCTTTTCTTCGACATCCCGTAAGAGAACAACGGGTGTATTTGTGGTCCTATCAATTGCTATACCGGCAATTTTAACTTCCTTCAACCTCTTTCTCCTCGGAAGATTTCTCTTCCTGTTCGTCCGATTCTTCTTCAGCTTCATCTTTTTCCTCGGATTCGCCTTCTACAACAAGATTAATATGTGCTTTTACATCCTTAAACAGATTCAACTGTATTTCATACGAACCTGCTTCTTTTATATGTTCCTCGATATCCATTATCTTTTTATCGATTTCAAATCCTTCCTTTTTTAAAAGATCTACTATATCCTGCTTGGTTACCGAACCGTAAAGTTTTCCCTCTTTACCTACTTTAGTTTTAATCTTTAATTCTTTACCGTCGATTTTCTCCTTTACTTCCTCAGCGGCAGCTCTACCTTTTTTTTCTCTAATTTCTTCAAACTTCAATTCCGCTTTGACCGCGGATTTATTGCCAGCAATATTGAGCACTGCTAAATTTCTTGGAATCAAATAATTCCGGGCATATCCCCTGGTCACTTTAACAACCTGACCTCTTTTCCCCAGACCAGGATAGTCTTCTTTAAGTATTACTTCCATATTTAACTACCATTCCAGAGATTTGACATAAGGTAACAGTGCGATTTCTCTGGCCTGCATGATCGCTCTTCTTAGCTTTCTCTGGTGTTTCGGGCAAATTCTTGTTACACGTGAAGGTAGAATTTTTCCGCTGGGTGTCACAAACTTACTCAATAAATCAACATTCAGATAATCAATCTGATCATCTCCTTCTTTGCAAAAGATACAATTTCTTTTTCTTCGCTCAGTTGACAATTATCTCCTCCTGTTTTGTCATTTTAATAATATTAATCCTGCACAATACTTACAATTTCTATGTACTTAATTTATACAGATTGATAATATAGTCAAGCCCTCACCTATACTTGACAAACAAAAATGTAACAATATATTCGAGTGATCGGCTAAAATTTTGTAAAATCAACTTTGGAACTCACCTGAAAATCAACAAATACGGCTGCGCCCGTAGCTCAACTGGACAGAGTAGCGGACTTCGGATCCGCTGGTTGAAGGTTCGAATCCTTCCGGGCGTAGATAAGAATTAAGGAGGATAAATGCAGAGTAGAATTATAGATATAAAAGCAAGAGAAATAATCGATTCGAGAGGGAATCCTACAATAGAAGCAGAATGTCTTTTAGAATCAGGAATAGTCGGTAGAGCCGCAGTTCCCTCGGGAGCCTCAACGGGAACAAGGGAAGCGCTGGAACTTCGAGATAATAATAAGAAAAGATACAACGGAAAAGGAGTCCTAAAAGCGGTTAACCACGTGAATAATATCATAGGACAAGAAATAACAGGTAAAAACTGTTTGGATCAAAGACTTATAGATTTAACGATGATAAAATTAGATGGCACGGAAAATAAAAGCAAACTGGGAGCTAACGCGATACTTTCGGTATCTATGGCGGTAGCAAGAGCGGCAAGCAAATTACTGGATATACCTCTTCACAGGTATCTTGGAGGAACAAATGCCTGTTTGCTTCCAGTTCCACTATGCAATATACTAAACGGCGGAGAACACGCGGATAACAATCTCGATGTTCAGGAGTATATGATAGCTCCGGTAGGTCTTTCCGATTTTAAAGAAGCAATCAGAGCTGCAAGTGAGGTTTTTTACTCTCTGAAAAAAATCTTATCCGAAAAAGGATACGCGACAAGTGTCGGAGACGAAGGTGGTTTTGCGCCCAATTTATCGTCAAATGAAGAAGCGCTGGGTTTAATACTTCAAGCTATTGAAAAAGCAGGATATAAGGCGGGCAAAGAAGTTGCAATAGCCTTAGACAGCGCGGCTTCAGAGTTTTACAAAGATAAGTCCTATAAATTTGAAAACAAATCTTTATCTTCAGAAGATATGATTGCAGTATACGAAAAATGGGTTAAAAAATATCCCATAATTTCAATTGAGGACGGTCTTTCCGAAGCCGATTGGGAAGGCTGGGAAAAACTAACAAAAAAATTGGGAGATAAAATCCAGCTCGTAGGCGACGATATCTTTGTAACCAACACCTCTATAATAAAAAAAGGTATAGATAGAAACGTAAGTAACTCCGTTCTCATAAAACTTAACCAGATTGGCACAGTCACCGAAACCATAGAAGCAATTCAGATGACAAAAAACAACGGCTGGACCGCAGTCGTTTCACACCGCTCAGGAGAAACCGCCGATACGTTTATCTCTCATCTCGCGGTTGGCTTAAATACGGGTCAAATTAAAACTGGTTCCCTTTCTAGGAGCGAAAGACTGGAAAAATACAACGAACTACTCAGAATCGAAGAGGAATTAGGAGATGCCGCGAGGTTCGAAGCGTTCTAAAAATTTACTGAAAAAAAGCCTGAAAAAAATTCTGATAATTCTGATAATATGTGGAATTATTTATTATCTTTTTTTTGGAGCTTACGGTTTCATAAATATAGCTAAACTAAAAAGAAGAGAAATCGAACTAAAAAAAGAAAAACAGGAACTTCTTAAAAAACAGGAAGCTTTACTCGATTCTCTAAAAAAGATAAAGGAAGATACTTTTCTTATTGAAAAAATAGCAAGAGAAAAATTGGGTATGATAAAACCCGGAGACACAGTAATAATATACGATGAAGAATGAAAAATTTATCACACAAAGAGAAATATTATGACGTTATTAAAACCCTTCCCCACCCAAAAGAATGGCTCACACAAAAACACAAAGAAAAAATAATGATATTTAAAACCCACCCCCACCCCAAAAAATATTCTCACACGGAGATACTGAGACACAGCGCGGTAAAACCGCCAACACATAATATTAACCACAAAAACCGCAAAGGACACAAAGCCACCCCACACCCCATTGTTTTTGCTTATTTTGTCATTAAGAGTTCGACATCTTGCTTCACCTACGCGAAGTAATCTCAAAGGGTGCAGTGAGATTGTCACACTGGGGAATGGCAGGAAGAAGAGTTCGCAATGACAATTTTAACATCATGTTATTTAAAATATTTTGCAAAAAAACAAAAAGTTGACCGGTTGTGCTACAGAGAAAAAAATGGAAAAATTAAATAAAAAAAATAAATTAAATTGGGTAAAGCAGGGCTTCGTGCCCTTCGTGGCTTTGTGTGAGAATAAATGATTGGGATAGATATAGTTAAGATAAGCAGGGTAGAGAGAGCGATAAGGCGATGGGGTGATAACTTTATAGACAAAATATTCACTGAAAACGAAAAACAATATTGCGAAAACAAAATCAACAAATACCAGTGCTATGCCGCAAGATACGCAGTCAAAGAGTCCTTTTACAAAGCAAAAAACCATAACTACGGCTGGAAGGCAATAGAGGTACAAACAGGTGGTAAACCGTCAATCAGAATTTTGAACAAAGATCTGGGAACCGAAATGAAAGGAATAAACACACACGTATCTCTCTCCCACACCGATGACACCGCCATCGCCGCGGTTTTTCTGGAAAAATCTTAAACCACCAAACACATTTTCGTGTGTTTTTTAAACGTAAATTAAGAAGGGGTAGTGGGGTTTCGTGTATTTAGTGTGTTTCGTGGTTAAATAAGTTTTTTACTCTTGACTATAAGTAACTTCCGGTTATTTTAGCCTATGGAAAAATTGACGCAACTCGAAAAAGAGTTTGATTACGAATTACTTACAGACAAGGGAAAATTGGAAAAATACGCGCGGGATGAAACTCCCGGAGATTATTATTTTCTTCCTGATGCGGCATTCCTGCCAACGGAAACTGATTTAATATCGAAACTTCTCGAAATAGACCAAAAAGAAAAAATACCGATAATCCCGAGGGGGGGCGGGACAAGCAGAACGGCAGGTTCTCTCGCGGTCAACGGAGGAATCATCCTATCCCTTGAAAAAATGAATAAAATCATCGATTTCGATGAAAAAAATTGCATCCTGGAAGTACAACCGGGAGTTATTACGGAAGAAATAAATAAATTTCTCGAACAATACGGATTTTTCTTTCCTCCCGATCCTGCATCGGTAGATTCCTGCTCTATCGGCGGAAATGTAGCAACAAACGCGGGAGGAGCGAGGTGCCTTCGTTACGGTCTTACAAGAGAATATGTCAGAGCAATCGAAGTAATTTTTCCAGACGGCACAAAAGAATTTCTCGGAGGAAAATTGAAAAAGAACGCTACAGGATATTCTTTTTTAAATCTAATTATCGGTTCGGAGGGAACTCTGGGTATTATAACGAAAATATTTTTAGATGTTAAACCGCTTCCCCCGTACTCCGCCACTATGGTAGCACCTTTCAAAAATCTTGAAAACTCAGCTTTAGCGGCATTTAATATACTTTCGAGTGGTATTACACCTTCAGCATTCGAGATAATCGATGAAGACTGTGTTAAAACTTCTGTTACCAAACTGGATAAAAAAATACCTATGGCAGATGAAGGAACATTACTTATTGCCGAATTACTGGAAAATTCGAAGGAAGAATTGGAAAAAAATTTTGAAATAATCGGCAACAAATTTTTAGAAAACAACGCGACTGACGTATTCGTAGCGGAAGAAAACCATCAACAGGAAAAAATATGGGACTTCAGAAGAAGCATATCCGAAGCATTAGACCTATGTGGAACAATTATTCCCGAAGACGTATCTGTACCCAGATCAAATATTCCCAAATTCGTACCTGAAATCAAAAAAATGGAAAAGGAATTCGATACCAAAATTTTTACTTTCGGTCACATAGGAGACGGAAATCTTCACGTGAATATTTTAAAGAACGAAGAATGGAAGGATAACGGGGATAAAATCATTAATGAATTATTCAAGAAACTGAATGCTTTCGGAGGTAAGATAAGCGGAGAACACGGAATAGGTTTCACAAAAAAAAGGTTTCTTAAATATTCGAGAACAGAAAAACAGATAAATTTAATGAAAAACATAAAGAGGGGATTCGATCCGATGAATATACTAAATCCGGGAAAAATTTTCGATTCCGAGGAAACAGATGCGTAATAAAATAACTTCTTCAGTTCTTCTTTTCTGGAACAAAATGAAATCCGAAAAAATAAACTTTCCACTGAAAAATATCGCGAGAATAGCTATCAGGCCTTCGGAAACTAAAGGAGAATTACTTTATTCTCTACCCATTATCGAAGCTTTACGAAAAAAATATCAATTAACTGTTTTACTCCCTGATAATCAAAATATCAAGTATTTCAGACGATTAAGAGTAAAGATTATGCATTATTCCGCTAAATTAAGTCCTGTTGGCTTAAATCGGCTTAAAAACAGAATAAACCAGCCGTTTGATCTTTTGATTGATCTTGATGGAAAAGATAGCCATGTTTTTTCGTATATATTACAAAATCCGGTTGTCGCCTCTATATTCGAAGGACCCGGTGTAAACATAATGGCAAAAGCAGAAACAAAATCTATCACCAACAGGTATCAGTATCTGCTAAGCTTACTTGGATTACCTGAAGTAAAGTGGAAAACAAAAGCCATCAGGACTAAACGCTCAGGGAAAAAAGACACACACATAGAAACCATCGGAATCTCTTCGGATATAGATGTTTCTTACCACGGGTTAACAAAGGTTTCTAACGAAGATGAGATACGAAATATTTCGAAACTCATCACCAAAAAAAACGACCTTTCGACGATTGCTTTTTTCCTGGAAATTCCGCAGGTGCTTCTCCTCGAAGAAAAAGATAATTTCGAACCTCCCGAATCTATAAAGGTCTTACGATATTCAAGGAAAATCACCCCAAAAATTATCGGTGATTGTTTGGGAAAGTAAATTAGTGAGTAGAGAGTGGTGAGCAGTAAGCAGTTAAAAAAACAAAAGAACTTTGTGTTCTCTGCGTTTTCGTGTAAGAATTGAAGGTTAAAACATGCGAATTTTACATATAGCTTCTGAAAATACAGCGGGTGTGCCGGGAATTTTAGTTAAAGCCGAAAGAAAAATGGGGCACTATTCCCGGCTAATGACGTGTTTTAAAAGTCCTCGCTCTCACTGGGATGATATTGTTCTTAATTTACTCTTTTCAAATACCTGGTTACTCAGAGGCTTAAAAAAGGGCACCAGAACAGGAACTTACAACTACTCACAGAAAAAAGGAAATCCTCCGGAGTGGAGACCAAAAACCGCAGAGAGAATTTTCCATCTCTTTAGAGACGTATTCTGGAATTTTCAAATCAGTCCGTTAAAAAATTACATCAGATCTTTCGATTATTACTTTTTAGATGGCGGACTCGGATTTTTAAGGAACGGCAATATAGTAAAAACTCTCAAAAAAATGAATAAAAAAATTGCGATATTGTATCTCGGAAGCGATGTAAGACTCAGGGGAATCCTACCTCATATAGAGGAATTAGCCGATGCGATGTTTACAACTGAATTCGATCATACTTTCATTCACTCAAAAGTACAGTATGTTCCTTTCCCTTTTGAAGTAGATAAATTCGAAAATAAAAAAATACTAAAAAATAAAAAATTGACTATCTGTCATGCCCCCACAAAAAGATATTTAAAAGGTACTGATTACGTATTAAAAACAGTGGACGAACTTAAAAACAAATACGATTTCGAGTTTCTTTTAATCGAAAATACACCGCATAAAGAAGTTCTTAAAATCAAAGAAGAGAAATGTGATGTTCTTATCGACCAGTTAACGGATTTTGGGGGGTTCGGATACGGGATGAATTCTGTTGAGTGTCTATCAATGGGAATACCATGTATAACATATATAAACCAACCATATGAAGATTTTCTAAAAACGCATCCTTTTATAAACGCCAACAAAGATAATATAAAAGAAGTTTTAGAAAAAATATTAAGAAAACCTGAAATTCTTTTGAAAAAAAGCTCTGAAAGCCGTAAATGGGTTGGAAAAAAACATAATTATATGAAAGTCAGTAAGTTCATGCTTGAAAAATTAGTGAGTAGAGAGTAGTAAGTAGTTAGTAGTAAACAAAAACAAAATTAAAAAAGAAATGGTGTGGAATTTTCTATCTCCACACCATTTACTTTTCGCCTATTTAGTGTTTTTCGCTGTTAGATTAAACTTTTATCGCCCCTGTTTGAATTTCTCCATCATGTCTTTCATACCAGGAATTCCCTTCGTCTCTAACTTAACTTTATCAGCATCGAAAAGGTCGTCAGACAGACCTTTATTAATTTTAAGAGACTTTATTGTAGTTTTTGTTACTAACTCTTCACCCACAGATATTTCGGTGATATAGGGCAATTCCCAATTCTTTACTTTCTGGAAGTTGGAATTTACAGCTTTATAGGTCTCGTCTTTTGCTCCTTTAAATTCACTCTGAATTAAAAGAAGAGTTCCTTTTTCAATCCAACCTTTGATTTTATCTTTTTCTCCGCCACTTACAGATGATGTATCTATATCCCAGGCTTCAACTAAATAACAATCCCTATTTTCCAATTTCTCAGAACCAATGATTTTACCGTTTTCAGGCATATCTTCCCACCAGCTTAATTGATCCCCCTGAGTACTGGCATCATCTGACATTTTAGTCTTACCGGCAAACTGATTTATCGACCATAAAGCGTTACCATCGTATATGATTATATTTGTCATTTCCGGCATGCCTGATCCCGCAGGCATCTTCATTTTCGATTCCATTCTATACTTATCACCTTTTCTAAACATTTTAACTTCCGAAGGTCCAGGACCCTGCATTTTTTCCATGCCCTTAGACTCTATTTCCAACTCCATTTCCATATCCTTAACCTCGTCTGAGAAAGAACCATATTTTGCTTCTATCTGCGCTTTTAATTCCGCCCACGTAATAGCAAAAACGTTGCCCGTAACAAAAAGACACAACACAAACAACAAACATTTACTAAATTTACGTCTTAGCATATTTACCTCCTTTGCCTTTTAAGCTATTTATATTAATATCATTATCTATTAAAGCAAGTCTTTTTAGCAACTTAAGTCTGGCATTATCTCCTACCTTCGCCATAGAAACAGCTTTTTTTAAGTAGAGAATCGATCTTGTATAATTTTCTCTATCAACAGGATAAGGTATTCCATCTTTACCTCCGTGGGCAAAGCTGTATCTTGCCGGGTCTTCGAAACTCGGTTTTTCTCCGTAAAGCAATTCGCCTATTAAGGCAAGCGACCTTATTGTTGCCGCACCCACCCCTCTGATTCCCAGAAGACTTTCAAAATCTTCAGGCTGTCTTTCAAAAGCCAATTTCAGTGGTTTTTTTAATTTGTTCAGATTCAAATCCGAGCCAATTATATAATGACGCGAAGGCATTTTTAATTCTCTTATCTTTTTCAGCTCTAAAAGCGTTTTCTCCGGATAGTCAGACGCTATTTCCGCGGATACTTTCCTTGCCCCGGCAGAATCCTTCGAAACCATATTTAAGGGATTTGTAAAACCATCCGTAATAATACCTTTATGAGGTTCGCATGTAAAATCCTTTAGCTCGTTAGAAAACCAGTGATATCTTCTCGCCATCCGATTAGTTTCATTCATACCCTGCTGCACCACACTCCACTCACCCTTAGATGTAAATATAATCGTATGATGATAAATCGAATATCCATCCTGAAGAGCCGAATTGTCTACTTTTGCCGTCATTTTACTTGCACATATAAGGGGATTTATATCTATACCTTTTTTATATCCAATCCGCCTTATTTCATCCGGGGTTTTTAATGAAGTTTTTCCTTTCCCCCCGCAAATATAAATACCGGCGTCGAGTTTTTTGAAAGCTTCCTTAAGCGCACCCATTGTTGTTGTGGTAACACCGCTTGAATGCCAGTCAAAACCCAGTATACAGCCGAGAGATTGAAACCAGAAAGGATCGGAAAGATTTTCCAGGATTTTTACAGGAGAATACTCGACAAGCATCGCTTCCATAATCACGAGAGAGAGCTTTTTCATCTCTTCGAATAACCAGCCCGGCGCTTTTCCCCAATGTAAAGGCAACGTAGCGATCCCTTTTCTCATATTTTAATGTTAAGAATTTTTAGAGTTTTGTCAACGAATAATTAACATTGGAGTTTCATGATTTTTTTCTTAAAACTTCACAAAACCTTATTCTAACGTCAGCTAAAAAGGGAGGGCTAACCGTTCAGAAGGGCGTCTCGGAAGCCGAACGGCCACGGTCTGTTGAAATACAAGTATTTCAACAGGAGTAAGGCTGAGAGCCGAGCGGCAATTTTCTCGCCCAGTGAAATAGAAGACGCTACTTGCTGAACAGCTATTTCATCGGGCGAGCTGGGAAAATTGACCGCGTCCCTGATGAATGGTTAGTCCTCCCTTTTTCCTATATCAGATGTTGGTATTGTTCACTTCTGAAAATTTGTAAACGCTTGCAATAAATGGGTTAAAAAGAATAAAGGTTTAAAAAATCATGAAACCCTGATAATTAACTACGAAGAATACTAAAACCACAAGGAATTAATAAACTATCTCAATCCAATATCGAAACAGAAGCTTTAGATATATTTATTAAACACACACCTTTGGAAATTTCACCGAAAGTTATTTTCTCGCCTGTATAATGATTTCTCTTCAAAATATCGCCTGTTTCACCATCAAAAACAAAGAAAACCGAGCTTTGCCACTCCTTACCCACCTGGGCGATAACAAATACTCTACCCTCTTTAACTTCCAACTCTCCAAGCTGTAAAACCTCCCTGGGTAGATGTCTTCTAAAGAAAACTCCGCGCGAAGGCTCTTTTTCATATTTCCAGATAATTCTACCGTTTCGGGCATCCATACACCACAAATAACCTAAATTAGAGATAACATACAGTTTGGATTTATCCTCCGAAAATCTAACTATCATTCTACCCCTGACCCCGAGAGATTTTTCCCACTTTAGATTCCCCCGCCAATCGAAGAAGTAAAGGTATTGCTCTCCTTTAAACGACAATTTATTTCCGAATACTTTATCGAGTATCACGGCAAAACCTTGATTTTCAGATAAAACGATTTCTTCGTTCAAGTTAGAAAAATGAAATTTGGGAAGATTGATGCTTTCGATTATCTCACCCTTTTTATCGATTATATAGAAGTAAGTAGGTCTCGCGTCGGGAACGGTAAAAGCCAATACGGCATACTTACCCTCCGGAGAAAACCCGGCAAAAAAAGCGATAGTGTTTTCTTTGTCAGGGTTTACGATCTCTCTTATTAAATGACCGTCTTTATCGTACAAATAAAAGGATCCTCCAGTTTCGGAAGGAAATCTCCAAGCAACTAAATCGGCAGAAATAATTAAACCTTCATCGGAGACAGCCACCGATACTTTTTCATCTATTTTGCATATTTCCATGCCATCGGCATCGTAAAGAATACCCCCTGAAGATTCGGGCAAATAATCGCCAGGGATTTTACTTATCAAAAAATACCTTTTTTCAGGAGAAAAAAACAAATACTCATTCCCTTCTCTCCAAACAAGAGGAATACTTCTCTGAACCGAACCATTAATATTGTAAAAATCAATTTCATCTACATAAGATGACTTTCTCTTTATATATGAAGAGAAAAAATCGATGTTACCGCGTTTCAAAGATGTTAAAATAATTTTAGGATATTGGATTTCAAAGTTGTCTTTTCCTGCAAAACCATTTAGATATCCTTTTCTCCAACCCAGTGATTCCGCTGTTTCAAAAGACATCCTCGCCGTGTAGAAAATAGCATTGGTAATTATTTCGTTAAAACTCCTTTCATAAACGGTATCCAATTCTATTTTTGAAAAATCATCCACCGGAAAAACCGGGGTCACCGATAAAAATAAATTAAAGAAGAAATAAAGTAACATTGTTTTCTTCCTAATTAATTATAATAAATTTTTCCGGAATGTCAAACCTTTTCCTGCTTACTAAGTGCCTCTGTTGTTAAATCAGGATTTAGAATTTTGGTTTTAGTTTTTGGTTTAAAAAATAAATATACTTTTTTGCCCTTAGTGTCTTTGGGACAAAACTCAGCTCTCAGCTGACAACTGAGGCTGTGACAAAATTCAAATATTTTTGTGTAGGGCGAACCTTTAGGTTTGCAAAATAATTGATTATCAGTATCTTAGCACGGATGAAGCCGTGCCCTACGAGCGAAATTGCTAATTTTGACCCAGCTTCAGCTTTCAAGGAAAAGCACTGATCACTTAATCCATAATCCCTGAATCGCTACCGCACACTGCCTCTAATCCCTTCATGGTCTTGGTGTCCGGGTTGGGTCTTAAAATGTCAACATTTTTATCTGAGTCTCCGTGCGCTCTGTGTGAGATATTTATTTGGTAAATTCTAATGACTTGACAAAAGATAGTTATTTTATATTATTACTTTCGAATTTACTGGGGCCGTAGTTCAGTCTGGTTAGAACGCTGGCCTGTCAAGCCAGAGGTCGCGAGTTCAAATCTCGTCGGTCCCGTATACCCCCTTACCCTACCCCAAAAAGAACCACGAGATTACACCCTGAACGGTCGTTCCTCCCTACCCCGATACAGTCATTCTTCCTTACGGGACAGACAGGGCAGGCCCAATGGAATAGAAGTTACTGCATGATGAGCTTCTATTCCACAGGGCAGGCAGATTAACACAAGATTTTTTATATTGTTTTTCTTCCAAACCTCTCCAACATTCTGCCAACTTTATTAACAACAAATAACGCAGCGCTCATAAAGCTTCACTATATAACACTCAGGCAAAAGCGCTATTTCTCCCCCTTGATTTTTGAACTATTACCGCTAAATTTAAAAAAAACAGGAGGTTTCTTTGAAAACAAAAGTGAAACTTGTTATATGGATAATATTATTGATACTTGCCGCAATACTTATCTGGAACAACGCGGGACCAACCGAATTAAAATTTTTCTTTAAAACATTCCATGTTTCACAGATAGTAATAATACTTGTCAGTCTGATAATAGGGTTTGTTGCAGGTTTGCTTGTGGAGGGAAGGAAGAAAGTCCTGCCCAAGAAAATAGTAAAAAACGAAGAAGAAATCTAAGTTTTAGTTAAAAAAATAAGACGCTACATGTTCTACATGTAAATATTTCATACCGAGAGATTTTTTTTAAACGACACATTTAAAGTTTTTCGTGTCCGTTGCGGCTTTGCGCGAGAATTATTTTTGGGATGTGGGCAGGTTTTTAAACAATATATTTTTCTTTGTATCTCCGTGTACTCTTTGTGAAATCGGCTTTAGGGTGGTGCGGTGGGATTGACAAGTCCTCATATTAATCTAATTTATTTATATGAAAGTATCTTTTGACACATTGGGTTGTAAAATCAATCAATTTTACACCAATTGCTTGAAACAAAAACATATTAAAGAAGGAGATGAAGTGGTTTTGCTTAGTGAAAACCCCGACATTGCCTATATAAATACCTGTGCGGTTACGGCAAGAGCGGGCTCTGCCAGCAGGAAATTGTACAGGAAAGCGAAAAAAAACGCTAAAGAAGTAAGAACTCTCGGCTGCCAGGCTAAACTTTTCCCGGAAGAATTCGAAAAAGAAACTTTTATAGATGAATACGCTCTGTCAGATAAAGAATATACGCCGATAAGCAGCAGAGTTCGCCCGTATCTTCCAATACAATTTGGTTGCGATAACTTCTGCGCTTATTGCATTGTGCCTTATGCGAGAGGCAAAAATTACTCATTGCCGGAAAATGTTATTATAAAAAACCTTGAAAAACTGATGGAAAACGATTATAAAGAAGTGGTTTTGACCGGTATTCATATAGGAAATTACCGTTACAAAAACTCAGGACTTAAAGAACTCATCGAAAAGCTTCTCCGTTTCGATATACGAATCCGGTTAACTTCTTTAATGCCCGATTCTCTGGACAATGAATTCATAAAACTCTTTGAAAATGAAAATCTTATGCCGCATGTACATATTTCTCAGCAATCGGGAAGCGATAAAATACTTAAAAGAATGAGAAGAGAATACACAAGGGACATAACACTCATAGCTTCTGAAAAATTAAGAAAAATAAGAAAAGATATTCGAATAGCCGGCGACTTCATTGTGGGCTTTCCCGGAGAAACCGAAAAAGATTTTAAAGATACCGAGGACCTAATAAAAGAAGCGGATTTCAGCCATCTTCATATTTTTAGATATTCAGAGAGACCTTACACACTTGCAAATCTTTATCCGAACGAAGTGCGTGATTCCGTAAGAAAAGAAAGAGCCCAAAGGCTGAAAAGTTTAGGTAAATATAAGAGGACAAAATTTATCGAAAAAAACATTGGAAAAATTTTCGATGTAATAATCGAAGGAAAAAGTAATTTAGGAAATAAATGGTTAACGGGAATTACTCCGAACTACATAAAGGTACATTTCCCTGAAAATGGAAAGAAAAAAGGCTCTGTTACTATAAAAATCTCCGAATTCAAAAAAGGAATCGTTTATGGAAAATAAAAAGAATAAATTCTATATCCGCACTTATGGGTGCCAGATGAATAAATATGACTCAGAAATGATTAAAATCCTTTTATCGAAAGAAAATTTTGAAGAAGTATCCGATATAGAAAAAGCAGACTATATTTTTTTTAACACGTGCGCTGTAAGGGAAAACGCTGAAAAAAGAGTCATAGGTAGATTAGATTCACTCAAAGGATTAAAAAAAGAAAAACCCGACATTTCGGTAGCCGTTCTTGGTTGCGTGGCAAAACACAATAAAGAACTGATAAACCATCCCGTCGTCGATTTTATCGCGCCTCCGGATTCTTACCGTTCACTTATAGACACCATAAAAACGAAAAAATTTAAAATTCTTCCCGAAATAAACGGAGAAAAATACTCTGATATATTTATTAAAGCCCATGAAACAGGAGCTTACCTCTCTATTACAAGAGGCTGCGACCTCTTTTGTTCTTATTGCATCGTTCCTTATGTACGCGGCAGGCTCAGATCACGCCCTGTAGATGATGTATTAAAAGAAGCCGAAAAACTAATAAATGAAGGTGCTAACGAAATCACTCTTCTGGGACAAAATGTAAATGATTATTATTATAAAGGAGTGGATTTTCCCGCCATTCTTAAAAAAGTCAGTAAAATAAAAGGATTGAAACTTTTAAATTTTTTAACATCTTATCCCGGCAATTTACCCGATAACTTATTCCCGGTAATGGCAGAATCTCCGTTAATAGCCAGATATCTTCACCTCCCGATTCAATCCGGTTCGAATAAAATACTCAAAAAAATGATGCGGACATACACAAGCGATTATTATGTAAATTTAGTAGAAAAAGCGCGCGCTTTAATGCCGGATATAACTCTTACAACGGACATAATTGTGGGGTTCCCGGGTGAAACAGAAAAAGATTTCAAACAAACTTTAAACGTTGTCAAATCGATTCGTTTCGACCAGGCTTATATGTTCGCCTACTCACAAAGAGAAGGAACCCTTGCCTGTTTATTTACCGACCATATAGAAGAACCTGTAAAAAAACAGCGTTTACAGACTTTAATATTAACTCAAAATAAGATCACCGGCGAAAAAGTTAAAGAATTATTGGGTAAAGAATTTCAGGTTTTAATCATTAAAAACGGGAAAAAAGGACAAAAAGTCGGTAAAACCAAAACCGGTAGAATAATCGCGCTTCCCGGGGTTGCCAAAATCGGATTTGAATATATCATCGAAATATATAAAATTAACGGATGGGTTCCCGTAGGGAAAATTAAAAAGGAGGCATATACATGACTTTATTGATATCTTTAATTTTGGGTATATTACTTATTTTTGGAATTATTATCGGCAGTCAGAATGGAAATACTATGGTTGATTTTTACCTTTTAAAATGGAGTTTTAAAGATATTCCCTTAACCTTACTGGTAATAGAATCAATTCTCATGGGGTTTGTACTCACTGTAATTATATCCGGAGTGAATACTATAAAAATGAAATTACAAATGCGAGAATTATCAAAAGAAAACAAAAACCTGCAAAGAGAAATAAAAGCGTTAAAGAATTTACCCTTTGAGGAAGAAGAAAGTAAAGAATCGGAAGAAATAATAACGGTGGAAGAAGACGAGGAAGACACCGATGAAGAAGAGGAGGAAATAACATAATGCCCTTTCTCATATATATATTTCTTTTTTTTGTACTTGTCTGGCTCGGGTTATCCATTTTCTCAAAAATGTCCGAAAGGATTAAGTGTCATCATCAAAATACATCCTATCTCAAAGGTCTCGAAGCTATGATCGAAGGGAAAAAAGAAAAAGCTATAAAATTTTTTCGGGACGTGCTGGAAAAAGAACCCTCCAATATAGAGAGTTATTTATACATAGGTAATCTTCTCAGAGAACAGGGTGAAGTAAAAAAAGCTATAAAAATTCATAAAAATCTCGTCGTTAATCCTTTACTTAACAATGAACAAAAGAGCAAACTAAAAGAAGCTCTGGCCGAGGATTACTTACAAAATCAAGATTGGACAAAAGCTATGCCTATACTCGAAACTTTATACAATAAGAATCCAAAAAATGAAACATTATCAAATAAATTAATGAATGTCTATGAGAAGTTGAAACGATGGGATAAAGCTTTCAATGTCGCAAAGAGAACTTTCGACTCAAAAGAATTAGCGCATTACGCGACTTATCTCGCTACAGAAGTCTTGAAAAAAGATAAAAAGAAAGCAAGTAAATTTATCGCAATCGGAGAAAAAAGAAATGTATCTTACGCTTATTATCTACACGGAAAACTTTTGATTTCCGAAGGAGATGAAAACGGCGGGCTGGAATATATCAAAAAAAGCATCAATATCAATCCCGACAAAGCTTTTTTATATCTTCCGCTGCTTGAAGAATACATGTTTGAAGAAGGACAATTCGGAGTCCTCGAACCCTATTTAAAAAGCAAATTCGAGGAAAACCCGGATAATATATATATACTCGCTTCCTATATCTCGATACTAAAAAAGAGAGGACAATCAGAAAACGCCAGAGAAGTTCTCGAAGAATCCATGAAAAATTTCGATCTTAACGATCATAGAGTCCTCCTTTCTCTGGCTATTATTTCCACCGAAATAGACGGCGAAATGGTTTCAAAGTATCTTGCCAAAGCCAAAAACGTGATGGACAAAATACAATTATTTAAGTGTTCCGAATGCAATAGTGAAATGAAAGAATTTAGCTGGAAATGTAATAACTGCGGTTCTTTCGGCACAATCAACCAGATGAGATATTGAAATTAATTAGTTTTATGATATTTACTGTTTTATTCTTGATCATAAACGCTGAAGCAACAATAAAAGAAAAATATACCAAAGCTTTGAAAATAAAAGATCCTCTTGTGGCAGCCGAATACTACAGACAAATCGCACAAGAAGCGCCCAATACTCCTTATGCGGACTCCGCTCTTTTTAGAATAGGGATGCTTTATTACCTTTTAGGTGATTTTGAAAGGACTATCAATCATTTTGAAATTATATATAAAAAGGGCGGAAAATCTACCTTATATTCAAAAACCTGTTACTGGCTAAAATTCTGCTACGAAAATATCGGGGATTCGATAAAAGCGAGAGAAATAATCAGAAAAAATAAAAATTTGTTTTCTGACGAGGTAGATACAAAAACGACGACGGAACAAACAAACACCGAAACAAAAAAACTAATTCAACAAACAGGAAAGCAACAAAAACGGCTGGAATACCACACAATCCAACTGGGAGCCTATGAAGACAAAAAATGGCTGGAATATTTTCTTGGGAAACTAAAAGAAAATGATGTTGAATATTTTATTAAACAAACAGGCGATTACTCAAAAATTTTTTCTGGAAAGTTTGACACAAGAAGCGAAGCGGAAAAACATTTAGAGGAAATAAAAAATAAGGGTTTCCACGGTTTCATAACTCTTGACTCCAATCCTTAAACAGTACCTTACAATAAAGAAAAAATACCAGGATTCTATTTTACTATTTCGCATAGGTGATTTTTACGAGACATTTTACGATGACGCAAAAATCGCTTCAAAAACTCTCGATATAACTTTAACTTCCAAGCCTATGGGCAAAGGCGTAAGGGTGCCTCTCGCTGGTATCCCCATCAAAGCGGCTGATTCCTATATTGAAAAACTTGTTCGATCCGGGAAAAAAGTAGCGATTTGCGAACAGGTAGTGGATGCAAAAGCTTCCAGAGGTCTTGTAAAAAGAGAAGTCGTGGAAGTTATAACTTCAGGAACCGTTATGAGACCAACTTTATTAAATGAAACCGATAATAATTATCTGGCGTCTGTTACTAAAGACGGAGGTACTTACGGACTCGCCTTCTCCGATATTACTACAGGAGAATTCCAAGCCGGAGAAGTAATAAATCTTACCGACGAACTAAACCGTCTGGGCGCAAAAGAGGTTATAATTCCTGAAGGGACTAAAATCGTACTGCCCGAAAGAGTGACAATTACCAGAATAGAACCTTACAGGTTTGAAAGGGATTTCGCCCTGGAAACTATAAAAAATTATTTCGGGGTCTTGAAAACAGACGCATTCGGAATCAACGAAAAATCCCCTGCAGTTTGCTCAGCTGGAGCTCTGCTCTCTTACATAACAGAAAATCAGAAAACGACTGTAAAACACATAAAAAAAATATTCCACTTTAATCCCCGGGACGGTATATCATTGGACGGTGCGACAATAAAAAACCTTGAATTAATCACCCGAATAAACGGGAATCCAAAAGGGGCTCTTTTAGACACAATAAACAAAACATTGACTTCCATGGGCAGCCGCCTTCTAAAAAAATGGTTGTTGTTCCCTTCTACCGATAAACTCGAAATCGAAAAAAGATTCGACGGTATAGAAGAACTAATTTTTAAAAGAGATGTATTGAGAGAGAGCAGGGAAAAACTCAAAGAAATTTTAGATATTGAAAGAATTACAGGACGTATATCAACCTCGAGAGCGACTCCCCGCGATTTGATTTCCTTAAAAATTTCTCTTTCCCTGGCAAACGAATTAAAAAAAATCATCTCATCTATGAATTCAATAATATTTAAGGAACAGGCAGAAAAAATAAAAGACTTAAAAAGAATAATCGATTTAATCCAAAAATCTATCAATGAAGATCCACCGGCTAAAATCAACGTCGCGGGTATCTTCAAAACCGGCTATAACTCCGAATTAGATGAAATAAGAACGATCGCTACCGAGGGCAAAAATTGGGTTCTTAAGTATGAAAAGGAACAAAGAAAAGAAACGGGGATCGATAAACTCAAGGTTGGCTACAATTCCGTTTTCGGGTATTACATAGAAATAACAAAATCTAAACTCAAGGGAATTCCCGATAAATACATAAAAAAACAAACCCTAACCAATTCGGAGAGATTTATTACCGAAGAATTAAAAAATTTCGAATCGAAAATTTTAACGGCCGAAGAAAGACAAAATGAAATAGAAAGAAAACTTTTTAAAGATTTGACAGTAAAATTACAGAATTATCTCGGAGAATTCGAAGAAACCGCTTCAGGCATTTCCACAATCGATATTATTGCCAACTTTACAGAACTTGCCTTAACCCGGGATTACTCTCGTCCAAAAATGTCGGAAATAAAAGGCATTAAAATTTCAGAAGGAAGACATCCGGTTATTGAAAGAATCTTAAATAAAGGTGAGTTTATACCCAACGACGTCGATTTAAACGACCAAAAAAGCATAATAATTCTTACCGGACCTAACATGGCAGGAAAATCGACTTATCTGCGCCAAATAGCCCTGATAACAATATTGGCACAGATAGGCTGTTATGTACCGGCAAAAAACGCGGAAATAGGAATTGTGGACTGTATTTTTACCCGCATCGGCGCGTCTGACGATTTAGCTCGAGGCGTTTCCACATTTCTTGCGGAAATGAATGAAACCGCCAATATATTGAATAATGTTACCGAAAAAAGCCTTGTTCTTTTGGACGAGGTAGGACGAGGAACCAGCACATACGACGGGCTCTCTATCGCCTGGGCGGTTATCGAATATCTTAATTCGATAACCGAAAAACCTCTGGTTTTATTCGCCACCCACTATCATGAACTAACCGAATTGGAAGAATATTATAAAACTGTAATAAATTATAACGTTTCGGTCAAAGAAACAGAAAACGAAGTTATTTTTTTAAGAAACGTTAAAAAAGGCTCTTCGGACCGCAGTTACGGAATCGAAGTCGCGAAACTCGCAGGTTTGCCCGAAAATGTTATAACAAGAGCAAAAGATTTGCTTAACGATTTAAGAAACGACGACAGGGTCGTAAGAAAACATCCTCCAAAAACAAAACAAAATTCACTTTTCCAAATAGAAAATATAATTCTAAACAGAATTAAATCCATAGATCCCGACGACATGACACCCAAAGAAGCGCATGATTTTCTATACGGTCTAAAAAAAGAAATAAAGAATGAATAACAGATAACCTCAAAAAAAACTAAGATTCTACTTCACTCAAACTCATTAATTCGATAGAAAACTCCTCACCATCAATCGATAACTCGGCACCCATTCTGTCAAGAGTTTTCCTTAAAGCGTAAAACGGTAACTTCTCAATCTTTTCCGGCAAAAGTTGAAAATCCTCCATAGTTAGCCCGGAAAAAGCGGAAGAAACAAAATTAATAAGACACCCCCTCTCCGAAGACTTTAAACCCAACTGATATCCCCCTTCAGAAAACTCAATCAAAAAATCAAGAACAAACTTGAGCTTCTCCTCATCAAAGTCGGCAATACAGGGAAAGCCTGTTCGGATATTATAATTATCCTCTATAAATTTTCCAATATTGTCCTTTTCAAGTTTTAAATTCCTCAGCTTTAAATAAGGCTCATAAAGTGCCTGTAACTCATTGACTTCCTCATCCAAATCGTTTAAAATATCCTCTTCGATCAATCCCCGTAGAGCCACGATAAATTGTTGAACACCTCTTAATTTGTGATCAATGGTCGAAAGTAGCTCTACCGTAACTATTTTATGAAATTTTTCCATTTTTTCATATTCCATCTTAAAAACTATTATAATAAGAAATGCCGATATGTCAATAGTGGAATTAGGGAAAAACCTAATATTATTTTATTTCTTTTCTAATAGCCTTTGTTTCCGAAAAAAGTTTTGTTACTCTTTTTTTATAATTATCGTCCAGTTTTTTATCCCTTCTTTTCATTACTCTAACCGCGGTTTCAATAGCATTATCCAGATCATATTCTGCAAAGCTCTCTCCCCACCAGGTAAACGGAGGAACATATTTCGGCGGATAAGTTCTTCCGAACAAATTACAAAACGGTTCAACGATAGTACCGGTATTAAAAGAAGTGTTTATTGCAGCCTTCGTGTGATCCCCTATTATGGCGCCGAGAAATTGCATTCCGGTATCATAAGATTTTCCTTCTAAAACCACTCTTACTTTACTGTAATTATTTTTTAAATCCGAGTTGGTGGTCCCGGCTCCCAAATTTACCCATTCGCCGATAAAAGCATGACCGAGAAAACCTAAATGCTGCTTATTTGAATATCCCTGAAAAACAGTTTCCTCGATTTCTCCGCAAAGTTTAACAACTTCTCCGAGAGCTACAACATCCAGAATAGTGCCCGGTTTAATTTTCGAACCTTTGCCAATATAAGTAGGTCCTTTAACAAAGCTGTGGCTTTCTATTGTTACATTATCTTCTATCCAGATCGGAGCGTCATCGGAACTTAATACCACTCCCTCACCAATAAATACATTATTACCAATATATACGTTTTTTTTGTTTCTTACATAAACAAAATCGTTAATTGGACTGAGTATTTTACCTAAAGCCGCGTCTCGTTCCAGATCACCAATCAAATTTTCGTGTAAATCCTCTATAATGTCCCAGATAAAATTATACAACGGTAATTCTTTAGTAATAATTTCAAAACCATTGAATTTACCATTCTCAATGATTTTATCTCCCCTGTAACCAAGTATCTCACCGTCTTTGTTAACCACGCACGTATTATTATCCAACTCACTAAAAAAATTAAAGTTCTTCAATCTCGCATTAAGAAATAATGTATCTCCTTCGACTTTGAAATCATCGCCGAAAAATTCTCTACAGGAATACGACAGGGGTTTTGTTTTAAATTGCAAAGAAACTTTTTCTTTTTGGGTCCATCTTCCGGTTCTTATCTCATCGACTGTATGTAACCGAGAAATAGGATAGAAATTACTTACTTTTTTATCTTCAAATAAAATAACTCTCATTTTCTTAAATTTATAAAAACAAAATGATAAGTCAAGGGCAACCCCCTCCCCTCCCATCTTTTAACACAGGGCACACAGCGCGGTAAAACCACTCCCCCAGGAAAATTATTTAACCACCAAACACACGAAATACACTAAACCCTACCACCTTCATTAAATAAGTGTTTAAAAAAATACACGAAAAAATTTGTCATTGCGAGTTCTACAGCATGCTATGCTCAAGCGAAGCAATCTCAAGAAATTTGCACCGCAAAGACGCAGAGTCCTCAGAGAAAAACTATTTTAATATTTTTTGATTTAACGATTTAACTTAGATTTAATAAAAACCATTATTTTCTTCGTGCCCTGGTGTATTAGCGGCAAATTTAAAAATATTTATCAGGGCGAAAAATCGGCGGAGATGCCCACTCTCCCGTTGTAATATACATCACCGCTGCTCAGTTTATGAATATTAGCGTTTATAACAAGATGAATCACATCGCTTAAATCTAAAGTAACGGACGATGCTGCATCATAAAAAAAACCCCCGGGATAAAGATCATTCATTCTGTAAGAACTAACATTTCCACCAGGGTAATAATTATATCCTAAAGTCAATTTGATTGTACCACTTTTCCCGCCTCCCAGAAGATTATATCCGAGTTCTAAAATCGAGGAGACGAGAGTATCTTCACCGGTAGTTAAAAGTTCTTCAATTTTTATTTCGATACCTCTTTCATTCCAAAAACTCAGGAAGCCTCCCGTTTTATCCTCATCATTGCTCCACTCCCTCGTAAAACCGAGCTCCCTGTATCCCTTACTACTATTTTCCCACCCGACATCGATTTTTCCGTAATTCCGGTCTGAAACGCCCCAGAAGTTTTCTCCGCTATTATAGTTAAAATCAGTTCTAAAAAAAATTCTATTTTTACTTTTTTCCGGGAATTTAAGACTCAACGAACCATAACTTTTAGACATTAAATTAGGGCTATAAGTCGAATTGAAATAGCCATTAAGCAAAACAATACGGTCCGAATGAATAGATAAGTTTGTCGAATATTCTCTTAAGTCTCTTTCTTCTCCGGTATATACTATTCGCTGTATATAATCTCCGTATGGATTCTCATAATAGCTGTTTGAAGTAGAATCGAATGAATGATTTCCCTCTCCGGGATTTACCTCCTGATAATATCTCTCCCACACACCCGCCTTTTTTTGAGAAATATCAAAACCGCCTTTCAAATAAAAAGAACTCAGAATTAAATTTATATCGAAATTTCCGTTTGTGATCGCTTCAGTTCGACCGGAAATCAGGTTTTCTCTGTAAATATGAGATGCGGCAAAGGAAAAAATTTTAAAAGTAAAATTTGTCTCTCCTCTGTAAACTCTGACGGTATCTCCCCCACTCTTCCCTTCCAATCCATACAAAAGACCCAGATTGTAACTTCCCGCGAAAATTTCTCTTCTGTAGTTTTCTTTTCTTTTTAAATTTCTATAAGAAACCTCATAGCCATTAAATTCTAAACCCCCTTTCACGTCCTGTCTTATCTCTACAATATTATCCCAGTAAAAAAATAAAGGAGAAAACCTTAAATTTATTTTGTCTTTACGAACAGTATCAGCCTTTCCAAAAGTATAAGAACTTTCAATCCTTGGATTTGGAGCGAATTTTACACCGCTTTCCAGAAAATCGGAAGGAAAAACAGCCATTTCCCATGTTTTCAACAAATCCTTCTCCCCTTCCCATTCCCTCACAACAAAGTCCGGTGTTTTCCTCGAATAATCGATAAACACATTTAAAAAATCGACAGGGGTAAATTCAGACCTCAGGCTCGCTTTCAAACCATCTTTTCCATCTCCAGCAACTGGAATTTCTATTCTTCTCGCCTTAAAATTCCCCGTCACCGCGAAATTTTCAAACTCTTTATCGACATTGAATGAAAATAAATTATTTTCTTCTCCCAGAGGAACTTTCCTTTTAATAGAATAAGGTCCTTCTCCCGTCCATAAAAAATAATGCAAGGAATCCACATATTCATATTCACCCCTACCTTCCCCGACCCACTCAAAATAAACTTCATAAGAACCTTTATTATATCCGCTATACACAAAAATAGAATCTTCAAAATCATAATCTCCGTTATTTGATCCCACATTCACAGAGGCGTATCTATAGCCAAAACCCGAATCCGGATACATTTCCACTAAATCTTTTTCGGAAAAATCTTCCTCACGAGTAAAAGACAAAGAATAATTTTCTTTTTCAAAAGCGGCTTTATAAAAAATATTGTTTTCTCCGTAGATGCTATATTGAAAAAGCACAAGAACCACCGTTTCGTTATCCAGAAATACAGAAGAATTAAAAGTCAATGAGTTTTCCAGATAATTTATAGTATAATCATTTTCAACTCCCTTTTCTAAAAGCTCGCCATTAAGCCAGACCTGCTCCGAACCTCTGACTATCGAAATTCCGGTTAGACCTTCTTCAGGACTAATTGCATAGGGACCCTGCTTATCTTCAAACGTCCTGAACGTAATTTTTCCGTATTTAGCCCTGGAAATACCCGCGACACCCGATAACTCTTTCCATCCGAAAGACAATCCCAGTAATCTCTTATCGACTTCTTGTTCCACGGTTACAATATCACCCATTCGAAAGGAGACATTATCGGAAACGGCTTCAACGTATATTTCATCTATTTCCTGTAAATTTTGAGAAAATACATCGCCCCTGGGAGCATTTTCATCTGAAAGAACTCCCGAAACATCGAACTGTCCCGCTCTGCCCCCTATTTTCATCCACAAACTCTGACTTATATCCGAACCGCCCGATCTTACATCGACAAATAAACCTTTATTACCCTGTATAATCAACTCTCCATTATCCGGTTCCGGGATATCTTCCACAATTTCCATAGATAACACCTCTGAAGTATCCCGTGACCATCTGAAATAGCTTTCATTCAACACGGAATCAAGATGACAAAACTTAAATTTCAATGACTTTGTACATCTGGTTTTGAGTATCAAATTACCCTTTTGATAATCTATCAGATAAGCGGAATCGCGCGACAGTAACTCACCTTCACACCACAGACTATCCGAATTTTCAATAATGAAAGAATATCCGAGATTTATTTCCGATGTATCCGCCGGATCGATGGTTAAAATTTCTGACGAAATGGAAAATAATAACAGTAACAAATTAAAAAACAATCCTATCAATGAAGTGATTTATAAACAACATCAGCCAATTTCTGACCAATTCCCGAAACTCTGCCGATTTCTTCTTTAGATGCCGACATTATTCTCTCTTTTGAACCAAAATGCTGTATCAAAGCGATTTTTCTTTTATAGCCGATACCTTCAACTTTATCCAATTCTGAAAGAGAAAGCCTTTTACTTCTCAGTTTTTTATGATAATTCAGAGCAAAATCGTGGGCTTCGTCGCGAATTCTCATCAATAGCCTCAAGGCTTGAGAACTCAACGGCAAAGAAATGATTTCACCACCCGGCAAATGTATTTCCTCCGCCCTTTTCGCCAGAGCAATAACCGGAATCTTCAAAGACGTTATTTTTTCCATAGCTTTAAGAGCGGAATTCAACTGGGTTTTTCCTCCATCTATTAAAACCAAATCCGGGATTTTTTCTTCTACTATTAAACGTCTAATTCTTCTGCTCACGATTTCTCCTATCATAGCCGGATCATTTATACCAACGACACTTTTTATCTTAAAACGCCTATATTTATCCTTAGCCGGAAATCCGTTTATAAAAACGACACACGAACCGACAGAATCGGTACCACCTATATTCGAGATATCGAAACCCTCTATTCGCACAGGTGTTTTATCCAGGGATAAAACATTTTTAAGTTCGACAAGAGAATATTTTAAACCCTTAGCCGAATGCAAGAATTCTCTTCCCAGCTCGAGTTTCGCGTTCTTAATAGCCATTTCATTTAATCTTTTTAAATCCCCTCTCTCCGGTATTTTAATTTCAGCGGATAAAAGACGCTCCAATAAACTCTTATCTTTTATCCTGTAAGGTACTATAATCTCTTCCGGGATATAAGAGATTTTAAGATATT
>CAZSEX010000007.1:40656-56299 GCA_964606065.1 uncultured bacterium | reverse complement strand
TTTTTTAACCTCTTGACAAAACAGAAAGAGACGATATTTATTCATCTGAGTTTTGCAGTAAGGAATTGATATGAATGAAATAGCAAAAGAGCTGAACAGAATTTTAAGGGAAAATGACCCGGTTTTATTCTACCTTTTGAGTGATTTCGGAAAGGAAATATACATGCCAAAAGGCATAATCTCCCAGAGCACGGAAGCTAAATTACACGCGTATGAATGTAACGCCACTATTGGAATAGCAAAAGAGAATGGAGGGCCTATGTACCTTCCCTCTATAAAAAAATTCTTTAATAATTTAACTCCTTCCGAAATCTTTCCATACGCGACTCCTTATGGACTACCTGAGCTTAGAAAGCTATGGAAGGAAAAAATCATATCGGAAAATGAACTCAAAAGTAAAGAAATCAGTCTGCCGGTAGTGACACACGCAATGACAAACGGGTTGATGTTAACCGGGGATCTTTTTATCGATAAAGGAGACGAAATCTATCTCCCGAATATGATGTGGGGGAACTATAATCTTATCTACCGGACAAGATATAAAGCCAATATCGTCAACTATGATTTTTTTGATTCTTCTTTAACAAAACTCAATGTTGCCGCTCTAAAGAGAGTACTGAATGATTGCAAAAAAGAGAAAGCCGTACTTCTTTTTAACTTCCCTAATAATCCGACCGGTTACACTCCCAAACAAAAAGAAGCCGATGCCATTACCGAGGTTTTGCTCGATCTTGCCGAGAGCGGTAAGAAAATTCTCGTTTTAATCGACGATGCTTATTACGGGCTTTCGTTTGAAGATAATCTGCTACAGGGTTCTTTTTTTTCTAAATTCGTTGGGCTGCATCCTAACATTGTAGCCGTAAAACTCGACGGTTTCACGAAAGAATTTTACGTATGGGGTTTCAGAATAGGATTTTTAACCTTCGGTAATTACAATCAGAACAGAGACGTTTACGACATCATGGAGAAAAAAACTGCCGCGGCGATAAGATGCTCTATTTCGAACTGTTCTCATCCCGTACAATCGATATGCCTGAAAGTTCTGAGTGAAGGTCATTATCAAAAGGAAAAAGAACAAAAATACAAAAAATTAAAAGCCCGCGCAGAAAAAGTAAAAAAAATTGTCTACGATACGAAATTTAAAAAGCTCTGGGATGTTTATCCTTTTAATTCCGGATATTTTATGTGTTTAAGATTAAAAGATATCGACAGCGAAAAAGTAAGAGCGCACGCTCTGAAAGAACATGGAATAGGAACCATTTCTTTCGGGAAACGAGATCTGAGAATCGCTTTTTCTTCCGTTAAGTCAGAAAAACTCGAGCAACTTTTCGACCATCTTGCCGAATCCATAATAGAACTCAAATCTTAAAAATTTTCCCTGTTTAATTTCTAACAAGGTTTTCCGCTTCCTTCTGCAATTCGATTAACTTTGTAAATATCTTTCGGGAAATCTGCCTTCTTTCCAGGAAACCTATAACTTTGTCTCCGCCGGAAACAACAGGGAGGTATTCTATATTATAACGATTCAAAATTTCGAACACTTCGGTCATCGGCAAATCGGGAGAGGCTTTTGCTACAACAGTTTCCATTAAATCGTAAGCTATAATAAAAGAATGAAGTCCGGTAGTCATCAATGAATTTTTTATTTGATCCACGGTAATAACACCCAACATCCTTTTATTTTTATCGACAACTGGATAATAGAGATTATCGGTTTTGCTGAAAGTTTTCAAGATTTGCTTTAAAGGCATTTGTTCATAAATCAACGGGACATTCATATCCATAATATCTTTTGCCTTGCTTTCTCTGATTATATCTTCTTCTGTAATATTAAGGCCCGCTTCCCCGGCTTTGGTTATAGCTACTCTAATCGCTAAGGGCCCTACAATTTGAATGATAAAGGTCGTAACGGTTATGACTACGACAATCGAATCACCGATTTGCTCCGGAAAACGCTCTGACGCGAGAATCGACAAACCTATAGCCACACCCGCCTGACTAAAAAGACACCAGGGGAGGTATTTTTTTACTGTCGCGGGAGCCTTTGATGTTCTGGCTCCCATATTGGCTCCCAACCCCTTACCCAGAGTCCTGCCAATCAAATATACAATAATAATAAAAACTATCGGAAGAGTCAGATTATTAAGATTCAGCTGCGCTCCGAAGAAAGTAAAAAAAATGATATAAGGAACCGGCATCAGTTCATCTATTAGTTCGAACATTTCTTTGCTTTTCCGGGGAATAAAGTTAGTTGTAAAAACTCCAATGGTCATAGCCGCCAAAAGAACATCACATTCAAGGAAATCCGAAATACCAAGTACCAAAATTATTATTCCGAGTGAAAAAGTTATTATACCGTATTTATCACTGATTTTTCTCACAATTAAAGATAATAAAAAGCCTCCTGAAACACCAACACCTACAGAAATACCTATTCTATATAATATATGAAACAACATAGATGGTATAGCCGGAGCTTCTTTACCTACGATCGCGAGGGCAATACTGGAGGCAATAGCGAATAAAACGAGTCCCAATCCGTCATCCAATCCGACTATTCCTAAAATGGTCGTGGTTAAAGGGCCCCGAGCTTTATATTCCCATAGAACATCGGTTGTAGACGCCGGAGCGGTGGCGGCTGAAATTGCCCCAAGCAGCAATCCCAGAGCCCATACAAATGCGCTATTATCAAAAAATATGTTGCCGACCAGAACCACAAAACCGGTTACAAGAACAAAAGCAAGAAGAGCTTCAGAAAACAATATATTTATAAATTGCCTGCCATATTTTTCGAAAATTTCTTTTTTTAATTCTCCACCTATTAAGAAACCGGTAATACCCAGAACAAAAATGTTAAACGGAGAAAAAGCAAACAGTAACTCTCTGGTTGCAATTCCTAAAACAGAATCTCCAAGTATAAAACCCAATATAATAAACGCTATAACCTGCGGAACTTTAAATCTTCTAAAAAAGCGAGATGCTGTAGTGCCTATAAAAACAGTCAGCCCTATAACTACCAGTATATTTATCCCGAATCCAAACATCTTTTTTCAAGATACCAGTATCTCATAAAGTTCTTTTTTATTCTGTGCTTTAATTAATTCTTCCCTGACATCGTCCTGCTTTAATTTCGTAACAACAAGAGAGAGAATCTGAATATATTCCTTGTGTTGACCTTCGCCGGCTATTATAAGAATCACCATCTTAACAGGAACATCATCTATCGTTACATAATCGGGAATACCTTCTCTCTGAATACCCACTGCAACCACAGGTTCTTTAACACCTTTAATTCTTACGTGGGGCACCGCGATACCCAGCCCTATACCCGTACTCATCAAACTTTCTCTGTACAATATAGCGTTCTTAATGTCTTTTTTATTCTCTAAATTTTTGATCTCACATATAGAATCAATCATTCCGAACAAAACCCTTTCTTTCTTTTTTTCCTTAAGCAGAAAAATCAGATCTTTGTCTATGTAGTTTTTTAAATCCAATTTCCCCCCAATGTCTAACCTTTTCTATAAAAAAATGCGTCAGGGAGGCTTCGAACCCCCGACCCGCGGATTAAGAGTCCGCTGCTCTGCCAACTGAGCTACTGACGCATATGGGGTGAATGAGGGGATTCGAACCCCCAACCCCTGGAGCCACAGTCCAGTGCTCTAACCACTTGAGCTACACTCACCACTTTATATACGCCTGGAGGGACTCGAACCCCCAACCATCGGATTAGAAATCCGATGCTCTATCCAGTTGAGCTACAGGCGCTCTCGGGGTGAGTGGATTTGAACCACCGACCCCCTGCTCCCAAAGCAGGTGCGCTAAACCAGGCTGCGCTACACCCCGCCATCAGTGACAAAATTTTTCAATTTTTTTGTCTTCAATATAAAAAAAAACTTTTTCCAGGGCTATGCTTCTGTGGCTAATTTTATTTTTCTCTTCTTCACTCATTTCTCCAAAAGTTTTTTTATATCCATCAGGTAAAAAAATGGGATCGTACCCAAAACCTTCGTTACCAATTTCTTTTTCAGTAATTTTTCCCCTTACCTCACCCTCGAAAAATTCAACCCAATCTTCCTTTAAAACTAAAGCCATTACTGTTCTAAAATAAGCTTTTCTATTACCTTTACCTTTCATTTCCGAAAGCAACTTCCTTATGTTGCTCTCATCGCCCCTTCCGCCGTACCTCGCGGAATAAACACCGGGTTTACCCCCAAGAGCTTCAACAAACAACCCGGTATCCTCTCCAATAGCACAAATACCTGTCTTCATAAAATATGTCATAGCTTTCTTTAAGCTATTCTGGCGTAAGTCAGCTCCGTCTTCCAATATATCAAGATTAAAATCTATGTCAATAGGGCTTAATATTTCTATTGAACCCTTATATATCCTTTTTATCTCGTCAATTTTACCCCGATTCTTGGAAGCAACGAGCAATCTCATTCAGCAATTATTTCTGACGGTACCACCCAGGCATCACGATACGACGTGGTGCTCCTTAGCTGATTTTTGTACTGAGTCGCCTCATATTTGTTAGCAAAGTTTCCTACTCGAACTTTATACCAGGGAGCAATATACTGAACGTACACACTCCTACCCAGAGAGCCCCGAGCTCTTTCTGCCGCCCGATTTGCTTCTCTTTCGCTCTGATAAGCTCCGATCTGGACTCTGAAACCCTGCTGTGTCACGGGTTCACCGACAAAAGGAGTTACTACTTCTTCCTCCTCTTCCAGCTCCTCGAAAAACGAAGTTGAAGTGGTTTCTTCAGGAGTGGTTTCTTCAAAGAAAATTGAAGAAGTGTCTATTTCTTCGCCCGATATTTCTTCAAATACTGTTTCTCCAATAGAACCTTCTTCTGCCACTGCCTGTTTTTTTGCGCACCCGAGAACCAGGAACACCAAAATTAGAGAGTATAAGTAATACTTCATAAGTACCTCCATTTTTTATTTATATTCTTTTGGAAGCTGTTCAACAATTTCCTTTAATTTCTGTGCGTCTGCTTTGGGTATAATTAAAATCGCCTCTTTAGTTCTGACCACAACCATCTTGGACAAATCTTTCGCCACAATTATACCATTATCTGAATAAAATATATTATCATGACAGTTTATAGCAACCACATTTCCTTTTTTAATATTTTGATTATCGTCAGGTAACTCGATACGTTCAAGAGATGACCAGGTTCCCACATCATCCCATTTGAAGTTAGATTCCACAAAAACCACTTTATCGCTTCTTTCCAAAACACCATAATCGATTGAAACAGGTAACCCTTCTTTATAAAAAACACTTATGCTTTTTTCGCTGGGATATTTAAGAAGAGCATCTATGTTTGCGGCAATTTCAGCTCGATGCTTTTTTATTTCATTGAGTATTGTCTCCGCCTGCCAGAGAAAGATACCACTATTCCAGAGAAAATTTTTACTTTTCAAATAATCATTAGCCGTTTTAATTTTAGGTTTTTCAGTAAATCTTTTAGCTTTCATTACAGAATTTTCTAACTTTTCTCCTCTCTCTATATATCCATATCCCGTTTCAGGTCTCGTCGGTACAATTCCATAAGTTACAAGATATCCCTTTTCAGCCCATTTGATTCCTTTTTTAACCGTTTCTATAAAATCATTACCATCAGAAATCCAATGATCGGAGGGAAGCGTCAACATCAATGCATATTTGTCCTCTTTTAAGAGTTTGGCCGCGGAAAGAGATATAGCGTAAAGGGTATTCATACCCTTAGGCTCAACCCAAATATTTTCTTCTAAAAAACCGGCTTTTTTAATTCTGTTTCTCAATTCCGGTGTAGTAACCACTTTAATCCTCTCTAAGGGCGTAAGAGGCTTCACCCTGTCCCTGGTCTGATTTATAAGCGACTCATCTCCCACTATCGGAAGAAACTGTTTTGGTTCTTTCTTTGTGGAAGCGGGCCAAAGTCTGGTTCCTTTCCCACCTGCCATTATTACTGTATAAATCATAGCTTATATTCCTTCCGCCACCGCAAGCTCTTCCATTTGGAAACTAATTGTACCAACCTTAAGTTTGCTCTCGATCTTTACGGGGATATGTTGAGGATCGACAGAAACCCAGATTTTTATAGGCTCCTCCGAACCGAAAATTCTTTCATCCTTTACCTGTGGAGTCAGCAAAAAAGTTCTGAACTTCCCCATAGGAACTGTTGTCCACTGTAAATCTGAAACAGGAACAATCATTTCCTGGTTCTTACCCGAAGAATGAAAAGGGATTTTCAAAGTATCTCCCGGATAAAAAGTCTGACAACGCATCCAGTAAATAGCGGCAAAAATATCTTTAGCTTCTTCGATTTTCTCGGTTCTTCGACCATCAGTATAAAAAACCGAATCTTCTTTGAATGTTAAAGTAAGGTTATTACTGTACTTCCCTTCATTAATATTTTTGATAAAGGAGACAGAAGAAAAAGTACTCGTATCGACGAAAGATTTATAATAATCATCTATCCGAAAAATTACAGAAAACGCTTTTTCCGTTTTCTGAACACACTCTACTGAATAGACAGGCTCACCCTTTAGAATCTCTTTTTTTATTTCCATTACGGAATATCCCGCTCTTAAAGGCCCAAAGTATGCTCCATAGCTAAGTTTCTCACCTACGGGAAAAGTAAGATAGCCGGAAAGTATAAAGCATAAAACCATAAAAAAAATCACCTCTCATTCGGTTTATATCCCAAACGATAAAAAGGATTAACGATACCGGAACAAACATTTCTGACGTGAGAAGAAACTCTTTTTAAGTGTCTCACCAGAAGAGCATATACAATCCCTTCTCTGCTTTTCAAGCTTTTATCCTCTATCAAATTTTCCAACAAGTCCTGACAATCATCGATAAGACGCGAAAGCTTCTCCATTACCTGTTTACCAAGTTCTTCGTCCTGTTCGTTATAGATTTTTATTGTATTCTCAAAACATTTCCGGACCTCTAATTCGAGATTTCTTATTTTTTCTATATACTTCCCTTTTAAAGGCTCCGGATATTTATGCGAAACCTCAACCAGATTCTTCGAATAATCGCCCAATCTTTCTATGTCTACGACGAGTGTTACAAGAACCAGAGAAGGAGTAATATCCTGACTGGGATTAATCGAAAGATGTTCCAATATTTTCTTTCGGACATCTATCTCCATGGAATTCAATTTTTGGTCGATCTCATATATGTTTTCTTTTTCCGTCTTTTTTTCGATAACGATTGTCATCGAATATTGAAACATATCGTAAGCAATACCGAGCATATCCGATACCATCTTTTCAGCTTCATCAATCAACCCCGAACCTTTAAAAAATTCCGAAAACCACTTAAACATTTTACCTCCCGATAATAAATATTGCAATCACCGGTGTTATTATAAATATAGTTATTATATAAATAAATGCAAGTAACCTCTTTCTTCCCGACAACTCTCCGAGCTTCTCGGCAAGAAAAATAGGGATTCTTCTTAAAGGATACCAGACGGTAATACCAAACAGATTAAATATAGAATGACAGAGTGCCACTGTTATTGCATTAATGTTTCCGGTCACCAAAGCGGCTAAAATAGCCGTTACCGTCGTCCCTAAATTAGCCCCGAGGGTATAAGGAAATATTTTCTCGATTGTGGTAAGCTGCGTCCCAACGAGTGAAACAACAAGAGACGTAGTTATCGAACTCGACTGAACAAATGCGGTTAATCCCAGACCGAGGAGCCCGGCCGTTAAAGGGTTTCTAAAAAGATAACGATCTATGAGTGATTCGAATTTCTCCGCAGAAGCCTTTCTGAGAAATTTCACGAAAAAAGTTATGGCAAAAATAACGATAAGCAAAGATAAAAAAGTCAAAAGAAAATAATGCCTGTTGAATAAACCTACTATTCTAAGTGAAACAGGATCAATTATTATACCTAAAGGAGAATGGAAAGTTACACCTCCCTTCCCCAGCAAAAAGTCGGTCAGAAAAAGAGATAGACGTTCGATCGGATGGAATAATAACTCGACAGGAAGAAAAACTATAACGGACAAAATATTAAAAATGTCGTGCACAATTGCTGCGGGAAAAGCTTTAGAAAATTCCTTGTCGACCGAGAAATGTCCTAAAGAAGCGACTACACAGGTAATTGTGGTTCCGATATTGGCACCCATAACTATTGGTATAGCATTGGAAACAGTTAAGGTACCGGCCGCTACGAATCCTACGGCTATAGATGTTGTAACCGAACTGGATTGAATTATGGAAGTAGCGAGTAATCCAATGAACAGTCCGATGAGAGGATTTGAAGTAGTGCTTATTAACATTCTCGCGAGACCTGTTCCGAATCCCTTTAGAGAACAATTTAAAAGTTCTATCCCTAACAGAAAAAGATAAAGAAAAAAAAGAGGTAAAAAAACACCAGAAAATTTATCAAATGTCGTTTTTCTCTTACGGTAGGGCACCTATCCTATCCTTTTTTCCGACAAAAAGTTTAAATTAAACTCCTCGGGCAGGACTCGAACCTGCAACATCCTGATTAACAGTCAGGCGCTCTTCCTTTGAGCTACCGAGGATCGAAAATAACATAACAACAAGAATTATTTTGTCAACCTGCTCGCACAATATCTTTTATTTCGTCCAGGTTTTCAAATTCGTCGGCTGCCCTAATAATCTCAATGGCGGTTGGTCCTCTTCCCGGACCTATCAAAAGAACTTTCTTACCTCTTCTACTTAGATAATGAATCAATGGTTCAAAATCACTATCCCCGGATACGATAACGATCTCATCGACATAATCTGAAACGGCAACGATTTCAAGAGCCATTTCTACGTCCATATTAGCCTTTACTGTACCATCGGGTCTATCCTTTGCCATCTTGCTGAGAACTCTATAACCGGAAAGGGAAATCGCGTCGATCAATTTAAGCCTGTTCTCGTCCATCTCCCTTAAGGGAATAAGAGCTGTAAATTTAACAACATCTCCGTTCTCTTCATGATATTTGTCAACAAGATGTTTTTTTAATTTATCGTATCTAATCTCCGCTCCCTGCTTTTCAAAAACCTGCTGAATATTCTGCACATCAATAAACACTGCAACTTTTTTCATAATTCCTCCTTTGTTGCAAGTAACTCTCAATAATTTTTTACTCGTAATTTTTCAACAAATCCTTAGTTATCGAATTCATTACGAACAACAAATAGTCTTAAAGGTACAATGATATAAATAATTCATATTTGTCAAGGTGAGAATTTTTTGAAATCAAGAGCGTTTTAATTTTAATGCTTAATTTTTAAGGCTTCTCCGACGAGATAAAAAGAGCCGGTTACAATTATTATATCTGAATTTGAGGCTTCCTCGACCGCGATTTTTATATCTTTTTCTATTAAACCCGTTGTATCAGCCATCTCCACACCTGCTTGCAGTACAGTCTTTCTTATCTCCTCAATCGGTGTTTTTCTGATATATGGTATCTCGGTAGGATAAATTTTCTTAACAATGGGTTTTATCGCTTTTAGCATACCTCTTATATCTTTCCCTCTAAGACAGGAAAAAACAAGCAAAACTCTCTTGTCATAAATTTTTTTAATTGTTTCTCTTAGAGCCCTGACAGATGAGACATTATGAGCTCCATCGAGAATTATACGCGGATTTTTCGATATAATTTGAAAACGCCCGGGTATTTCTAAACCCAGTAAAGTCTCATTGAGTTTTTTGCCACTCAAATCAACACCTGCTTTCCTGCAGGCTGTAATCGCCAGAGCACAATTTAAAGCCTGAGCCGCGCCTACTAAACCGGTCGAAATTTTTTCATCGTTTAATTTAAACACGGTTTTCTTTTCGGTTAATGAGATCGCTTTATAATCCCTTACGAATTCTATATTCCCTTCAACCTCCTTTTTCAATATTTCTTCGATTCCTTTCTGCTGAGGAGCCGAAATATTAATTTTTTCTTTTCTTAAAATTTTTGATTTTTCCTTGGTAATTTTCTCAAGAGTTTCACCGAGTATTTCAGTATGGTCATAACTTATGGAAGTTATTACAGAAACATCTGGTTCAAAAACGTTTGTTGCGTCCAACCTCCCCCCCAATCCGACTTCGAAAATAGAATAATCCACTTTTTCTCTCGCAAACAGAAGAAAAGCCATAGTGGTTAAAGTTTCGAATACAGATAAATCAGCCTCACTCTCTAAAATTTCTTCAATAAGAGAGGCAAACTTGCTTTTGGTAATGGGCTTTCCGTTTATTTTTATCCTTTCTCTATAAGAAATAAGATGCGGAGAAGTAAAAAGCCCGGTCTTGAAGTGCGCTTTCCTGCAGACTGCTTCCACAACATAAGCTGTCGAACCTTTACCCTTAGTCCCTCCTATTAAAAAACCTCTTAATTTTTTATGGGGATCAGAGAACTTTTTTAACTGTTCTTTAAAATTTGTTAACGAAATTTTATATTTTTTTCTTTCGTTTTTTTCCCTATCAACGAGGGAAGACAGATAAGCAAGGGCCCCAGGATAATCCAACTTGGATTTTTTAAACTCCGAGTAAAATCCTTTCTTTCATTTCAGCAACTGCTCTTTCAATCCCGACAATAAGAGATCGAGCAATTATTGCATGTCCTATATTCAACTCACTGATTTCTTCGATCCGGACTATATCATCAATATTCTGCAGATTCAAACCGTGACCCGCATGAACCTCAAGTCCCAGAGTAATGCCTACCTGGGCGGCTTCTTCAATTCTTTTTAGTTTGCGTTCCGTCGAATTCTCACTCCAGCCACCCGTATTCAGTTCCACCGCATCCGCCCCGAGCTTTGAAGAAAGCTCGACAATTTCATTCACAGGCTCAATGAAAAAAGTAACTCTTATACCCGATTTTTTAAATTCTTGTGTGGCTTTTTTAATTTCTCTTGCGATTTTCCTGATATCGAGACCTCCCTCGGTTGTTATTTCCTCCGGGCGTTCAGGAACAAGACAGACCCAATCCGGCTTTACGGATTTCAGAAAATTCCGAATTCCTTCATCCAGAGAACATTCCACATTTAGATGTGTTTTTACAACCTCTCTCAGTATCTTTATATCTCTTTCTTTTATGTGTCTCCTATCAACTCTTATGTGACAGGTTATCCCATCCGCGCCAGAGGATTCCGCCAGGAGCGCCGCTTCTACCGGATCCGGATAATTCGTTCCACGGGCTTCTCTTATTGTGGCGATATGATCGACATTTACACCCAACCTCATTTTAAAAATACAACCTCCTGTCTGTTTCTCTTAATCTTTTAATCAGGGATTTTACCAGATGATAAATCATCGGATTTTCCTGTAATTTCTCCTCCACTTCACCAACCGCCAGAACCGAAACCGTCGTATCTTCTATAGCCACAGCTGTGGCACTCCTGGGATGTCTATCGAGAGCGCCCATCTCGCCCAGGAAATCTCCTGTCTTCAAATCCGTTATCCATTCCCCTTTCCTTGTTATTCTTACTCTTCCATTCCTTATCAAAAACATTTCCTTCGGCACATCCCCTTCCGAAATCAGAACCTCTCCGACTTTGAAATGTTTCGTTTCGTTCATTACCTCTTCCTTGAAGGTGACTTCTTCTCCCATTCTGCCACTATTGGAGCCACGATAAAAATCGAAGAGTAGGTACCAATCACCACGCCCACAAGAAGAGTCAAAGAAAAACCATGAAGTATTCTTCCACCGAAGAAAAACAAAGAGAGTAAAACAAACAAAGTGGTCAGTGAAGTTATTATAGTCCTTGAAAATGTCTGGTTTATAGATGAATTTATTATTTCTTTGAAAGGCTTACCTCTCATCAGCTTTACATTCTCCCTGATTCTATCAGAAACCACTATAGAGTCATTTATCGAATAACCGAGTATTGTCAGTAAACCAGCTATTATCGGAATACTGAATTCCGTATTGGTTATTGAAAGTATACTCACAGTTATGAAAATATCGTGGATCAAAGCTACGACAGAAGCAACTCCAAAGCGGAAGTTAAAGCGTATCGCGACATAAATGAGTATACCAAGCATCCCCATCAGTACTACCCATAAAGCCCTCGTCTGGAGACCTCTGGAAACTGCCGGACCGACAAGTTCCTCCCTTTGAAAATCGATTTCTCTATCCGAAAAAGTTTTCATTAAAACGCCTTTGAGTTTCTCCACTGCGCTTTCTTCGCTTTCCTGCACTTTTATCATGAAAAGATTGGATTCTCTTTCCTTTTGTATCGCCGCCTCACCGAAACCTACAGTAGCAAGCGCTTCTCTCACTTCCGCGGAAGAAATGGCTTCTCCTTCGAATTGAACTTCGAGAATACTTCCTCCCGTAAAATCTACTCCGTAATTCAGTCCTCCGTGTATAAAGACCGATACTATTCCACTCAAGATCAAAATACCGGAAACAATAAAAGCCAATTTCTTCGCTTTCAGGAAAGCAAAATTTTGATTCTTAAAGAAACTCAGCATCGGCAAACTTTTTAACCCTTTTAATATCCAGAATTCAAATAGATTCCGGGTAATAAATATGGCTGTAAAAAAACTTGCGGCAAGACCAATAGACAAAGTTACGGCGAACCCTTTTATGGGACCGGTCCCGAAATAGAACAATATGACAGCAGCAATAAAAGTTGTCGTATTGGCATCTAATATAGTAGAAAAAACTTTTTGATACCCTCCTACTATCGCAGTTCTTATTGTCTTTCCTGACTGTAATTCTTCCCGTATCCTCTCAAAAATCAAAACATTGGCGTCTATTGCAGCGCCAACAGTTAAAACGATCCCGGCAAGACCGGGTAGGGTCAAGGTGGCTCGCAGTCCGGAAAGAACCGCCAATAAGAAAACTAAATTTAAAATCATAGCCAGGATGGCTACCAACCCGCCCTTCAAGTAGTAAACAATCATAAAAAGGAAAACAAGGATTGCCCCTATAACAAGAGACCGCACTCCCGCTTTAACCGAATCGAAACCGAGTGAAGGTCCTATAGAACGCTCTTCAACCACTCTGAGAGGCGCGGGCAGGGCTCCGGCCTTAAGAATAATCGCCAGTGTCTTAGCCTCTTCCATAGTCGCATCTCCCATAGTTATCTGTGATCTGCCATTTGGGATTCTTTCACGAACGACCGGGGCGGACTGAACTATTCCGTCTAAAACAATCGCTATTTGCCTTTCCACGTTTGCTCCGGTAATTTGAGCCCATTTTCTCCAATCCTCTTTCCGCATGGTAAGATCTATCCTGTAGCCCATAGGGTCATGCTGAGTCCCCACGCCTAATGTAGCGTCGAGAATCGAACTACCGGTCAGCAAAGGCTTGTTTTTTAAAATATACAACGGGTAATATTTATAGCCTTCTAAAATAACTTCTTTTCCCCACTGTATCGTATCTCCAAGAGGTATCTGATCCTGTATCCCGGTAAGACCGAGAAGAGAATCAATATATACCTTATAAGGCGAAATAACTCCGTAAGCTCTGGCCGAAGGGGGAAAATAACTGAAAAGATCAAAAGTATCCCCTACTATAGTCTTAAGCTTTTCGTTTACTCTACTCAATATATTCTGCATTTCCCGGGGTTCTCTAACCAGCTTAAATTCAAGCAAAGCCGTCTTACCTATGATTTCCCTGGCTCTTTCTCTGTCAATAACGCCCGGGAGCTGGACCATTATGCGATCCTCACCCTGCCTCAATATTTCCGGTTCGGTAACACCCAATTGATCAACTCTATTCCGAATTATCTCCAGAGCTCTGTTGACAGCACCCTTAAGCTCTTCCTCTTTTAATTGCGATTTGTCGACTTCCATGACCACATGCATCCCTCCCTGCAGATCTAAGCCAAGATGCAGAGCCCTGGATTTAATTACTTTCTGTTTGTTTTGCGGAATCCTGCTAAATTCTTCTTTATCTTTTGAAAAGAACACAAAAGAATAATATAACTGCCACACAGAAATCGCTATCAAAACGAAAATAAAAAGCCATTTCCACTTCAGATTTTTCATTTACAACCTCCTAATATTCATGATGATTTATTGGGATTATTCGAGAACTATTTAAATACTTCTTTACCTTCTGCTATAATCTCGTTCAAAGCGTCCTTAAAATAATTTTTCTCCTGCAGAATTTCCGGATCTACCTGCTTCTTGTAGAATTTCCAGGACTTTTTTATTTCCTCTCCAAGAAGCTGAACTAACGTGCCGTTTCTTCTCCCCTGTTCAACTTTATCTTTGTGATAAAGATAAATATCTTTCACCAGAGACCTTCCCAGCCTCTCTGCTTTTTTGTGTTGCTTCATTTTTTCGGAATCATCCGTTAAAGGGACCGATTCTGTAACTGACTTCTCTTCAACCGATGTTTCACTTCCGGATTCAATACTGCTTTTTAAAATTTCTTTTGCTTCACTCACGCTCGGCTCGAACTCATTCTCTCGATAAGGAATAAGTTTTATATTGAGAGGTTCCCTGTAGATTGTAAATACATTGGAACACTCAAGACATTGGACAGCGCATCCTCCGGCAGGAACATCCATGTCCGCTACCTCATATTTAGTCTTACACTTCGGACATTGTACAACCATTTAAATCCTCCAATATTTTAACAATAAAAAATAATAAAAAAAAACAAAAGGTCAAGGGTTAATTTTGTTATTTTCCCATTGCTTTTTAATTTTTTCAAGTTCTCTTATAATTTCGAGATCACCGGGATGATAAATTTCAAACATCGCGAATCCATCGTGGTTTTTCAAAAAACTCAAAACCGGTTCCCAGTTAATTTTTCCTTCATAGGGTACCAGGTGATCGTCGCTTCCTTTATTCATTGAATCGGACAAATGAAAATGTTCTATCCTATCCTCAAAAAGTTGAAGCATATGATTTAATATATCCTCTTTAGCGCTTGCGTGAGATGTGTCTACACAAACCGGCAGTTCGAACTCGTCTGACAAAACACGTAAGTCGTTTGCCCTAGACCCAAGATTTCCCGGCGAAGTGTTTTCCAATATAATGTTGACGTTAAACTCTTTCCCGAATTCCGATAATTCAGTAAGGCTCTCAATCGCTTTTTTTATATCTCCTGCTTTTTTCCCGGGATGAAGAATAATTCTGGGGGCTTTTAATCTCTTCGCGACAAGAATAACTTTTTCGACTTCTCTAAGAGATTTTACCCTGGACCATTCCTCCCTATTGGCAATATCGATCCATAAAGGCGGATGCAGAGAAACGCACGATAAAGATTTTTTCTTTAACAAGTCTTTAACCTTTTTAATTTCTTCTTTATTCTCGTAATCAAAGTGACCTTTTTCACATCTGATTTCCACGAATTTAAAAGAGCTTTCTCCTATCATTTTTATAGCGGAGAAAACATCTCTATCATGTGTTATCGTTGTGGAAATTCCAAAATTAAACATGCAAGAGATTATACTGTGATTATTTCTATTTGCAAGGGGAATGAAAAGAATAACCTATACCAAAGAAGAGTTTTTGTTCGGGAGAGCGAAGAGGTCCCCTGGCTTTCAAATAATACTTAAAAAAAGAATAAAACGTTCCGCTTTCTTTTTGTTTAAAAAAGTCTATTTCAGGGCATACGGTATAGTAAGTTCTATGCGGATCATCATTTGATAAAGTATATTCTAATTCTATAGCAAGCCTGGCAAAATAATTAATTCTTTTACCGGCTGAAAGTATTAA
>CAZSEX010000007.1:0-40556 GCA_964606065.1 uncultured bacterium | reverse complement strand
ATTCTATAGCAAGCCTGGCAAAATAATTAATTCTTTTACCGGCTGAAAGTATTAAACGATGTCTGTAATAGGGTTTCGAATTAAGATAATCTATAATTGTAGTCTGGGGATAAAAAATATAGTTAAAATCGAAATAATCTTTTTTCGAAAAACGGCGTACGGGATCTTTAATATTAGAAAATTCGAAGTTTAAAGAGTTAAATACAACCTTCTTTCCCCTTAATTCTCTATCTATCAAATGCCGGCACCAGTGGTCCCAAAAAAAAGAAAAACAGAAAGTCTTTGTGTACTGAAAACCGAGAATTATTGAATGAGTTGTAAACGAAGGATTAAAAATAATATTTCCCACTTGTTCTGACATTTCCAGATATGAAGAATATTGCGTGAAAAGATCGAATTTCTCTTTAAGTCTGATAAGATAAACCCTCGCCTTTATAGAGACATCAACGTTAAATACGGTATCTCCAGGTGGGTAGTATCCTAAAAAAAGATCTGCAGTTCCTTCAAGCGGAGCAGAGAAAAAAGAAAAAAGGATAAAAATCATTTATCTTAACTTAAAAGACTCGTTTGCCAATTTGTCCGCTAAAATATTTTCTTCTCTTGGTATGTGCGTGATTTTCCAGCTTTTAAAACCCAGTAATTTTCCTTTAATTTTAACATATAACGATTTTAAATTCTCGTCCTTTATTTTATACTGTCCGTTAAGCTGCCTCGCCAACAACTGGCTATCCGTAAAAAACCGCGCGGACGAAAAACCCAATTTTAGACACTCGGTTACGCCCCTGTGTAAAGCCCGATATTCCGCAACATTATTTGTAGTATCACTGATTTTTTCTGAAATTTTTTCGATTTCTTTTCCGTGCTCGTCTAAAATTAAAACACCTATACTCGAAGGCCCGGGATTGCCCCTCGAAGCACCGTCTATAAAAACTCTGGCTACTCTATCCATTTATAAATGAGTATTCTTCCGCACGACTGACAGACAATGATCCTGTTACCTTTTCTTACTTCCGCGAATAATTGCGGAGGAATTGTCGAGTGGCACTCGGCGCATTCAGATTCTTCTATTACAGACGCTCCTGTCCCCCTTGACTCTTTTATACGGCTATATTTCCGAAATAAATTTTCATCATCAAGCCTGGCGACTATTCTTTTTTTCTCATCCTCTTTAATTATAAGATCTTCTTTCGAATCCTCAAGTTCCTTTTTTAAAGCCTCTTCTTCCTCGGCAAATTTTTTCGCCTTTTCTTCCATAATATTTCTTGCTTCATCCATCTTCTTCTTCGCTTCTTCTTTTTCGAAATAAACTTCCAGTAATTCGTCTTCGGTTTTGGATATCGACTCTTCGGTTTTCTCTATCTCTTTTTGCAGAATAACGAACTCTTCATTAGTATGACTTTCTTTTTTTCTCTTATTGAAATTTTCAAGATTGAGTTTTTTTTCGTCGATATTTTTTTCCAATTCCCTTCTTCTTTCGTCTATAACGTCAAAAGCTTTCTTCTCTTTTTCAAATTTTTCTCGATACTCTTTTAATTGATTTTCAAAATCTTCTACCATTTCGGGAACTTTTTTTTCCAGGTCCTTTATTTTATCGATTTCCAAATCCTTTTCATAAATTTCCCTCAAAATTTTTATCTTTTCAACAGTTTCCATTTTCCTCCCTATAAACAAAAAAAAGTGCACTTTCGTGCACATTCTGGGCGAAAAGGGATTTGAACCCCTGACCTCCGGTATGTGAGACCGGCGCTCTAACCATCTGAGCTATTCGCCCCTTAAAATTTAAATTCGAGTTTTTCATCATCTCTTTTATGGGCCCGGTAGGGCTTGAACCCACGACCTACTGATTATGAGTCAGCCGCTCTAACCAGCTGAGCTACGGGCCCAATTCATTATCTTATGATTATAACAACCGGGAGAGTTTTGTCAAGTCTGGCAAATTTTTCAAAAATCAAATATAAAAAATTCTTCACACTCCCTTTCAAAAAAGATAATCATAAATAGCTTACAGAAAAACGCCTTGACAGTTCTCCCTAAAGTCATATATTAAATTATAAAAATTCTATATATGGCAAAGAAAGGGGGATAATTCATGGATGAGGGCAAAGGAAGAGAAAACCTGATTCAGGAATTGAGAATTCTAAGAGAGCAGCTCATCCAATACGATTCTCAAAGCAAAATAGACGCGAACAGATATGAAATAATGGCAGAGGACGCCCCACTTATGATATTCGCTCACAGAGAAAAGTTTATTTATGTCAATAAAACAGCCGCCCTTTTCTCGGGTTACACAAAAAACGAACTCTACAACATGAACTTCTGGGACATTATTCATCCTGATTTCAAAGACATTGTCAAAGCCCGGGGTTTTAAACACCTGAATGGAGAAAGGGTCCCCTCTTACTATGAAATTAAAATCGTCAAAAAAAACAAAGAGGAGCGATGGCTCGCTTGCGCCAGTAAACATGTAGATGATTTTAAGGGAGCCCCGGCTGTTATCTCCTCGGCAATCGATATTACAGATAAAAAGAAAGCCGAAAGTGAACTAAAAACTCAAAAAAATTACTTTAAATCCCTGTTCGATAATTCTCCATCCGCAATCGCTTTACTCGACAAGGAAGACCGAATTCTTCAAATCAACAAAAGTTTTCATCAGTTGTTCAAATATTCGCTTGAAGAAGTAAAAGGGAAAAAAATTAAGGACTTTATAGCTCCCGAGTATATTAAAAAAAACGAACCTTCTTTCTCTCAAAGATTGTTACAGGATAAAATATTGAAATCCGACACAGTAATGGTAAGCAACGACGGCATTTTAATAGACGTACACGTCAGTGGAGGACCCATTATTGAAGATGGTAAGATTATTGGCGTGTTCGCCCTATATGACGACATCAGAGAAAGAAAAAACGTCGATATTAAACTCAAAAACAGCTTTCGCAAGTTAACGGAATTTTTAGCGGGTACAGTATCCGCCCTTTCGGAAACTATAGGTAAAAGAGATCCTTTCACTGCGGGACACCAAATAAGAGTTGCGCAGCTCGCAGTTGCTATAGGTAAAGAGAAAGCTCTTTCCAACGATCAACTAAAGATATTGAAAATAGCTAGTGCTCTCCATGATATCGGGAAAATTCATGTTCCGGCAGAAATTCTAAACAAACCCCTTGGATTAAGCGAATACGAAATGGCTATGGTTCGAAACCATGCTCAGGTCGGATATGATATTTTAAAATCTGTAAATTTCCCCGGACCAGTGGCAAAGATTGTTTTCCAACATCACGAGAGAATAAATGGTTCCGGTTATCCTCTCGGCATCAAAGAAAAAGACATTATGCTGGAATCGAAAATTCTGGCGGTAGCAGATGTGGTAGAAGCGATGAGTTCGCGGAGACCTTACAGGAGTGCATTCAGCAGAGAGATGACTTTAAAGGAAATCATAAAATACAAAGGAACGCTATTCGATCCGGAAATCGTAGATATTTGCGTTAATCTTTTCGAAAAAGGTTTCGAATTCAGAAAAGTGAGTTTATTTGAGGAAGAATTACTGGAAAAGAGAGACTTGCGATAGAATTTCGTTTTCATGTTATTTTCTTTTTTACTTCTATCTTTTTTCCCGTTTTATCAATATTTTCTTAATTCTCCGTTCGTCCGCGTCTAAAACCGTTATTTCTATATCCCCTGCCCTGATCTTCTGTCCTTCTTTTGGTATTTCTTCTAATTCTCTGATGACAAATCCTGCGAGAGTATCTTCTTCTGTATTTATCCCAAGTCTTTCAGGTCTCATATTTCCGTTCACAATAAAAACTCCTTCTTCAGTACCGATATTGGTTTCAAAAATACTGAAAAGAACATCATCTGTCGAAACGAAACCTTCAGTACCTCCATATTCATCAATAACTATGGCACAACCGATTTTATCCTCGAGCAATTCAGAAAGTATCTCGTCCAGAGTTCTGTCTCCGCTAATAAACTTTATGGGTCTTATTTTATCCTCTATCTTCCAATCTTTGCCCCTACCAATAACATCTTCTTTAAACAAAACGCCTATTATATTATCGATATCCCCACTGTATACCGGAAGCCTTGAAACATCAGCTTCTCTGAGAATTTTACCGATTTTCGCCTTATTCCACTCATAATTAATAGCCTGAATATCAATTCTTGGGATCATAATATCTCTGACATCTGTTTGAGATAGTTTCGAAATCGCATCCATCGCGTTAGATTGTTCCGGTTCGATTCCGCCTGTAGCTCTTGCCTCTCTTGCAGCGATCCTCATTTCATCTTTTGTTATTTTTTCTTTTTCTTCGGTTCTAAAACCAAAGATCCTCAACGCTCCGTCGCCAAGTATTTTTATTATGAATATAAGCGGATAAAGCAACCAGTAGAAAACAATGAGAGGCGGAGAGACAAATGCCGCTACCGCTTCAGGATTATCGACAGCAAGAGATTTAACCACGATTTCTCCTATCACGGAAATAAACAGAGTAGACAATATAAGTCCCAAGGTAAAGCCCATTTCTCTCTTCAACAGTACAGTAAAAAGCACTGTGGTAAGATTCATTCCCGCAAGAACGGTAGAAAAAAGAATATCTGAACGTCTTCGAATGTTTATCGCGACACGGTACTTGCCTCCTTTTTTGCCGGCAGCCAACTGCTCCAGCCTTGCTTCATCTGAAGCTACGATTGATATCTCGGACAACTCAAAATATACAAGAAACAAAAAAATTACGATTAATATTAATAAAGTCATTTCTTTTTCTTTATATTCACTTCTCTTATATAATTATCAAATACATCGAGAATGGTAATCTCATAATCCTTATAGGAAAAGACCTCCCCTTCTTTGGGGATTCTTTCTAAAATAGTATAAATAAAGCCGGAAATAGTCCTATAGTCGTTTGAAAGAGGTATTGATATAAACCGCTGAATTTCTTCTATCTCTGCCGATCCCGGTAAATTCCACTCATTATCACCGATTTTACGTGCCACTGCACCCTTGTCTTCCCAGATAAGCTCCCTTTCAACATCTTCAATATCTATAATTCCTGAAGTTCCTCCGTACTCATCGACCACCACAACTAATTTATGCTTTGAATTCCTAAAGATTTTTATAAGCTGTACAAGCGAAAGGGTTTCGGATACAAATACGGGAAGCGACATAAAACTCTTTACTTTTCCTTTTTTACCGTAAAGTTTTTTAAGTTCAAGTATCCCGATAATTTTATCCCTTGTTTCGGAAAATACCGGTATTCGCTTTCTCGTTCTCCCAACTTTTTTTAAGGCTTCTTCCACAAGTTCTTCTTCTTCCACAAAAGGTGTTTCCGTTCTGGGTAACATTATCTCTTTTACTTTAATTTCATTGAGCCTGGATAATTTGGTCATTATATTGAATTCCCGCTCGGTCAAAACCCCTTCTTTTTTTCCTTTTATTAAAACCTGCCTTAAATCTCCGGCAGTAAACTTTTTTCTGTAAAAAGTCATTCTGGTGAGGGGTTTAAACAGCAGCGAAACAGGATACAGAATGTATTCGGTTATCACAACTATTGGAGCAAAGAGCGCAGCCAGCCTTTTACTTTTGGTTATCGCAACCCTTTTAGGAATATATTCTCCGAAAGTTACAAGAAGAGCTGTTAAAATAACAGAAGAAACAAACAAATTAAACCAACTTTTAAGAATATCTTCCCCCACAGCCGAAAATGCCACGTTAACACCTATATTGCCTATAACGGTGCTCACGAGCACAAGTTTCGGGTTGCGCATGAGTTTATAAATCAGCGGATTGTCTTTTCTTCTGTAACCCGGCAACGCGAAAAGAGCCGTTTCAGATGAGGAGTAAACGAAAGAACATATCAACAAAAGTAATAAGATAAGATAATACATTATTTGCCTAAATAATATTTCTCTTTTTCTCTCATAACTTTTGCCATCTCCTCGGTTTTATCGTCATATCCGGCAAGATGTAATATACCATGAACAGTAAGAAGTTTTAACTCCGAAAGGAGATCCTTTTCTTTTTGTCTTTCCGCCTGAGGCACAGAGATATAAATATCTCCCATCAACTCGGGGACATCTTTAAAATGAAAGGACAGAACATCCGTCGTCCTATTTCTATTTGTATACTTCTTGTTCAATCTTTTCATTTCTCTGTCGCCGATGAAAGTTATGGAGAGGTTACCTTTAAGCCCTTCTTCTTTTACCACCTGCCGGGCTACTTTTTGAATATCTTCTCTGAATTTGGGAACAGCGTTTACAAAAATTCTCATTTAGATTGAGCAGGATACTTCGGACGATGATGGTGCAATCCCTCCAGGCTTTGAGCAAAATCCCGGGCAACAATCTCAAGGTCGCTCAGGGAAAGTTCTGATTTGTTTAATTGCCCGGTACTATAAGCGGTTTTTATTCTTTCGTCTATGGTTTTCCTTATTTCTTCGGGAGTCGGACTATCCAGCGAACGAACCGTGGCCTCGACCATATCGGCAAGCATAAGAATGCTGGCTTCTCTGCTTACAGGTACTTCGGTATCATACTTAAAGTAATCTTCATCAACCTCATCTAACATCTTTTTTGCTTTTTCATAGAAAGGTCTTATTAAAGAGGTTCCCTGATGCTGTTTTATCATACTGATAATCTCTTCAGGTAACTTGTACTGTTCTGCAATTTCTACAGCATCTTTAACATGAGATTTTATAATAATCGCCGAAAGCTTTGGTGGTAACTCGTCATGTGGATTTTTGTTGTCCTTAAAATTTTCGGCAAAATATCTGGGTCTTCTTAGTTTCCCGATGTCGTGAAATAAACCTCCGATTTTCGCAAGTAGAGAATTTGCTCCTATAGCCTCTACGGCACTTTCAGCAAGTGTACTCACCATCAAGACATGCTGATAACTCCCCGGAGCCTCTTTTGACATCCTTTTTATTAAAGGATTGTTCAAATCAGAGTACTCCATCCAGGTAAAATTTGTGGCTATGTGAAAAATACGCTCAAAAATGTAGAGAAGACCGAATAAAATAAGGATCGACATAAAACCATTAACGAGACCATAAATAAACCCAACCGAAATATCTCTTACGCCGGACCTGTTATACAATTCAACGGCAAGAATCAAAAACGCGGTTGTTGCGCCTACAAATATTCCTGCACGGTAAAGCTCTTCCCTATTTTTAAAGTTTCCGCTAAGAATTCCCCCGGCAAGGCTTCCGGTAAAAATAGGTATAAAATTCATAATGTTAAAATTTTCATAGAATGATATTACCAAAAAACTTATTACAGCTAAAAGTATTCCAAAATTAAGATTCACGGCAAGAGTAAAAAACATAACAAAACTTGCAAGCGGCAGAAGATACATTGGCAAAAACTTATATAAAACAAAAACCATTGCTAAGTTTATCAAAAAAAGATACAGGAACTTACTTTTATCATAAACCTCTTCAACCCGAAATGTTACAAAAACTAAAGAAAAAAAACAAACCAGGAAGAAATACAATTGATTCCTGGCAATATTAGTAAGTAGGGAATAAGAATATTTGTCATCCTGTGCCATTCTTAAAGAATACAATTTCCTGTATATTTGTTGAGTAACAACTTCATGTGCTCCTACTATTTTTTCTCCTTTTCTGACCACACCCAGAGAATCAGAAACTGCGTTTCTTGCTTCCTTCCTCATTTTTTCTGTATCAGCAAAATCTATAAGCAAATTAGGAACAATTTGTTTTTTTAGCTCTTCTATAAATTTTTCCTCGAGAGAAAAATAGCCGAAAAGCTCGTCGGTTCTCTTAACTAAAAAATTTTTTGCCTTTTCTAAACTTAATACGGAGGAACGATCGACAAGAAAACTCGAATCGGATCCCTCTACAAATAATTTATTATTTTTACTCTCAGGTAAGTTTTCTATACTGAGGATTACCCCTTTATTAAATATATCTTTAAAACTTTTTCTTATATCCTGTTTTTTTCTTAAGATTTGCTGTCTATAAGGTGATTTCTCAGCGTAAAAAGAAATCAATGAATCCACCCTGGGCAACATGTTTTCCGTTTCTCTTTCTTTTATTTTCTGAAGAACCGTAGGCACCTGAGCTGCGGCTTTTGCTCTTTCCTCTTCTAATTCGTTCTTAAACTTTAAGATTTTAAAGTTTGAAGGCGCTATTATAGCTTTTAAAGCTATATCTCCTTCTCTCAGAACTTGAGTTTTGTTTTTATAAGGATAAAAAAGATTGAATATCAAGAGAAGTAAAAACAGAAATATTATATGCTCTTTATTTATTTTTATTTTCTTCATATTTTTTATAAGCTCTTACCACTTTTTCCACGACCGGATTTCTTACCACATCGTTCTCATCAAGATAAACAAATGCAATATCGTCAAGTCCCTTTAAAATATCTTGAAGCTCTATTAGCCCGGAGATTGTTCTGTCCGGAAGGTCAATCTGTGTTATATCTCCCGTTACCACAGCTTTTGAACCCTCCCCTATTCTTGTCAAAAACATCTTCATCTGTGTATGTGTGGTGTTTTGAGCTTCATCGAGAATTACAAAAGAATCTTTCAGGTTTCTTCCTCTCATAAAGGCAAGAGGAGCTATCTCGATAATTCCATTATCCACATACGTCTGCATTTTCCTTTGAGGCATCATCTCATAAATCGCGTCATAGAGCGGTATAAGATATGGCTTCACCTTTTCTTCGTAATCTCCCGGGAGAAATCCCAGGCTTTCACCGGCTTCAACGGCAGGCCTGGCGAGAATTATTCTCGAGACTTTTTTCGACAAAAGCGCCGAAATAGCTGACGCTACAGCAAGATAGGTCTTACCTGTACCAGCGGGACCTATGGCAATGGTTATTGCTTTCTCTTCTATCTCTCCAAGATACTTAGACTGATTAACTGTTCTTGGCTTTATAACATGATCGGGTAACAGAATAATATTGTTTTTCTTTTCCTTTGCTTGTAAAAAATACTTTATATCGCTCGTGGTAAGCATCCCTCCTTTCCTCAAAGATCTTGTTAATTCACCTATCAATTCTATCGACTTGTTAACTCTCTTTTTTTCACCTGAGATTGTCAATTTTGAACCCCTGACAATTATTTCTACGCCCAGGTGCTCTTCAAGAAAATCCAGGTTTTCGTCTTTCACACCTAAAAGGGCTACACTGGATACTTTTTCTAAGTTTAACGATTGTCTAAACATTGAATTAGAAAAATAACCCTCCCATCGATACTTAATGAGAGGGCTATTTTTCTTAAATTATGATAAAAACAAATTAAGGTCTTGGTATGAAAAGGTTGGTACCGGGTCGTATTAAATCAGGGTTACTAATTTTATCTTTATTCGCATTATAAATATCTTTCCATCTCGCATATTTTCCGTAACCATAAATCTCCGAACGTTCAGCTATTTTGCATAGATAGTCTCCTGTTTTCACCTTATACCAGGAAATCTGTTCGAGCTTCTCTTCAAGCTCAGCTTTCTCTGCTTCGAGTTCAGCTATCTTTGCATCCATGTCTCCAACCTCAATCTGAAGAGCATCAATTTGCTCTTGCAAATTCGCGAGTTGTATTTTCAAATCTTCTTCCTCAACTGTTAAAGCGTTTATAATGGAATCCGCCTGAGCCGGAGTCCATTTCTGCTCTGCAAGTGTCAATTCAGTAATTTCCTCTTTTATAACTTCTTCTTCCATTACCTCCTCTTCCATAACTTCTTCCGGGGAAACTTCTTCTTCCTGTGCGAAAAGTCCAAAAGAGAAACAGAAAAGAATTAGAAAAGCAAACAGAAAATATCTCATATTTAACCTCCTCTTCCTAATCACTTTGGCAAATTAAGATCCCAACCAGGCAGTATTATATTAGGATCTTTAATCTTATCTTTATTAAGCTCATAGATCTTATTCCAACTCGAGATACCCTCTTTTGCGGCAATCTTCGCCAGGTAATCACCCGGTTCAACCCTGTAAAGGTCATCGACTACTGCCGGACAGGATCTTACTTTCGTTTTCAACTCAGCAACATCGGTTTCCAATTCGTCAAGCTTGGTTTCTTTGTCTGCTTTATCCATCTCCAGGTCAGAAAGAGCTCCCTCTGCATCTGCTACCTCGGCTCTAAGTCCCTCAACAGCTAATTCCTTCGCTGCCAACTCGTCCATCTGTTCACGGGAGGCGTACTGAGTACACCCAACCATCAACAGTATGGTTACTACTACCACAAAAAACTTTTTCATAGATACCTCCTTTTTAACATTTGTACAATTATTACTATAAACAATTCCAAGCCTTTTGTCAAGGATAAAAAATTTTTTTAATAGCTCCGAGGGGAATCGAACCCCCATCTTCACCTTGAAAGAGTGATGTCCTGAGCCATTAGACGACGGAGCCAATTTGAACTTTAAAATAAACAGAAGCAATTTTTTGTCAAGTCCTTGTCAACGTACCATGAGATCGAGACATTTTTCGTAGAAAGTTCTGTATTTTGTTCGTCTCGGGCCGTCAGGATTGAATTCGAGGAATTCCATTGAATCTTTGGGATGTAAATTCAGAACTTTTGTGTACATCAACCATCACGGAAAATTTGGTTTCGGTCTCTATTTTATCTAATACTTTTTTCAGATTTTCATCGCAGACCTGTACACTTCCCTTACCCCTTTCAATTAGAACTCCTTATTTCTAAAAACTTTACTTTTGAGAATATATTAATAAAAATAAGTCAAGTGATTGGAAGAATAATTCGCAAACCAATACACCGAACTCGAGCAAGAACTTTTTCAATCGATAAACAAAATAAATTAAAAATCAGAAGCGCTTATTTTTTCTTTGCGGTTTTTTTCGTCTTCTTTGCCTTAGCTGTGCTTTTTGTCTTCTTGGACGCAGCTTTTTTCTTACCTGCCATATTAGCCTCCTTTTTAGAGAATGCCCCTAATTTATATTATAAAAATGACACCCCCTTGAGGAAAATATCCTATAATACACTTATATCACTTGAAATATATGCAATTTTTCCCATTTCGTCAAGGCATCTTTAAAAACCGGGAAAGAAAGAGGATGCAAGAATTCTTGTAGGGACTTGACTAAACATGTAATCGTTTTACTTTATTAAATATTGAGGAAATTATGAAAGCAAAAGAAATAATCCGTAAACCAAATTTTTATTTTCTATTTTTCTTTCTGGGTTTACTCCTCTATTATCTTTTATTTTTTAATTCATCCTTATATTATCATCATCACCAGCCTATCTTTCTCTTCTTTAAACCCTACTTAAAAAATTTCCTATTATATCCCGGAGGACCGGCAGAGTTGGTTACTCAATTCTTTTTACAGTTTTTCTATTTTAATTTGCTCGGAGCTTTAATATTAGCTTCTCTTTCCATTTCGGTTCTTATTCTTGTTTATAAATTGATTAAAAAAATAGGAAATTTTAAATTTTCTTTGATTCTTTCTTTTCTGCCTGTTTGTTTTTTACTTATTATACAAAACCGTTACAATTTTCCCCTGGTAGTAACCGCTAAATATTTACTTGCACTATTTTTTTTCCTTACTTATTTAAAAATTCCGGAACGATACAAAATATTTGCCATTGCTCTATCGTGTTTAATTTATTACATTTTGGGCGGACGGGTATACTTGTTTTATATTGTAATTTGCGTGTTACACGAATTGTTCTTCAGAAAAGGTTCGAAGAAATATATCTACGCGGGACTTAATCTATTAGCATACTTCATATATCCTTACATTGCGGCACGGTATTTGTTTATGATTAGCCTTAAAGACACATACTTTTACATTGTGCCTTTGAAAGCCACCAGGTGGCCTTTTGAGTACAAACTGAATTTATATTCTTATTTGTTTTTCCTTTCCCTGCCGATGCTGCAAATAGCTCTTTTTGTTCATCTAAAATATATTAAAGATAAGATTAAAAATAAACCATCATCGGGGCTACATTATGTATTAGAACAGGCAATTTATATTATACTTTTTGGAGCTCTTATACTAACATTTTCTTTCCCCCGGCAAGAAAAAATGAAAATCCGAGTCGATTATCTTGCGGAACGGGGCAGGTGGGAGGAACTATTGAATTTAACACCGGAAATAAAGGGATATAATTTGATGGTAAATTTTAATGCAAACAGAGCACTGTATCATACAGGGCAATTGCTGGATAATTTATTCGGTTATCCTCAAATGTTCGGGGCGGATGTTTTATTTCTTGAAAACATCCCCAGACCAGTTAAAATATCTGCCATCGATCTATACTTCGATTTAGGGCATATCAGGGCGGCACAGGTTCTGGCTTATGAAGGTCAAACGCATTTCGGATACAATCCAAAAATCCTGAAAAGTATTGTGGTAACCAATATTATAAATGAAAAATATGTTGCCGCGAAAAAATTTTTAGATATTCTTAACAGGAGTTTTTTGCATAATAAATGGGTTAAGCATTACCGGAATTATCTTTCTGACAGGTCATTAATAAAATCCGATAGTTTAATTCAGTTAAAACGTAATCTTACCCCGAAACATGATTTTTATATTGCCATAGGCGAAAGGTCAGATAAGGATTTAATCGAACTGTTAAAGGGAAACGAAAACAATAAAATGGCTTTTGAATATTTAATGGCCTATTATTTACTCGAATTCAGTTTGGAGGATATGCTGGAATGTCTCGGTAAATTTAAAGAATTTGGCTATGAAAAATATCCGCGACATATAGAAGAAGCAATATTGGCTAGCAGGCTTGTATATCCATCGAAAAATTTTAAAGTTGACTATAGTATTAACCGGCAAACAATCGAACGATTTGAACGGTTCAACAATATTCTTTCCAGTTTTCCGAGTAAAATACAGGCAGAAGAAACTCTGAGAAGAGAATTCTATCGTTCATACTGGTACTATGCACTTTATATTAAACCAGATAAAACAAATCCTGAATAAAATTAGGAGAAGGATGGATGAAAGTGTTTTATAAATCCATAAATCAAGTCTTTTTCGACCTTACTTTGATTATTTTATGTTTACAAGATTGCACCAATCCAATTCCCGGAGACTACTCGGAAATCGACCGGCTGCCAAATATCGATCCGGACTATACAGGTATCACCATTCCTCTAAACATCGCTCCTTTGAATTTTAAGATTAACGAAGAAGGCACGGATTTTTTTATCGATATTTATACGGATTTCAAAGATGGTAAACATATTAAAATCAAGGCAAGAGATAACATTGCTACAATCCCCATAAAAAAGTGGAAAGTTATTTTATCTGCAAGCCGGGGAAAAGAACTATATATCGATATATATGTAAAGGTTCAAAATAACAGGTGGAATAAGTTTCGCACAATAGAGAATAGAATTGCGAAAGAAAAAATTGACAGCCACGTTGCTTATCGACTGATAAATCTGGGATATGTGTTGTGGAGGGAAATGGGTATTTACCAGCGTAATATAGAAAACTTCTATGAATCTGCTATTTTCACAAACAGAGCAACCAATCAGAATTGTATGAATTGTCATTCTTTTGCCAATAACAATCCTGAAAACATGATGTTCCACATGAGAGGTGATTACGGCGGAACGATGATAGTTAAAAAAGGCAATGTAAATAAAGTTAATACCGCGACAGAATATACCATGTCTGCCGGAGTTTATCCTGCCTGGCATCCCGATGGAAATCATATAGCCTTTTCAGTTAATCAAATAGGTCAGTCGTTTCATGCCGGGAAAGATAAGAGCATTTTTGTGTGGGATAAAGCTTCCGACCTGGTTGTTTACGACATACAAAAAAATGTAATAACAACGTCTCCCAAAGTTTCCACAAAGAAAACGGAAAATCTGCCTAATTGGAGTCCAGATGGCAAGCACTTGTACTTCTGCAGCGGGCAGGAATGGTTAAATAAGAATAAGCCTAATGCAACGAAATATGACCTTATGCGTATATCCTACGATGTCGAAACGAATCATTGGGGAGAGGTAGAGCCAATTCTTACTGCGAAAGAAACGGGAAAGAGTGTCTCTTTCCCGAGAGTTTCTCCCGACGGTAAATATTTGTTGTTCACTATGAGTGACTGCGGATATTTTTCCATACATTATCCGTCGAGTGACCTTTATATGTTAAACTTAGAAACAAAACAGTACCGAAAACTTGATATCAACAGCGAATACAGCGAAAGTTATCATAGCTGGTCGAGTAACAGCCGGTGGTTTGTATTTGCCAGTAAAAGAAAAGATAGCCTGTGTTCGAGATTATATTTCAGTTATGTTGACACTCTGGGAAACGTGTATAAGCCTTTTCTAATGCCGCAAAAAGACCCTGACTTTTATGATACGTATATGATGAACTACAACGTCCCGGAACTGATAGACGGACCGGTGACGGTCAGTCATTGGAATCTTACTCGAGCTGCCCATAAAGGGTCCATGCAAGCAAAATTTGATTCGACAGTCGACATCGATGCTCTGTCAGGTGCCACGAAAATAGAAAGAAAGGAATCAAAATAAAATATAGCAAATAAGCAGAAGGAATTTTTATTACACAAGAAGCGTCCCAATGCAGGACTTGACTAAAAACATAATTAACTTATCTTTCCAAACGTTGAGGAATCTATGAGGATAAAAGAAATAATCCGCAAACCAAATTTTTATTTTCTATTTTTCTTCCTGGGGCTGTTTCTCTATTATCTCTTAGCTTTTGATTCGACCTTATATTATCATTACTACCAGTTCATATTTCTTTTCGATAAAACTTACTTTAAGGAATTCTTATTGTATCCCGGCGGATCAGCAGAATTTATCACACAATTCTTTTTACAATTTTTCTACTTTAATTTGTTCGGAGCTTTATTCATTTCGTCTCTCTCTTTATCTGTTTTCATCATTATTTACAGGTTCATTGAAAAAATCGGACATTTTAAATTTTCTTTAATTCTTTCATTTCTACCTGTTTCTTTCTTGCTAATTATACAAAATCATTATAATTATTCGTTAATTTTAACTGTTAAATATTTATTTGCCCTTATCTTTTTCTCTGTCTATGTAAAAACTCCGGAACGACATAAATCATTCCTTATTCTTCTATCATGTTTGGTTTATTACATTCTGGGTGGATGGATATATTTATTTTATATCATACTTTGTGTGTTACACGAGTTACTTTTTCAGAAAGCACGGAGAAAGTATTTTCATGCTGTACTCAATCTCATGGTATACCTGATATATCCTTTTATTGCCGCGCGGTTTCTGTTCATGATCACTCTTAAAGAGGCATATCTTTACATTGCTCCTCATAGATTTTATATCTGGCCTTTAAATTTTAATCCGCGCTTATATTTTTATTCACTCTTCCTTTCTTTTCCGTTGATACAAACAGCTCTTTACGTTTACTTAAGTTACACCAAAACCAAGGTTAAAAAACAAAATAAATCATTGGCAGGGTTCAATAGCATATCGGCACAATCAATTTTTATTATACTTTCTGCAGTTTTACTCCTAACATTTTCTTTTCGCTGGCAGGAAAAAAAGAAAATTCAGATCGACTATTTTGCGGAACAGGACAGGTGGAATGAACTTTTGTCTATTTCCCGGGAAATAGACAAGTATGATTTCAAGATATTTTTCAACGTAAATAGAGCATTATATCATACAGGGCAATTGCTCGACAATCTATTCTCTTATCCTCAATTGATAGGTTCCGATGGTTTATTTATTGATAAAATCAGTGCCAGGCAAGCCGCTATTTCGATCAGCGATTTATACTTCGATTTAGGGCATATTAAAGCGGCTCAAGTTATGGCTTATGAAGGGCAAACAAAATTTAAAAACGATCCGAGAATCTTAAAAAGAATTATCATTACCAACATTATAAACGAAAAATATGGAGTTGCAAAAAAGTTTTTGGATCTGCTCGACAAAAGTGTTTTGCATAAAAAATGGGTGAGGCGTTACCGTAAATATCTTTTTAATGATTCATCAATAAAATTTGATAGGCTAATTCAATTAAAACGCAAACAAACCCCGAAATCCGATTTTTTCGTTACTACAGGAGATCCAGAGGTCGATTTAATGGGTCTATTAATAGAAAAAGGAAGTAATAAAATGGCTTTTGAATATTTAATGGCATTTTATTTGCTTGAATATAAATTAAAGGATATAGCGAAACATCACGATAAATTTAAAAAATTAGGTTATAAAAAATATCCGCGACATATAGAAGAAGCATTATTATTAATTAGGTCTATGTACTCATCAACAAATGGTGCGTTTGATTATAGTATTAATCAACAAACGGTTAAACGATTCAATCAGTTCAATCATACTCTTTATAAATTCAGAAAAAAAGAAGAAGCAAAAGAAATTCTAAAGAATAATTTCTATAATACATATTGGTATTATGTACTATATATTTATCCGGAAATAGCAAAACGTGAATAGAAAAGGGGGAAATCGATGAAAAAATTCTATAAATCTATAATAAAAGTGTTTTTGGGATTTATTTTAATTATAATTGGATTGCAAAATTGCAGCAGTTCGGTTCCCGTAGCCTATACGGAAGTGAATCGGTTACCCGTTATAGATCCGGATTATACCAACATTGTTATTCCCCCTAACATCGCACCTCTGAATTTTAAGATTAATGAAGAAGGAACAAAATTTTATATATATATTTATACTGACTCTAAAGAGGCTAACCATATCGGAATCAATGCCAGAGGAAACATTGTGACGATTCCAATAAAACAATGGAAAAACCTTTTATCTGAAAATCCAGGCAAAGAACTTTATATAGATATATACCAAAAGGATAAAAACAACAGATGGTCTAAGTTTCACACCATAAAAAATAAAATCACGAAGGAGAAAATTGATAGCCACGTTGCTTATCGACTGATAAATCTGGGATATGTATTATGGATAGAAATGGGTATTTATCAGCGTAATATAGAAAACTTCGATGAATCTGCTATTTTAACGAATAGAGTTACAGGGCAAAACTGTATGAATTGTCATTCTTTTGCCAATAATAATCCAGAAACCATGATGTTCCACATGAGAGGTAATTACGGAGGGACGATGATAGTAAAAAACGACGAGGCAGATAAAGTCAATACCGCGACAGAATATACACTGTCTGCCGGAGTTTATCCTGCCTGGCATCCCGATGGAAATCATATCGCATTTTCAGTTAATAAAACAGTTCAGCAATTCCATGCTACAAAAAATAAGAATATTTATGTATGGGATAAGGCTTCCGACCTGGTAATTTACGACATACAAAAAAATATAATAACGACATCTCCAAAAGTTTCGACAAAACGGTTGGAAAATTTGCCAGAGTGGAGCCCCGATGGTAAGTATTTATATTTCTGCAGTGCGCCTGAATGGAGAGGTAAAGAATATAACGAATTGAAATATGACCTTATGCGTATATCCTATGCCGTGGAAACCAATAATTGGGGTAATGTAAAACCGATTCTTACTGCCAGAGAGACGGGAAAAAGTATTTCATTCCATAAAATATCTCCGGATGGGAAATATCTTTTATTTAGTATGAGTGATTACGGATATTTTTCCATACATTTTCCTTCCAGTGACCTTTATATGTTAAACTTAGAAACAAAACAGTACCGAAAACTTGATATCAACAGCGAATACAGCGAAAGTTATCATAGCTGGTCGAGTAACAGCCGGTGGTTTGTATTTGCCAGTAAAAGAAAAGATAGCCTGTGTTCGAGATTATATTTCAGTTATGTTGACACTCTGGGAAACGTGTATAAGCCTTTTCTAATGCCGCAAAAAGACCCTGACTTTTATGATACGTATATGATGAACTACAACGTCCCGGAACTGATAGACGGACCGGTGACGGTCAGTCATTGGAATCTTACTCGAGCTGCCCATAAAGGGTCCATGCAAGCAAAATTTGATTCGACAGTCGACATCGATGCTCTGTCAGGTGCCACGAAAATAGAAAGAAAATAAAAGAGTGGCATACAGAAAGCAGCGCTCAAATTTATTGTTCTGGTCAAGGATTATCCTTTAACAAAAACATTTCCCGATGATGTAGCGCGCCCATATCTTTGCTGTTTACAAAATTAAAAATTTTTTCTGTCTCTGTAATAGTGTTTTTCTTCGCTTTAAGTCCAATACTTCCAGCACAGGTTATTAAGGATACCTTTATTACATATCAGCGTTCACAAAATTACATTTATTACCAGCGAATTCGTTCCTCCGTAGGGATTACTCCGTCGGGTGAATTCGTAATTACCTGGAGAGATTACCGGGATGGGAATTACAATATCTACGCCCGGAAATACAACTCAGGCTACAGCCCCGATTCAACAGACTTCAAGGTAAATAATGAGCTTGAGGGGCTGTATACAACCCAGGATCATTCTGATGTTGCGACAGACGGAAATAACATAATATTCATCTGTAAAGATGCAAAATGGCAGAAGGGTTGGAATATAGCGGCGAAGGTTTTCGGATGGGACATCTCTGGAATCGAAAATGTTAAAACAGAGGGGAAAGAACTTGTCTTACTCGGAATAAGCGGTTCGATATTAATGAGTAAAGAATGGCTTATGCTTTCCGTGGATTCTCCTTCCGAAGTGGATTTCGACGTTTCGAAACTTCCTTCGGACCATACTTCCTGGCTTTTAAAAAAAGGAAGGGAAAGCGGTCAAAAAAGCTCTGGTTTTAAGATGATGAGTTATTATCTTCTTCCTTTTTTGTGAACATCCTCATCGTGATGAGGTTTTCCGAGATTTATGTTAATTAGAGGTAACCGTACAGAAATTAAACCTCTGCGCGGTCGCCGGCAACATCCTACATAAACATGGGTAACAGTTTTGCTGCAGGTAGGGCTATAATAAATAACGTTGCCATAAACTTCTTTTTCGATAAAATCTGCCATACGATACACGTATTCGTCTAAGTAGTCTTCAGAATCCAGAGTTATTCTATCTGAGAGAATTACTTCTCCCGTTCTGGATTTGACGACTTCGACTGAAATAACATACCTGTCGCCCAACTTGGTTATAAAACCGAATATTGCTTTCTCGAGACCCAACGATCTTCCGTAATCGGCAGCGTAATCCTTGTTATAACAAACGACACGACTCCCAAGATAACGTTCTATTTCATAGGGAGAAATCACCTCATGTTCATAATAATCGAGTCCGGATTCCAGAAGGTCATAAAATTCATCAGTTATATACATTTCAACGCCTGTTGTTCTAAAAGGAAGTATTCCTATCTCTCCAGCGCTCAGAATATCGGGTAAGAACAAAAAAAACACTAAAGGGCTACATACAACCCATTTTACTTTTTTCATTTTGACCTCCTTTTTTAAACCAGGAATTTTTACTCTAAATATTAAATCTTCTTTTTTTCTCTTTATTAATTCGACCCGACTGAATACCCGGTAGTTCCATCGGGCATCTTTCTTTGAAAAAAGTTTTAATTTAGACAAACGAATTAAAAAATTAACTGTATTATGAAAGGAATTCTAATTTCTTTTAGTGGTTATTCTTCCGGGAAAAGTAGTTGACATACGGGGATCTTAAGTCTATAATTCAATATATAATATGAGCGAAGAATATTTTGAGGAGAAAAAAGTAGAAATACCGGAAGAAACGTTAACAAAATGGCAGAATATTGTAAATACTATGGCGGAGATAATAAATGTTCCTGCCGCCCTAATAATGAAACTGGACTTCCCGCAAATCGAAGTTTTAAGAGCGAGCGATAACGAAAAGAATCCTTACGAAATTGGAAGCAAGGAGCATCTTTTAGGGCTTTATTGCGAAGAGGTTATAAAGACCAGAAAAGAATTACTTATTTCTGACGCAAGGGAAAGCGAAAAATGGAAAAACAATCCCGATATAAAACGGGGAATGGTTTCTTATTTCGGCTTCCCTCTTACGTGGCCGGACGGGAATTTATTCGGAACTATTTGCGTCCTCGACTCAGAGAAAAATGAATACAGTGATCTGTTTCGAAAATTAATGATTCAGTTTAAGGAACTTGTCGAATCCCACCTCGCTTTGATTTTTAAGCGTAGAGAGATAGAAAGAGAAAAAGAAAAAACAGATACATATCTGGACGCGGCAGGGACTGTAGTTGTAATTCTGGACAAAGAAGGAATTGTAAAAAGAATCAATGACAGAGGAAGTGAAATACTCGGCTACGAGAAAAGAGAAATTGAGGGAGAAGACTGGTTTGAAAAGTTTATACCTGCGCATATCAGAGAAGACGTGAAAGATTTTTTTGGTAGATTGATTTCCGGAGAAGCTGCCAAGATGGAAAATGAAGAAATTCCGATTGTCGTTAAGGGTGGTAGCGTAAAAACAATTTCATGGCACAACAATATTTTAAAAAACGAAGAAGGTAAAATAACCGGCTTTATCGGTTCTGGAATAGATGTAACAGAAAAAAAACAAGCGGAAGAGCAACTAAAAAGAGACGAAAGCTTGTTGTGCCAGACTGAAAAATTAACCGGCGTTGGTGGCTGGGAATACGATGTAAAAGAGAACAGTATGTTCTGGACTGAAGAATTATTCCATATTCACGGTTTCAAACCGGAAGAAAGAGGAAGTATTGAGAAAAGTCTCGAATGTTATCCTCCCGAAGCGAGAGAAAAAGTAAGAGAAGCTTTCAGTAAAGCACTGGAAGAAGGAAAACCATATGATTTAGAGGTTCCTTTTATTAATGCCTCTGGAGAAAAGCTCTGGGTTCGAACCGTCGGACGACCGATCATCGAAAACAGTGAAGTGGTCAAAGTTATCGGGAATTTAATGGACATAACATCTCATAAAAAAATGGAGAAAAGACACCGTCTTTTTGGTTTTTCTCTGGATAGATCTGACATAGAAGTTTACTGGATTACTCCTGAGGGAAGATTTGTATATATTAATGAGACAGCAAGGGAAAAACTTGGTTATTCTCGGGATGAACTTAAAAACATGTATCTCCCGGATATTGTTCCGGATCATGACAGAAATAGTAAAGATGAAAAATGGGAGAGACTTAAAAAAGGGGAATCTCTAACATTTGAGTCAAAGCATAAAACCAAAGAAGGGGAAATATATCCAGTAGAGGCAACGAGTCAATATCTGGAATACCGGGGTACGGAGTATGAGCTTTTGTTCGCCAGAGATATAACCGAACGCAAACAGGCTGAAGAAGAACTCAGAGAAACCAAAGAGAGATATCGGAAAATAGTCGAGAACGCGGATGAATGGATATGGATTCTGGATAGGGAAGGAAATTTTAAGTACGCGAATAGAGCAGCACTTGAAAACAGCGGTTATGAGTATGAAAAATGGCTCAACAGGAATTTCGAACCTATTGTTGTGGAGAAAGAACTTCCGAAAGTAAAAAAAATTTTCACGGAAACTCTTGAAGGTAAAAGCCAGAGTTACGAATTTCGGATTAAAGATGTGAGAGGAAATATAAGAACCTTGCAGGTCAATACTGCGCCTTTAATAGAGGAGGGGGAGGCTGTGGGAACTGTAAGTGTGGGAAGAGATGTAACGGATGAGAAAGAAAAAGAGAAGGAATTCAGAAGGATGGATAAACTGGAATCCCTGGGAGTTCTCGCAGGCGGCATCGCGCACGATTTTAACAATCTTTTAATGGGAATAATGGGAAACATTTCTCTTGCAAGGATGAATGTCGATGACGAAGAAACCAGAGAAATACTCTCTGATGCCGAGAAGGCATCGAAAAAAGCCAGCCGTCTTACAGAACAGCTGCTCACTTTTTCAAAAGGAGGAGAACCCTTAAAGGAAAAAACGGCTATGGAAGATATAATCAGGGAATCGGCGGAATTCGTGCTTCATGGCTCCAACGTAAAGTGTGAATATGGTTTTTCCGAAGATTTATGGAAAGTCGAAGCCGACAAAGGACAGATGTCTCAGGTTATCAACAATATTGTGTTGAATGCGGATCAGTCGATGCCTGAAGGAGGTAAAATTTTAATTACAGGTAACAACGTTATTCTCGGGGCCTATAATACATTACCCCTGACCGGAGGCAAATATATTGAAATTTCGATAGAAGATGAAGGCATGGGTATACCTGAAGAACACCTGGATAAAATATTTGATCCATATTTTTCTACAAAGAGGAAAGGGCACGGTCTTGGAATGACGACCGTATATTCTATTATTCAGAAGCACGGAGGACATATTAAAGCCGAATCGAAACTGGGGGAGGGGACCACTTTTTACATCTATTTACCGGCATTAGAAGAGGAGATAAAAAAGAGGGATGAGAAAGAGGAGGTTCTCCTTATTGAAAGAAAGAAAATCCTCCTGATGGACGATGAAGAAATAGTGCGTAAAGCTATCGGAAGGATGCTTAAAGGGAAAGGCTCAGATGTTGTCTTTGCTAAAGACGGTAAAGAGGCTGTAAGAAAATTCAAAGAAGCAAAAAAATCGCCGAATCCTTTCGATGTTATAATACTTGATTTGACAATACCAGGAGGGATGGGAGGAAAAGAAACCGCTAAAGAAATAAGAAAAATCGATTCCAATGTTAAAATAATAGTAGCAAGCGGTTATTCCAATGATCCCGTAATGGCGAATTATGAGAAATACGGTTTCAACGGCGTAATTGCGAAACCCTTCTATGTTGAAGAGCTCATCAGAACACTCAACAATATCATGAACAAGGAATGATAATTATTTGTTATTGCTTCGTTTTCTCTGTACACTCAATTGTCCGTCAGGTTCGAGACGCACAATTTTTGCTTCGGAATAATACTTTATATTCTTTTCGCGTAGTTTGGCTTTCAGCTGATCTTCCGTTAAATTTGTTTTCTCAAAGTTATTTTTTATAAGTTTACCGTTCTTGATGATAATGGTAGAATCGCCATATATTATCCTGGTTATTCTTTTAGGTGCTTTACAAGCAAGATATTCGAATACATGTATTAAAATGGCAAGTGTACATATGGCTACTGCCGAACGAAGCAGAGAGACAACTTCTTCAGGATAAATCATTACATCGCCTACAGCGGAACCCAGAGCTATTACAATCAACACATCGAACAGGGTAAGCTGAGCTAACTGTTTTGTTCCCCTGATCCTTATTACAATAAAAGCAAAGAAAAATATGATCGTGGTGCGTACGATGACTTCTATTACACTCCCAAAACTTACAAGTTCAATCATTATAAAGGAAATTATTAATTGCTGTAAGAATGTCAAGCTTTTTCTGTAAAATCCGGAATGATTCCCTTGAAATCTTTCTTCAAATTGTCAATATCATATTGTGGTTTTTTCGATTAGTTCACCAAAATACTTCGCAGAAGAAACATCTTATTCATAATATAATTAATTCTGCCCGCATACATAACTTAATAAATGAAAACAGTCTGTCAACTCATCCGCTTTTATTAATCTTTTGACAACAAATATTTAACACTTATTATATTTTAATAAGAAAATAATGAAGGAATACAAAAGGTAATCGATTTATTCAAATAAAATAACGAAAAAAAATGGATAATTCTATTGCGGAAATACTTTCGGATAAATGTGAAATTCTGTGATTTAATTTTAGAAAGTTCTGTGCCCCTTGACTTTTAGGCTTATCAACTGTAATTTCCTGAATAATGCGAATAGGAATCATTGGCGGAGGCCCTGCTGGGTATAGTGCAGCTATCAGATTATCTGAAAAAGGCAAAAAAATATATCTGTTTGAGAAAAAAAAAGTTGGAGGTGTATGCCTTAATATAGGATGTATACCGACGAAGTCCCTTATCTATTCGGCAGACCTTTATGATAAAGCCGAAACAAAACCAAATTGGAGCAAAATACAAGAAAAGAAAGCTCTCGCTGTTAAGCGAGTTTTGTTAGGGGTAAAAAGTCTTCTTAAAAGAGGAAATATAGAAATAATAACAGAAGAAGCAATTTTAAAAAATGACGGTTCTATAGAATCGAAAGGAAAGAAATATAATTTCGATAAAACAATTATCGCTACGGGTTCAAAACCCATAAATCCGCCTTTCAATATAGCTGAGGGTGTCTGGGATAGTACCGACGCACTCGGAACGCCAGAGTTGCCGGATTCAATCGTTATAATAGGCGCGGGATACATTGGGCTCGAGTTCGCTTACATTTTTTCCTGTCTTGGTAGCAAGGTCTCGGTAATAGAAAAAGAAAACGAGGTGCTACCGGGAGAAGATACGGAGTCATCAAACTCGTTAAGAAAAAGTTTGATCAGGAAAAAAATAAAGTTTTATTTGTCATCGGAAGTTATCGAGACAAAAAAAGGAAAAGATAAATACGAAGTTTTGTTTAAAATAAACCATGAAGAAAAAAAAATCGAATCGCACAAAGTCCTTATAGCAATCGGAAGAAAACCCAATGCGGATAATCTACCCGGCGAGATTTTAGAAGAGGGAAAAAGAATCAAAGTCAACGACTTCTTAGAAACAAAAATGAAAAACACATTCGCAATAGGAGACTGTACTGGAAGTTATCTTCTTGCTCATTCTGCTTTCAAAGATGCCGATATTGTGACAGGAAACATCCTCGGCGGAAAAACCAGTAAAAAAGAATTCGTTATTCCAAGAGTTGTTCACACTCACCCCGAACTTGCTTCGGTCGGTTTATCTGAAGAAAAAGCTCAATCCGAAGGTATTGATTATATGGTTTCAAAAGTACCCTATGCATCCAACGGCAGAGCCATAGCAACAGGCAAAACCACCGGACAGACAAAATTTATCCATACAAAAAAAGGAAAAATAATTGGATGTACAATAGTGGGAGAAGGAGCTTCGGAACTGATACCTCTTGTATGCTTGGCTATGGATAATAAATTAAATTTAAAAAAATTTAAGGAAACGGTTTTCCCTCATCCGACCTTCTCAGAAACAATAGGAGAGGCTGCCGCCCATTTGAAATAAAAATGAAAAAACAGATATTTCTTAATATAAGACGAGACGATGTAAGAGTCGCAGTACGCGAAAACGGCGAATTGGTTGAATTCTATATAGAAAGAGGAGAGTCTTCTTTTTCTCCCGGTACAATCATAAAAGGTAAATTAATTGCTATTAGAAAAGAATTAAACGCGGTCTTTGTCGACATAGGAACCCAGTCAGCAGGGTTTCTTCCCTTAAACGATTTTTATCTTTCTTTACCTCGTAGAAAGAATGGAGAAGAGGGTTTAGAATTTTTGGTCCAGGTAAAGAAAGAATCCTACGGAACAAAAGGGGCGAGACTAACGACTTTTATAGCGATTCCGGGAAGATATCTTGTCCTTATGCCTTTTAAAGAAGCTTTTGGAGTTTCAAGAAAAATAAAAAAAGAAAAGAACAGGCAAAAATTAAAAAAAATAGCGAAAGAACTGTATACAGACGGTATGGGTATTATAGTCAGAACCGCTTCCTCAGGCGAAGACATCGACGTTATGAGATCCGACCTAATGGAACTTAAAAAAACATGGAAAAGAATTGAAGCGAAGAGTAAAACAGTCGAAGCGCCATTTGTTCTCTGGACTGATGACGATTTACCAATAAGAATAACCAGGGACCTGCTCGACGATTCGGTTTACGAGTTCATCATAGATTCGGAAGAAGCGTTCAATAAGATAAAAGAATATTTACATAGAAAAAAATCATCTCTCATAAAAAAGGTCAGGTTATACAAAAATCACATACCCCTATTTAACCACTATCGGCTCGAACAGGAACTACGTTCAATATTCCGAAGAAAAATATACCTTAAAAGTGGAGGACATATTGTAATAGATGAAACAGAAGCCCTTACAGTGTTCGACGTGAATACCGGCTCTTACCGAGGAAAAGAAACAACGGAAGAAATGATATTTAAAACAAACTGTGAAAGCGCGAGAGAAATAGCAAGACAGTTAAACCTGAGAGATATAGGCGGTATCATTATAATCGACTTCATAGATATGCAAAAAAAGAAAAATCAGCAGGCACTTTTAAATTTATTCAAAAAGCAACTAAGAAGAAGCAAAGCAAGATACAAAATCGTGCCTAAACTTTCTCCCAATGGGCTTCTCGAAATGACCAGAGAAAGAGCTCGAAAAAATATAGCAAAGAGATTTGTAGAACCCTGTCCTTATTGCAGAGGAAAAGGTTACTTACTTAGTGCTCCTTATTTGCTTTCGCGATTTACCACGTGGCTCGAAAAGAAAGGTAAATTGTTATTGAATTCAAAAGTACGTATTATAGCCAATCCACGAGTAGCAAATTATTTTGAAACGGAAGGAAAAAATACGCTCGAGTATTCCTGCGTAAAAAATAAGATGCATATAGAAATTGTCCACGAGGAGAGCAAACCTATCGAACTGGTAGAAGTTATTACTTATAACAATGACAATATTGTAAAAGAAGAAATATGAAAAGATTATTTTTTCTCATTTTACTTCTCCCCGGCTGCATATATTACAATACATTCTATAACGCAAAAAAATATCACGAAGAAGAAAATTATAACAGAAGCATAGAAAAATGCGAAAAAATACTTAAAAAATATCCGAAATCAGCATATGTGGATGATGCAATTTTCCTCATGGGAAAGAATTATTACTATTTAAAAAACTTCGATGAGGCAAAAAAAAATTTCAGGAGGATTGTCGACTTGTTCCCAAATTCTCCTTTTAGAGACGAAAGTTATCTCTTTCTCGGGAAAATATCTCTGGAAAAGAGAGATCTGGATGAAGCGCTTATCTTCCTTGAACGAGCATCCTATTCGGATGATCCTGAAGTGATAATGGAAGTATTTAAGACAAAATTAGAATTACATCTCTTACGTCAGAACCCTCAAAAGGTTATCGATGAAGGGCAAAAATTCGTAAAAAAATACAGCGCTAATTCGGCAGAAGCCTACTATTTAATTGGCAACGCTAACAGACTAACCGGTAAAAACGAAATCGCATTGCAAATGTATAAAAACTCGTTGAAAGAAAGCAAGCAAAAAGCTTCCGGAAAACTCATATACAGTCTGGCGGAACTATACGCAGAAATGGATAGCCTATCTGAGGCTCTCTCTATAATTGATAGAGGAGTGGAAAGTGATTCACTTTCACTGCTCAAGGGAAAAATATTGATGAAATTAGAAAACTTCGACGAAGCAATAAAATCTTTAGAATCAGTAAGCAAAAAGAGCGACAGTCTGGAAATCGCCGCCAAATTTCATTTAGGAGAAATAAAAGAAATACAGGGCGACACTACCACAGCTCTTGAATTATACAAAAAAACAGAATCGTCGGGAAATTTCGGAGAATTAAGTGAGAAAGCACGTGCGAAAAAAGAAATACTTGAAAATATCTCATTGCTTAAAACTTTTTCTGAAAAAACAAAAGACGGAGAAGAAAAAGATTCCGCCTATATATTTTTCAGATTAGGGGAAATTTATTATTGGGATTTGAAAGAGAAGGAGGAAGGCGTCGAATGGTACAGAAAGATACCTGAGCAATTTCCCCAAAGCCAGTATGCTCCGAAGGCGATTTTCACACTTTTGAATATAGAACTAAAAGAGGATTCAAATTCTCTCGCTGAAGTGCGCGAACTTTTGTCTATCTTAGCGGAAAAATACCCAAACACAAAATACGCAGAAAAAGCAAAGGAACTTTATGAACCCGATATTCAGGATACTAACTGTCCAAAAGAATAAAAAACTCGGGCCCTATCGCAAAATCACACTAAAAGACGGACAAATGCATGATTACGCGAAATGCGGAAATTTCATAATGGTAGGATTACGCACACTTGACCCTTATCTTCTGAGACCATTTTCCTTTCTGGAAGTAGACAAAAAAGGGTTTTCTATACTTCTGCAGGTAAAAGGAAGGGGAACAGAGCTTCTGTCTAAAATTAAAAAAGGAGATAAACTTAAGATTCTCGGTCCCTTGGGCAGAACCTTTTGTCCCCCGGAAAAAGGAGTTCTTATAGCGGGAGGAATAGGTATCGCTCCGGTATACTATCAAGCAAACTGGATGAAAGAAGGTTTATTGTTTTATGGAGCTAAGAATAAAAATGACCTGGTCCTTACCCGGGAATTCAGACAAAAGGGATTTAAGGTGAGAACTACTTACGAAGAAAAAGGAGGTCTTGTCACCGACATTGTGAAAAAGTACAGGGAAGAATTAAACGGTAAACAAATTTTTATTTGCGGTAAAATAGAAATGATTAAAGAAATTAAAAAAACACTAAACAAAGAACAAATAGATAAAACATACGTGTATATGGAAAAAAGAATGGGATGTGGTTTGGGAGGATGTAAATCCTGCGCGGTAAAAACTGTTAAAGGTTATAAGTTCGCATGCATGGAAGGACCTGTATTCCCGTTAAAAGAGGTAAAACTTGATTGATCTATCTGTAAAAATCAACTCTCTTGAGCTAAAAAATCCTCTTCTCCTTGCTTCAGGAGTATGGGACTTGCCATACACAAAAATAATCGACTTCAAAAGATTAGGAGGAGTTATATGTAAAGGAGTTTCACTAAAACCAAAAGAAGGGAATCCTCCTCCCAGAATCGCAGAGACTCCCTGCGGGATTATTAATTCTATAGGTCTTGAGAACAAAGGGCTCACATTTTTTAAAAGTGAAATTTTACCCGAATTAAAAAAATTAGAAACTCCAATTTTTGTTAATATTTTTGGAGAATCGATTGAAGAATTCAAAGTAATATCATCTGAAATCAAGGGAGTAGCGGGACTTGAAATAAACATAAGTTGTCCTAACATAGGCAAAGGAGGAGAAAATTTTGGGAGGGATCCTAAAATGGTTTTCTTAACAACTAAAGCAGTATGCGGAGAGACAGAATTACCGGTTATCGTTAAACTTACTCCTTCTTCCGAAAATATAGAAGAAACCGCTCAGGCTGCCAGAGAAGGTGGAGCAACCGCGGTCACCGTTTCCAACTCTTTTCCCGGACTCGTTATAGATGTCGAGAAGAAAAAACCTCTTTTTAAAAGAGTCAAAGGCGGATTGAGCGGACCAGCCATAAAACCCCTTGCTCTTTACAACGTATATAAAATTAAAAATGCCGTTGATATACCAATAATAGGATCGGGAGGCATTGCGGATTATAAAGATGTCATTGAATACCTCATAGCTGGCGCATCAGCTGTCCAATTAGGCAGTATCATTTTCAATAACCCCCTTGCACCAACTGAAATTCTGGATAATTTGGTATGTTGGTTGAAAAAAAAAGATTATAAAAGATTAAAAGATATATAAATGAAAAAAGAAACCAGAGATTTTTTAATAGTATCTTTAGATGTTTCTTCGATTGAGGAAAGCTTAGAGATAGTTGAAACCCTTGGAGAGGTTGTGAGTTTTTACAAGGTGGGATTAGAATTGTTTACTCGAAGTGGACCCGGAATTGTGGAAATTCTAAAAAAGAAAGAAAAAAGAGTTTTTCTCGATTTAAAATTACACGATATACCGAATACGGTCTCAGGAGCAGTTAACGCGGCCATTGCTATGGGTGCAGATATCTTAACCCTGCATACTCTTGGAGGCTTTGAAATGATGGAAACCGCTCAAAAAGCAGTATGGAATCAGGGAGCGGAAAAACCTATTATACTGGGAGTTACAATCTTAACAAGTCTCGATGAGGCTTTTTTAAAGGATATTCTGGGCATAGAAAAGTCTTTGAATGAGGAAGTTCTGGATTTGGCTTCTATCGCGAAAAGCGCTGGATTGGGAGGAGTTGTAGCCTCGGCTGAAGAGGTTTCCTCAATAAAAGAGCGGTGTGGCAAAGATTTCATCGTGGCAACACCGGGGATAAGACTAAGAGGAACAGAAAAAGACGATCAAAAAAGATTTTCCACTCCTTTTGATGCAATTATAAACGGTTCGGATTATTTAGTTGTGGGTCGTCCTATTATAAAATCTGAAAACATGCGCAGGGCAGCGGAAAACATAATTATGGAAATCAAAAATGGATTACAAGAAATTACTTGAGAAAGCGAATGTTTTAATCGAAGGGCACTTTTTACTGACTTCAGGATTACATTCAAACAAGTATATCGAAAAAATGCGTATATTGGAGAACCCGGTATTAATGAAACCGTTTTTTGATAAAATGAAAGACTTAAGTCCGGAAACCGATTGGTTTGTCGGTCCCACTCTGGGAGGAGCTATTATCGCTTTCGAGCTGGCAAGAATCTCGGGGAAAAAAAGCGCTTTTGCTGAAAGGACTGAAAAAGGGAGAGCACTGAAAAGAGAATTCGCGATAAAACAGACGGATAAAATAGTAATAGTGGATGATATTTTAACCACTGGCAGTTCGATTAAAGAAACAATCGCCGCGATTTATAAAGGAAAAATTCTGGCTGTAGTTGTAATGATAGACCGCTCAACCGGGAATATTGAGATCGATTTACCGATAAAATCGGTTTTCAAATATCCAATCGAAAACTACCAACCGGAAGAATGTCCCCTTTGCAAAGAAAAAATACCTTTAATCAGAAGAGGCGGAAACAGATGAATAAAGAATATGAAATCGATATAAAAGATTATTTGAGGATAATTAGAAGAAGACGGGGGATCGTTATCGGAGTTATATCCGTTTGCCTTATTCTTTCCTTTCTATACTTCTTCTACGCTCCTCCCAATTACACGTCCACATCTAAGATTCTCGTTAAAAGAGTCGAATCCATCTTTACAAGTACTTACTATAAATCTCCTACCGAAGAAGAACTAACCAATCATATTTTTCTGATTAAAAGTTACCCTGTCCTCGAAAAAACGGCAAACAGTTTTACCGATGAAGAACTTAAAAAGATGGAAATCAGCAGTAAACAGGAAGCTTTTTATCGAATAAAAAACGCTATAGAAAACGGAAAAATAGAAGTTAGCGTGAAAGGTGAATCGCGTATAATAGAAATTAAAGCCACCGAGGCTAATCCCTATATTAGTCAATTATTTGCGAATAGACTGGCAGAAACTTACAGAAATTTCGACATTGAAATAAAAAAGGAAGACGCTCATTCCACCTATTCTTTTATAGCCGAGCAAACCGAAAAAGTTCAGAAAGATTTAGAAGAAGCTGAGGAGAAATTAAAGGATTTTAAGGAAAAATACGGTACTCTGGGAATCTCGTCGGAGATAGAAGAATTCATAAGACAGATGTCAAATATAGAAAAAGAGCTAAAAACCGCTTCCATCGAGGCAGAAGTTCTGGGAAAGAAACTTAACGCAGTAAAAACCAGACTGAATGAACAACAGAAAACTTTACTTACAGAAGCTTCACAGACCTCCTATAACGTTCTGGTAGATTTAAAGAGACAGCTTACCACTCTGGAAAATGAAAAAGCGAATCTTTTGATTCAGGGTTATTCTCCTGAAGATCAAAAAATATTGAAAATAAACCATTCCATTCAATCCCTGAAGGGAAAAATGAGCACAGTGGCAAAAGAACTTTTGCAAAAAGAAGGAACTCTTGATCCTCTTGTTCAAATGGAAGATTTTATGCAGCAATCGGTCAACTTAACCATAGACCAGGCGGTTGCCAGAAGCCGAATAGAAGCGTTGGAAGAGGCTTTAAGATATTACAAAGACAAACTTAACAAAATACCAAAAAGAGAACTGGAACTCGCCAGACTGGAAAGAGAAAAAGAAGCAAATAAGAAAATTTATCTGATGCTCCTTGAAAAAAGAGAACAGGCTCAGATCACGGAAGTTCAGGAAAGCGGTGGTATTTCTATTCTTGAAACCGCCCGATTACCAAAAAAGCCTAATACCATATCCAGAGTTAAAAAAAGTGTACTGTTCTTTATTCTTGGTGTTTTAATTGCCATCGGAAGCGGATTTGTCGTGGATTATGTGGATTCCGCAGTAAGAGACGAATTTGAAATAACCAGAATTTCGGGTCTACCAATCCTCGGGAGAATTCCTGTCGTCGAAAATGACAAAAAAAGCAAAAACAGGGGAAATCTTTTTGTGTTGACGGAAGAGGAATCCAGGAGTCACATCGCAGAAGCTTTCAGGAGTTTGCGTGCCAACATAAAGCTGTCGAGAGCTGAAGGCTTCCCTTCTTCTATTTTGATAACTGGACCGGACACCGGTTCGGGAAAATCGATGGTAGCTATAAATCTCGCTCTTTCTTTCGTGTCCTCCGGCAAAAAAGTTCTTCTCGTCGACACGGATCTCCGACGACCGGCAATAGAAAAATATCTGAAGATAAAGAGAAAAAAAGGTCTAACCGAGTTACTCATAAATGAAGAAAAAGAATTTCGACCTCTTTCTATAGATGGGTTAAAAGTTATTCCCTCGGGCGTATTGCCTCCTAATCCATCGGAATTACTCGATTCCGATAGAATGAAAGAACTTTTAAACAGATGGGAAAAAGAATACGATATAGTTCTTCTTGATTCCCCTCCTTTAATGACTGTAAGTGACAGTAGAATATTGGCGGTTGAAGTTGAAGAAACGCTGCTTGTGGCTGCGTACGGAAAAACCAATCGCCACCTCATCGCCCAAACTTCCGAGCTTCTAAAGCAGCTTTCGATTAAAGCACTCGGATATATACTTAATAAAGTCGATATCCATAAAGAATACGGTTACTATGGATATTATTACGGATATTATTATAAGGACAAGAGTAAAACTAAAACTTAGTCCTCCCTACACAATAATACTCAAATCCCATTTCTTCGGTTTTCTCCGGATCGTAAATATTCCTACCGTCGAAAATTATCTTTTTACCCATTAGAGTTTCAATCTTCTCAAAATCCGGATTTCTGAATTCGTTCCACTCCGTAAGAACCACCAACGCTTCAGCTCCTTTAAGACAATCATAAGGCCTATAACTATATTTTATTTTGTCTCCAAAAATATCCCTTGCGTTCTCTATAGCTTTCGGATCATAAGCATTTATATTTACGCCTTCAGAAAGAAGCAGGTTTATTGTAATAATAGAAGGAGCTTCTCTCATATCGTCGGTTTGAGGTTTAAACGAAAGACCCCAAACAGCCATTTTCCTTCCTTTCAGTTCGCCGAATCTTTCTTTTATTTTTCTAAAGATTATCTTTTTCTGGTTTTCGTTCACCACATCCACACTTTCACAGATTTTCATTGGAAGACCATATTCCTTCCCTTTATGAATTAGTCCTTTAACATCTTTTGGAAAACATGAACCTCCGTATCCGATTCCGGGAAAGAGAAATTTAGAACCGATTCTCGGGTCCTTCCCCATACCGATCCTTACTTCTTCAATATCCGCGCCGACTTTATCGCATAGATTCGCTATCTCGTTCATAAAAGATATTCTGCAAGCAAGCATTGTGTTACTCGCATACTTTATCATCTCCGCGCTTTCAATCTTCATAATAAGAACCGGGTTACCAGTTCTGACAAAAGGTTCATAAAGGTCTTTTATTTTCTCCGCTGCCCCAAAATTATCGGCTCCTATTATAATCCGGTCCGGCTTCATAAAATCCTGAACGGCAGATCCTTCTTTTAAAAATTCCGGGTTTGAAATAACGTCGAATTCGCTTTTAGTTTTATTTTTTATTATTTTTCTAACTTCTCTGGCCGTCCCCACAGGAACGGTGCTCTTATTAACTATAATCTTATATTCGGTTCCCATAGCCTCTCCGATTTCATCCGCCACCGTATAAACATAAGATAAATCAACTGTTCCATCCTCTTTTTCGGGAGTACCCACAGCAATGTAGACAATTTCCGAACGCGAAACAGCATCTCTCACCGAGGTGGTAAAACTGAGACGCTTTTCTTTTCGGTTTCTCCGAACAATTTCTTCCAAACCCGGTTCATAAATTGGTATTACATTCTCCTTCAACTTTTCTATCTTGGTTTCATTCTTATCAACACAAATTACTTTATTTCCGGTTTCGGAAAGACCTGTTCCAACGACCAGACCAACGTAACCAGTTCCTATAACACAAATTCTCATATATTCCTCCCTTGTTAAGTCAGAACGAATTAACTATATCGAAAAAAACTATTATGTCAAGAATCTATTCCCGGTTGGACAGTAAAAAAATTTTTATCGAAAAAGCCCTAAAATCAAAAAAGTAATAACTTAACCTTTTTTCTTCTATTACGAAAAGAATCTACGAACAAATAAACCTACAGAGTGAGTCGCTAATATAACAACCATGGCAACAAAAACATGCTCGAAAATTACTTTCCCCGGAGAAGTTCCTTCATTCTTTGCCAGGTAAAAACTAAAAAGAATTAATAACAAAAGCCCCCATATAACAGATATCATAACCGCAAGTTCCAGTCCGAAGATAATAACAGGAACAAGAAAAGTTGACGCAAAAATAAATTTGCTTAAAAAAGTGTATAAAGTTGATTCCCATATTTCACGAGGAGTGTGTTTATTTTCCGATTCTTCAGACATGTGAATTCCGAGAGAATCCGAGAGCGCATCTGCAATCGCTATAATAAGTATCGAGCCTAAAACCGTGCCTCTGGAACCGGTTCCGGAATAAATACCCACCATTAAACCGAGGGTGGTTATTATCGCTGAAGTCAATCCGAAACTTAAACCCGTTTTCAGCGTATGCTTCATAATTAAAAGATATTCCTTAAAGAATTAAAATCAAGAGGATATCTTTTGTTGATAATTTACTCCCGGAGTTATTCCCGAAATTTTGAACAAACTATCATCGAGAATTAATTCTTCTATTTCTTCTTTGTTGTACTGACTGTAAAAAACCGGTTTCAGGTAATTCTCTTCTTTTGAGTATAATCTTGTTAATTTTTTGTGCATAAGCGGATTTTTATCAACTAAATGTGTTAATCTTGTACTGTTGAATAATCTATAATAAAAATTTATCCCCACTGTTTTAGGTCGATTTTTTTTGAAAAACCCGATCACTTCTTTTGTAGATTGAATTGATTCATTTGGATACCCTGTTAGTAAATCAATTGCCAATTCAATACTATATTTTTTGCAATATTTTATAATTTTTTCTAAATCATCGTAAGAATATTTGTTTTCAGACCGAATATTTTTATCACTATCAACTGAAAGAGTTATGAGATATGCATTAGATTCGCTTAATAACTTAAATAATTTTTCATCATAAGGATAAGGTTTCATATACAGTGTCCATTTTAGATCCAGATAATTTTCAATTATTGCTTTACAAAACTTCTTAGAATAATCCAGATTTTCATTAAACTCGCTATCGCATAAATGAAAATGACTATAACCTTGTTCTATCAAAAATTTAATCTCTTTTATTACATTAGCTATTTTTCTGAAATAAACCGGTTTGTTTGCTTCAATGCAATATGGACATTTATTAGAGCAACCCACATGTGTTGAGAAACCAACGATTCCGTCGTTTTCAATATAACGATTGTATTCTATTTCTTTAGCTCTCGATATTTCAAGATTGTTATCCAATCCGTAATCCCATCCTTTAATAATTTTTTTGTCCAGTTGATTCGATTCCCAGCATTTTAAGAAATACGGGAAAGCTCTTTCTCCGGGACCGATTATCCCGAAATCGACTTTAAAATACTCAAGAATTTCATCGGGTGAAGCCGAGAATCCTGAACCGCCTAAAACCACCGGAATATTATAGTTCCCTACGAGCGCTATCATTTTTTTATATTCATCAAGGAAAAATTTATTATTAAAGAAAAGAGAAGTATCAATATTTCTTATTGAAAATCCAATTATATTGTAGGTGATACCTTCTAAGGTATCTTCTAATTTTTCCAAAGGGTTTTTACTAAAAGTAAGATCTAAAATATCGCAATGGTAATTGTGTTTTTTTAATGCTGCCGCCAAATATTCCAGTCCCACCGGTATAACAGGGGGAGTTCTACAAGTATTTGGATTGACTAATAGAATTCTTAAAACCATTTCCTCCTTGGATGATAATTCTTAAGATATGAAAGTCAAGAGAATAACTGGTCGTTATCCGCGGGACTCTGAGACTGTGCCAAAACCCAACTTTTTCAGTGTAGGGCAATTGAGAATTTTTGTCACAGTCTCTGCGAAGAGCAACACATGGCAATTCTTACAAATTTATCCTGTGGGTTCGCGATTCCTGTGTTACTGGACGAGATTTTTCTGTTTTTGTCAAAACCGGATATGAAATTATAACAGGCATAGAAACACTTGAAGGAATCTATTTGTTTAAGCCCGAGGCGGCGAAAATTCTTTCTCCCTGAACAGAGAAAAACTTAATAGTATTTTTATTTCATCTGTTTCAGATCTTCTTCTATAGCCTGAAGGTCTTCTTCATGCTCAACTTCGTCTGCGAGTATTTCCTCTATCATATTTCTGGTAACGGAATCCTTATCTCCGAGGAAGGATAAAAGTTTATCATAAACTTCTATAGCGCATTGCTCACCTTTTATGTTCTGCTTAAGAATTGTTTTAATTTTAGGGTCTTCCGGAGCATCATAGCCGCAATTATCCATTTTATACCAGTCTTCTGGTTTTAGTATCGGCGTACCGCCGAGCTGAATTATTCTTTCCACTAACATTCCCGCGTGTTTTAGCTCGTCTCCTGCGTGTTCGACGAGTTCTGCCGTTACGGCTTCTCTCATTGGGCCAACAACAACTTTTGACCCTATCCAGTACTGATAATAAGCGAGCCACTCGTCAGCTAAGGCTTTATTAAGCAATTCAATAAGTTTTTTTACATCTACTTTTACAATTTCTTTTCCTTTCGTACCCATCATTCCTCCTTTTTTTGGGGAATTTATGCTATTTTTATTATCATGGCCAAATAAGGCAATTTGTCAACCCCAATTCTAATCACAAGATTTCAAAGAATATACATAAATTTAACCACGAGGGAACCAAGGCAAAAAAATAAAATTCCTTGACAAATCTTAGATTATAGATTATACTTTGCAGAGGAAATGATTTTTTTTATTTAAAAGAGGAGGGAATATGAAAAAAATAATCGTAATCATAATAACTATATTATCGCTGGCTTCTTGCGCTGAGAGAGACGGCCATTCTCTTGCAGCGGAACTTACCAGTTTTCACTGGACGCAAACATCCGAACCCATCGGAAGCAACACGGGTTCTTTATCTGTCGAGTACACAATAAAAAATACGGGAAAAGAGGATATCATAGGTTTTTCAATTACTTTTCACTACTCAACCGGCTCCATAACCTCCATCGTAAAACTGAACGATAATTTATCACGAAAAAAACCAAATGTTCTTCCGGCAAACGAACAAAATCTTGACAAGCCGATATTGCCGGGAGAAATATACGTACACACTGAAGAATACAAGCTTGAAGAAGGAACTAACATCACAAAAGTAGAAGTAACGAGACTCCACGTTTGGAGTGAATGGAAAGACAGAATTTACACATATTAAGAATAATCATTCTTTTTTTCGAGGAGCCGTAAAAGAATTCAGTAATAGTTTTTTTAAACTTGGGATTTAACTCTTTTTTCTCTACGTCACACTCGGAGATCTCAATCCGGCGAGAAATCTACGATTAAATTAGAGTTATTGACATATTTTAAAAACGTGTATATTATTGTTCATAAATTACCCAGAGAATGAAAACAATTCACAGGTATTTATGATAATAAAAATTTAAAAAACCGAAGGATTAATCTATGAGCACAAAATTCAAATTAACGAGTCCATCGATATTTATAGGGAAACAGGGAAATGGGGTAATAAGCTTTGGTTCCGGGCAACCGGATCTACCTCCCCCGAGGGAAGCCATAGAAGAAATCGACATCAGGCGTGACTTAAGATATGGACTGATTCAGGGCTCCATAGAGCTGAGGATGGCGCTTGCGCGAGAGTATCCCGCTTCCTCTGCCGAAAATTTCGTAATCACAAATGGAGCATCGGAGGCGTTGGACTTGATCTTCAGAGCCATGGGTAAGGGAAAGGTTTTACTCCCCAGACCTTATTATTACTCGTATCCCCCCCTCCTGGAATTAAACGGAAGGGAAGCCGTTTACACCGATTTACAACAGGGAAGAATCGACCTTGACGATTTCAGAAAGAAAATAAAAGGATGTAAGGCAGTTTTAATAAACTCCCCCTCTAACCCTACCGGCAGAATCGAGGCAATAGAGACGTTAAAAGAAATAGAAACAGTTACCGAAAAACTCGGTGTATATGTCGTATCAGATGAAGTCTACAAAGATATAATCTATGAAAGAGAAAACTACATCATAAAAGGCAACCATGTGATTACGGTAAATTCTTTTTCTAAAACCTACGCGATGTGCGGCTTACGTGTTGGATACTTATGGAGTACCGACCAGGAACTTGTAAACAAAATAATAGAAATAAAAACCCACACTTCCATGAACACCAATCTGGTCGGACAGGATATGGCTCTAAAGGCAACGAAAAGCCCTAAATCTTATGCACAGCAACAATTAAAAATATGGAGAAAGAGGAGAGACATAATTTATAACGGGTTGAAAGATATAGGTCTGGATTTATGGAAACCGGAAGGGGCTTTTTATGTTTTGCCAAAAGTTCCTCAACCCGAAAATTTTGCCGGTAAACTTTATACTGACTATAAAGTAATAGTATATCTGGGCAGCTGGTTTGGCGCTCCCTCAAGGATTCGCCTCAGCTATGCCCTGGATGAAAAAGAGATAGAAGAAGGCCTGAACAGGATAAAAAACTGCCTGAGCAAATTTTGAAAAACCAAGTAATTTAACCAGGAAATACACCAAATACACGAAACCACCACTCCTTTTAAATAAGTGTTTGAAAAAATACACGAAAAAATTGTCATTGTTAACTTTTCTTCTTTACCGCTCTCACGTGAAGCAATCTCAAGTGTAAAATCACCACAGAGAGACCGGTAGTAGCGCAGAGAAAAACCCTGCTTGTTTTTTGAATCCCTACGAAATAGCTATCGCTATAGTCAAATCGTTAAATAGTTTTCGGGATTTCAGATATATGGTTTAGGTAGAGAAAAAAGCCACGCCTGGATTCCACCGCATCTCGCTCTATCCTCTTGCCGAAATATTAAATTCCCATACTCTATAATTATAAGGGAATTAACAATTCTTTCTACTAACTTCGATAACTTTCATTGTTAATGTAACAATTAACCTTAAATTTAAATAGAGGAGGATCGTATGTATGAGCTAAAAAATAGAATTGTAATAGTCACAGGAGGAGCATCCGGCATTGGCAAAGCAACGGTAAAAGCCTTTGTCAAAAAAGAATCAAAAGTGGTAATCGCGGATTTAAATGACGAAAACGGCAAAGCGTTAGAAAGAGAACTAAAAGAAAATGGAGCCGATGTTTACTATACTCATGTAAATGTAGCTGAAGAAGAATCGGTAAAAAAAATGGTTAAAGACACAGTTCAAAAGTATGGGCAACTGGATATAATCATTAATAATGCCGGAGTTGGCATTATGGCAGAAACCCATACATTAGATTATGAGGATTACCACAAAGTAATCTCCATTAACCAGGACGGTGTATTTTTTGGATGTAAATACGCTCTTCAGGAAATGCTAAAAAAAGGTGGAGGATGCATAATAAACACTTCTTCTATTTTAGGGTTTGTGGGACAACCTGGCGCCTTTGCTTACAACGCAAGCAAAGGAGCGGTTAACACATTGACCAAATCTCTGGCTATGGAATACGCAGGCAAAAACATCCGTGTCAATTCGGTAAATCCCGGATATGTGGAATCCGGCATGGTAAACAAAGAAGCACTCGGCGACTTTTACGACGAGGTAGTTGCCAAGCATCCCATTGGAAGACTCGGCAGACCGGAAGAAATTGCCCACGCCATAATCTTCTTAGCCGAGAACGAATTTGTTACGGGAATCAATTTATTAATCGATGGAGGTTATACCGCAAAATAATCGCGATAAAAAAATCAACGTCTAAAAAATTCCCTTTTATTACTGCCTATAATTAGGTTGGGAGAAAAATTCTTTGCAAAAAATTCCTCAAATATAAATAATAATTTTATATATAATAATTATCAAAAAGTTGAAAACATATCTGTAAAATACAAATCCTTCGTTAATACAAACTCATCAGGGTATAAGAATAAGTTGGATATAACCTACTTTTTCGATAATTCCTATCTCCCCCCTTGACAAAAAATAAAAAACGACTATTTTATACTTTATAAACCAAAGTACTTTGGAAAGGAGATAATAAAAATGAAAAAACTTGCTTTTTTAGTGTTAGTTTTGCCGCTATCTGCGTGCCCTTTATATTCGAGGTCCAGGCTTGAAACATCCTTGTCTAATGTGCATCCGGCATATAATGAATGGTATAAGCGATACAATTTAAGCCTAACCGTAAATCCTTCGGACCGTTTCGGTTTAAGGATTAGTTTTGGCTTGCTGGATTTCGAAGGTAAAGATTTCTCTCTTAATTCCCATTCGTATGGTTATGTTTATCCTTATAACAGTGTAGATGTGTTGTTATACTTTACTCGCGATAATGTTTCCCTGTATTCTCTTTTGAATATGGGAGCTTCTTTTAATAGTGAGAGTAACTATTATGAGGATTATTCGACTTTTTACATTTATACAACTTTCGGATTGGGCGTCGACTGGTACTTTTCAGGCAGGGCAGCATGTTTTGTAGAGATTCAAGATTTGCTGGGTTTTTATTATTCTAGATATAA
>CAZSEX010000006.1:0-63274 GCA_964606065.1 uncultured bacterium | reverse complement strand
TTTAGTCTCAAGTCACTAGTCAAAACATTTAAAACAAGTAAAGCATCTTTTAAAAAAAATACATTAAATACAGCTTTATTATTAGTTTAGATTAATAAGTTTATCTGTTTGATAATAAAGGTATTAATCTGCCCAAATTCAACCTAAAAACTTCCTGGGGTACGCTAATCTTACAATGCATTCCTGCAAATCTTTAGTTTTATTACTTTTAATTAAATACAGTATATGATTCGTTAATTCCCTGGATTGATCATCTACCTTAAAATTAAATGGAATTTCTTTTATCTTTCGTTTAAATTCTTCCGCTAAAAATTCCGTTTCAGGGTTAAAATATTTAAGCGCGTCCATTAAATCCTGATCAAAATTTAAATAAACACTTCTGATAAAAGAAAAATCATCCTCGTTTAATGCATTTAAAGCCAGAATTTCCGGAGGTAACCCTATCGAATAAAGAGCTGCCGTAAAAGTTATAGCCCGCGGCAATGTGACTCCTTCTAAACTGCGGGAATAACCGAATAAACCTATATGTAATTTTCTTTTTCTCCTGCTGGGAATATATTTCGCCACCTCATTAATTATAGGGGCTAATTCTATTATCTGTTTTTTGTACTCCTGTGTATATTTGTTAATTACCTCGAGGGCTTTTTCTTCATCTATTTTCTGTGGTACACCTTTATTTCTTTCTCGCAGAATTTTTATACCCATGTTAACCTCATCCGGCGTATAATCATATTTGAACGCGGACTGTACAGTAAATGTATGTGCGCTGGGATATTCCCTCCCCACTCTTTCAGCCGTATGAGGTTTAAGATTCCCTCTAAACGGAGCCGAACCGACACCTATAATAGGAAATAACTCAACACCGATATCTTCCGACAATCGATATAATCGCTGGAGCGCAATTTTATTTAATAAAACCGCGCTTATCAGACCGTAATTCATTGCCGGATCGGACCTCGCAAGAAAAACCCTCTGGTGTTTTATATCTTTATCATGAAGATAATCTCTTAGAACATTATGGGCGTTAAGCATATGTTCCATATCTTCGAATAAAGGTATAACGTTTATTTCTTTAGGCTTAAATTCTCCAATCCATTCGCCAATTGTTATATCTTGTTTATTAAATAATTTTTTCTCCTTATTTACTACAAAATCTCGATAATATCGGTAAATTCGATCGAGGCATTGACAGGAAGCGGTCATCGGTAATATAACTTCGAAAATAGGCGATGTATCATCGTTATAAAACAACTTCGCGGCGTCAAAAGATCTGGGAATGCTTTCCAACGTTTCCAGTAAAACTTTTGCTTCGTTTTTCTCCACAGTCGGATTAGGCACTCTCAAAGTCAGGAATAAGTCTTTACCCAGTTTTTTTTTCTCTCTGAAAAAAGGTTCGTATCTGGTAAGCAATTTTTTTACCACAAAACTATCTACTTCTTTACCCTCACAGTCCCACATCTGCTCGTCACATCCCAGATGAGAAAAAGCGTAATACGCTTCCTGTATCTCATCCTCTCCCCCCATTTCGTTGTTCTCAGAGAAAAAAGGAGAATTTACATTATCTGGATGCTGAGTACTCATACATTTTGGTATTATCAATTTTTACTCCTTTGTTTATTCGCCGTTGATAAAATATGTATCTGAGTAACTTTGTCAATGCTATTAAAAACCCCTGAATTTAACCACAGATTACACAGATTATCACAGAAACTCACCGCAAGAGGTTGTGCCAGAATGCTCAATTTCGCTCGTAGGGCACGGCTTTAGCCGTGCTAAGACACTGCCCTACAATTAAAAAACTGAGGTTTTTAATCGTTTTCTGTGGAACAATGGTTTATTGCTTAACCCTCATTTATTTTATTAATTTCGCCGGCAAAAATCAGAGGGATTGCCGGAAAGGTTTGCGTCTCGGAGGGTAAGCGGGCACAGTTTTAGATTTTAGAATTTCAGAAAGTGAGTGGGTACTGCTCAAGAAAAATGCCTCGGAAACCGAGCGGGCACGGTCTTTTGACGAAGTCAAAAGGAGCGAGGTTGAGAGACAAGCAGCAGTTTCCACGCTGGGGAAACTGACTGCGGTTTTTTAGGAGCGGTACCCCGAACGACAATCGCAGGGGGAATCGACCACGTCTTTCTCGTATGGTAATTCCTCTGATTTCACAAACATTAGAAAATAGCTTGTCCCCGCATAAGATTTCTTGCAAGTATTGCAACAACCAAATTTTAACTTATTGGCGTAAAAATTCGGAGGGTTACCAGCGAGGGTTCAACCTTGACATTTACTTGATAACTCATTAAAATTCAAATCATAAGGAGGCGGTATGGACGAAAAAAATCCAAGTATAAATGAAGTAAATGAATACAATTTAGAACCCGGGTGTTTTGAGTGCTATGGTCACGGTTGGAGACAATTATGGAAAAATTTTCTTGAACTATTTGTAATATTTCTGATATTTAATTTCTCGTCACAATTTATCGGTATATTTTTTATACCCATGTATTTTATGGCTTTTTTTGAAGATAAACCGGAGTTCATGATCTTTTTATTCGGATCTATAGGAATTGCTGCTATCCTCACCACAGCATTCATGTTTCTCGTCATAAAACCCATGCAATTCGGAATATCTTATCTCAACCTTAAAGCGGCAAGAGGCGAAAAATTTGAAATAAAAGAGATGTTTTCACCTTTTATGGACTTCTGGAACGTCGTTCTTGCCGGTTTTCTTTCAGCTCTTATAGTTGGATTCGGAGCTCTTTTCTTAATTATACCCGGCATTATTTTCGCCTGTAAACTGGTATTTGTACCCTATATCGTCATGGACAAAAAGATGAAAGCCACAGAAGCTATAAAAGAAAGCTGGATGATGACAGACGGACACGCCTGGACCGTTTTCGGTATGGGATTACTCGCCGCTCCGATCGTCCTGGCAGGCTATATTTGCCTCTTTGTGGGCGTTTTTATATCTATGATGTGGCTTTATATCTCATTCGCGTCCCTGTATCACGCAGTCCGGTTGGAAAAAGGCTGATATAACCATAAAGGCACCAAAACACAAAGAAAAAATAGGTTATTTAACCACGAAACACACTAAATACACTAAACCCAACCACCCTTTTGAATTGTGTTAATAAAATACACGAAAGAATTGATTTTTTTTGCTAAATCCTAACCTCCAAATCCCATATCCTATAACTCTATTTGACGCCCCAGATACAGGTATACAACTCCTTAACAAGGCATTTGTTATTTTTTATATCTTCTTCTATTCTTTTAATACCTTTCGCAAAACTTTCTTCACTTAACAATCTTACCGATGAAAAAGCCTTATTTTTAAATTTTTGAAACACTTCTTCAGTCATCGGATATTCTCTTTCAGTATGAGTAATATCAATTTCCTTAAAGCCTTTATTTTTCATGTTTTCTATTATTTTATCCACACCGGGATATCTTTTCTTCTCGATTTCTAAAGATTCATGAAAATACTTTGTTATCGTCCGATTTTTTAAGTCTTCTTCCGAGTCGGTTACCGTTACTACAATACCATTTTTATTTAAAACTCGACTGCATTCTTTAAAATAATGATTTAAATCTTTTACGTAATGGATTACATCGATTGAAAATACTAAATCGAAGAAATTATCATTATAATCAAAATTACTATGCAAATCATCAACACTCAAATTTAATCCGGGATTTTTTTTATTAGCCTCATTTATCATGCTCTCGGAATTATCAAAACCATAAGAACCAGACTTTAACTGCTGTGTCAATGCAAATAAATAATCGGCAGTCCCGCACCCTACTTCCAACACTTTTTTTATATCTTTATTTTTTATCTTCTCTAAAATATGATTAACGACAGTCGAGCTTGCGTTTCTATACATCGAATAATCTTTCGAGATATCATCATAATCGATATTATAATTCATTTAATAAGGATATTATATTTAAACATCTTTGTCAAGATGGACTCACCGCAGAGACGCAAAGTACGCAAAGCCATACCCAACCCTACCTTTTCTTATTAAGTTTATCTAAAAAAACACCTCCTAAAAACTAACTTTTTTATATGTATAACAAGTAAACATTGTAGTTTTTTGCTTTTGTGTCTAAAAAATTTGGGGTGGGAGGGGTCTAAAACAAACAGAATTTATTTCTTTCTCCGCGTTCTTTGCGTCTCTACGGTGCAATTTTCTTGGTTTTTTGGGGATGGGTATGGTCTTTATTAAAGACAAAATAATTTTTTTGTTGTTTCTCTGCGCTCTTTGCGTCTCTGCGGTAATACTCCCTTGAATTTATCCCCCTTTCTCATATATTTAAAAAATGAAAGTTACCTTATTAGACGCGGATTCGATAAAAAAATGTATAACCGCCGCCCGGACCTCCCACGGTTCGGAATCGGACAACATGGGACCGAAGGACAAAAAACTGATCCGCAATTTAATAAAATGGAAACACACTTCCATTTTCGAACATTGCAGTTATACTTTCAAGATAGAAGGAGTTTCCCGTGCCTTACTTCAGGAACTCGTACGCCATCGAATGGCAAGTTACACCGTACGCTCGACAAGATACACTTTAAAAGACCTCATAAAAGATAAGGATATTGAAAATGCAAAAAGCCCAACGGGGTATAAAAAAATCGTAAAAAGATACTGTGTTGTGCCTGATTTGCCCGATGAAGTTTTAGAAAAATTTTATGAAACAACCGCTCAGAATTTAAAGCACATACTATTATTTTTATCTAAATATAAAATTCCTAATGACCTGATAAAATATCTCCTTCCTGAATCTTTTAAAACGGAATTGGTTATGACCTTAAACGTTCGCAGTTTAAGAAATTTCTTAAAATTAAGAACCAGTAAAGCGGCTCTCTGGGAAATAAGAAAACTTGGAAACATGATGTATAAGTCTATACCCAAAGACCACAAAATTATGTACGAAGACTTGAAAATCGAGAAAGATTAACCACGAAATACACTAAATACACCAAATACACAAAACTGTAATTCACACGAAACCCAAAACTCGAAACTATATTGTCATACAAAGAACACGGAGTCCTCCCCACACCCTTTATTGATAAAGTTCCTTTATTTTATATCCTTTATTTGATCTTTTAAGAAGGGAATATCGTTTTTTACCGTTTTCCACACAGCTTCCACGTCCACACCAAAATAATCTTGAACTAACTTATTTCTCATTCCTGTTATATCTTTCCAAGGGACATTTTTATATTTATTTGTTATTCTCGGTGATAACCTTTTCGCGGCTTCACCAATAATTTGTATCTGCCGTATAACTCCATCCTGCAATAAGTTTGTATTAATAAACTTCTCATGATCAATTTTTTCTGTGTACTCTTCAATTCTTTTAATTGCATCTAAAATATGATTTAAATAAACAGAATCATTTTTCATTATTTAACTATAACCTTCTCTTCTTCTTTAATTGTGTCGATTATATAAGGGCTTACTGAATTTTCGGTAATCAAATCAACTTTTATGCCTATCTCTTCTTGCAATTCTCTTTCAATTTTTACAAGTTCAAGTAGACTCTTAGTCTCAGAGAACTTTACCAATATATCTAAATCGCTATCGGGTTTTCCCTCTCCTCTAACATAAGAACCGAAGATTGCGACCCTTACAGCTCCATAATCCAAAAGAACTGATTTTACTTTATTTATTACTCTATCCGAAAGACCAGTCAAATTTAACCTCCTATAAAATAATAAGATAATTGCTACAGTAAGTCAAGGTACAGACTATACAAATATAAAATAATATAAGAATTTTTCAACAACTTGCTATTTTCATTAGATTTACAGGATTTTTTGTTGTTTTAAGTTAAACTCCATGAACCCAATGAACTCAATAAACCCAACAAACTCAAAAAACTCATTACTCAGCACTCCAAATCACTCCCAACGCTTCTACGCATTCAAACACTAACAAAGTTAAACCCAATTTTATAACCTCTAAATCAAGGTTCCAGTAATTCAAAACCGGTTTTTCCATCCACTATACGTTTAGCCTTTGTATCTGTGAGTTCGACCAGGATAATTTCCAGAATATACCAGACTTTCACTCCTTTTCTGACGCAGCCGGTTTTAGTAGTTCCTTTCCTTCCCCCTGCGATATGCATATGCAGTTTAGGTTCTCCTTTCTCATCCTGGAAAAGAGTCCCTGTACCGGTTATCTCATGGACTTCGTCCAATATATATTCCATGGGGTTGATTTGCTCAGCTCTCCCCTCTTTTGGACCCACAACCAGTTTACTGCCTTTATCCACACCACCGACCGCTATCAAAAACCCGGCTTTAACATCATTCTCGCGAGCGAATTTTTCTACACATTCATGCAGAATATCTCCGTCTTCGAGACGAATCACAAAAACCCTTCCGTATTTAGCTTCCGAATATCTCATTTTTCCTCCTTAACCTATTTCTATCAACAGTTTTAAACCTATCGGGGACCTTCCAGAATAAGATTCAACAATTCATTACTTCTTTTTAATTCTTCCCATATAAGGTCTAAAGGAGAAAAACACTCGAAAGGATTTTTTCGCTCCATGAAATATGACTCAATGATAAATCTCCTTTAGGTCTAAGGTAATAATAAGTATGTCATCCTTTTTTAATTCTTCGCAAGAAGACGATTACCGGCGTACGTATCCCTCTTATCGATCATTTATTCTTTTCGGTTATTATCTTTTTATAAAGTTTATCACTCATCCGAAAACCCTTATTTCTTAACAATTCCAATGCTTTTTTCTTATCGATATCGATTCCTTTAATAACTGCCAAATTTATAATACCTATTGTTCCGATTGTACTAATGTCCATAAGCCCCGCAACATCTCTTGCGGTCTTTTCGTCTATTAGCGCAAAATCCGCGTTTAATTCTTTACAAAGAGCAATAACCTCGGATTCGCCGCTTCCCAGGGTGATAGACAATGCTTTAACAGAAGTCGTATCCTTAACAGACTTCTTTGTCATCCACCCATCGCGAATTGCCTTTTCTGTTTCCTTTGAACCAGCTTCATTTTTACCCTTTATAACAACCTCTTGATAAACAGCTTTAGGAACAAACACTTTATCGAATAGTTCTCTTAGTAATTTAAACTGGCTTATTTGCGACAACGCAATCAGACAACTACTATCCGCTACAACACTTGTTTTCTTCTTTTTCAATTCCGTCAGGAAAGTTTTTTTATACTCTTCAGATCTTCTTTGTAATCTTTTTCACTATACTCATACGCAGGAATATCATAACTTTTTAAAAGTTCTATAAATGCCACCCTATTCATTCCCGCCAACTCTGCTGCCTTGCCTAAAGATATCACCTTCCTCTGAAACATATTAACAGCAATTGCCTTCTTTATCTCTCCAGATATATCCCTGGATTTCCCTTCTTTCTCCAGAGAAAATGCTATATCTTCCGGTATTTCTAATTCTATATGTTTCTGTTTCATTTTTTCACCCTAATACTATTATAATCTCAATGAATAATTTGTCAATTACAAACCTTTAATAAATTTGTACTAAGATTAAGTCAGAAAGATTTAATATTTTATGTATAGTTCGGTTGGGCTGTTCTTTTAACTATCGACTGGCGACTGAAGACTGATGTTTAATCGATGTAATTTTCGTCGATAATAACGTTGATACATATTGATATTTTACCAGACTTCAATCCAATAAATCGCTTCTCTTTTTTCTTTATTTATCGCTACACCTTTCGAATATCCGTGTTCCCATTCTTCCGGCATGTGACCTTCTTCCATAAGAAGATTTTCATGAATATATTTACCGGATTTCGCGCCCAAAACATAAAGTCTGTAACTTTTTGGGAGATATGTCGAATCCGGTAATCTAAAATATGGAGATTCCGTCATTATAGGATTTACTGAATCCGGTAAATGCAAATCACACAATTCGTCATAAAATAAAGGAACTGGCATTATGCCTCCAGTATCCGAACAAGCTATGATTTCCGATTTACCGATAGTATGATCGCGTAAATTTCTTCTGGGGAGGATTAAATTGCAACTGTCTTTGTGAAAAGATTCTTTAATCGAAGAAGATGAATACATATATGTCAAGCTATCTATATCTATTCTATCTGATATTTTGTATAACACTCTAAGCCAAACTCCCATGTGAAGTTCTATAGTTGTATCCGGAAAAGAAAAAGACAAAGATTAACCATTTGCTAAAATATAACCTTATTATTTCTTATGTCAAGCAGAAACGGGAGTTAATTACAATTAATTCACACACACGGCGCACGGAGAACACAAAGAATTCTCTTTTGGGTTTCTAACACGAAAGACGAAACCCTAAACTTAAACAGTTATTCACACAAAACACACTCGTATGTTATACTACAAATATTGACAAAGGTGAAATCTTTTACTATATTCCCTTCCAAAGGAGGTTTTTTTGATGGCAGATAAGAAAGCAGACCTGGCAGGTCCGGGTATCAGTACTTACGAACAGGTTGATAAAATCCTTCCCCACGATTACGAAGCATTATTAAGTCCTAAAAAAAGGATGAATGCGCTTTTCAAAATAAAAAACTTTATCGAAGAGAATCTGTGCAAAGAATTAAATCTTTTCATGGTTCAGGTGCCTTTAATCGTAACTAAAGAAAGCGGTTTAAATGATTACCTCGACCGGGACGGTTCTCGTACTCCTGTTGAATTTCCCTGTGGACTCGGACTTGAAAAAAGGATAGAAGCTCAGGTGGTGCAGGCGGCTACAAAATGGAAAAGAATTGCCCTGAAGCAATTCGGCTGTGAAGTTGGTGAGGGTATATGTACGGATATGAGAGCAGTAAGGAAGGATTATTTTCTCGACCATGATCATAGTGCTTATGTGGACCAGTGGGATTGGGAGAGAGTTATCACGAAAAAAATGCGAAATCTTGAATTTCTCAAAGAAATCGTCGAGAAAATATGGATGGTCATCTACGAGGCGGGACAAATGGTTAAAAAAGATTTTCCCGAACTGAACAAAGATAAATATCCGGATATTCCGAAGGAGATAAAATTCTTTCACGCGGAGGAAATTCTGGAACGTTATCCCGATTTTACCCGTAAACAGAGAGAAACAAAAATAGTTCAGGAAGTACATCCTGCAATCTTTATCATCGGTGTCGGCTATGTCTTGGAAGATGGTTATCCGCATGAAATGCGTGCTGCGGATTATGATGATTGGATTTCGCCGACAATAAAGAAAAATGGAAAACAGTTCCATGGTTTAAACGGAGATATGCTTGTCTGGAACCCGGTTACAAAAAGACGTCATGAACTGACATCCATGGGTATTCGTGTGACTAAAGAAACTCTGGTGCATCAGCTTAAAGAATCCGGACAGGAAGATCTTCTGAAGCTTCCCTACTACCAGGCTATACTTAACGATGAAATACCATTAAGTATCGGAGGCGGTATAGGACAGTCACGTACATATATGTATCTATTAAGAGCCGCTCATATCGGAGAAGTAAGTGTTACCGTCTGGCCCAAAGCACTTAAGGGAATTTGCAAAAGAAAAAATATACATATACTGGAATAAATTTTGAGACGTGAAACTATAACAACTAACGATAGAGAAGAAAGTCTTGGTAGTCCTTTTCATGTTGACAAAGGTGTTTTTTTAATTACAATTTCAATATAAACATTAAAAATGAAATACAGGGAATTAGGACGAACAGGTTTTAAAGTTTCCGAGGTGAGTTTCGGTTCGTGGGCAATCGGTGGTACCTGGGGGCCTGTAAAAAATAATGAATCGATAGCAGCTCTGCATAAAGCAGTAGAACTCGGAGTAAACTTTTTCGATACAGCAGATGTTTATGGGGACGGAAAGAGTGAAAGACTTTTAGGTCAACTACGTAAAGAACAGGGCGATAAAATATATATTACAACCAAAGCAGGTAGAAGACTCGATCCCCATACTGCGGAAGGCTACAATCGGAAAAACTTTTCTGCGTTTATAGAAAGAAGCCTAAAAAACTTGGGAGTAGATATTATAGACTTGCTTCAACTACACTGCCCCCCTACCGAAGTTTATTACATGCCTGAAGTTTTTGGAATTATGGATGATTTTGTTCGGGAAGGTAAGATCCGATATTATGGTATAAGCGTAGAAAAAGTGGAAGAGGCATTAAAAGCAATAGAATATCCCAATGTACAATCCGTACAGATAATATTCAATATGTTTCGTCACAGGCCTTCAGAGCTTTTTTTTGAACAGGCTAAAAAACGTAAAGTTGGCATATTGGCGAGAGTTCCTCTTGCTTCAGGCATGCTGACAGGCAAATTTAAACCTGATACGACTTTTGCCCCTGATGACCACAGAAATTTTAATCGTGAAGGTGAAGCTTTTGACAGGGGTGAGACTTTCTCAGGAGTCGATTATAATACAGGATTAAAAGCAGTAAAAGAGTTAAAAGAAATATGCCCGGAGGATATGAGTATGGTACAGTTTGCCCTGCGCTGGATATTGATGTTCGACGCTGTTACGTGCACTATTCCGGGAGCAAAACGCCCCTCACAGGCGGAAGAAAATTTTTCCGCTTCCGACCTTCCTACCCTGTCCGATGAAACTATGAAAAAAGTAAGAGATATCTACGATAAATATATACGCGAATTAGTTCATCACTATTGGTAAAAAAAGGAGGTAGTTAATTATGAATATTGTGTGGTTTCTGATTATAGGAGCAGTAGCCGGCTGGCTCGCTGGTATAGTAATGAAAGGAAGAAAAGGATACGGTATTTTGGGCAATATTATTGTTGGGTGTGTTGGCTCTTTAATTGGCGGATTTCTATTCGACCTTTTAGGTGTTAATTTATCTCTTGGTATCAGATATGAAGGTTTAATAACTTACCTAATTACAGCTTTTATCGGAGCAATTATTTTGCTACTGATAATAAACTGGCTCAAAAAAAAGTAAAATCCGAATAACCTTAGCCAAATTAAAGAATAATCAAATTGTTTTTTCTCTGCGTACTCTGTGCTTTTATGGTGATGGGTTGTGAGATAAACAAAAAAATCTCTGCGTTCTCTGTGGTAAAAAATGGGTGTTAAGTGGTCTTTCCAAACCCTTGACAAAGAGGAAGTTTAAATTAATTTCAGGAATATGAATATAGGTTTGGATTGGAGAGAATTAGATAAACCTGTAAATTGGGAAAAGCTTTTTGGAAACAAAAATCCCGTCGATTGTGAAATAGGCTTTGGGAATGGGGAATTTCTCGTTAAAAAGGCCAGCCTTCATCCGGAAAGAAATTTCTTTGGTATAGATTATTCTATCGAATCCTTTCGCAGAGCTAAAAAAACAATTGAAAGGGCGAATATACCGACTATAAAAATAGTTTGCCTGGAAGCTAAAGCCGCGTTTATTGTTCTGGTACCGGAAAAATCGATTTCTCATATTTACCTTAACTTTCCCGACCCCTGGCCAAAGAAAAAACATTACAAAAATAGATTACTTGATAGAGAATTTTTGACAATCGCAGCTTCGCGTTCTACTAATAAAGGAAAAATAATTGTAGCCACAGATGATCTTTTTTATAGAAATTTTATACTTGAGGAAATGGCATCGGTTCATTTATGGGTATCTTTATTCCAGAAGGGATGGACTAATGAATTATCCGATCATTTTTCCACAAAGTATGAAAAAAAATGGAAAAATGAGGGGAAAAAAATTTTTTATATGATTTTTCAAAAGAAATCTGATCCTGATATAAATTTCCGAATGCGTGAATACAAAATACCTATTAAAATTTATTTGCCGAAATTAACACTTTCAAAATTAAATAAATTAAAGGGTGAATCAATTTGCAAAAAGGATTCTGTTTCAAAATTGTTAAATGTCAATGAAACAACGAAGGGTCTTGTTTTAAAAGTTTTTCTTAAAGATGATACATTAATCAGAAAAGCGGATTTCACTCTCAGTAAAAATAAAAAAAATAAGTGGGAACTTACTATACCGGAAAAATTGTTTCGTACCCGTTCTCTTAAAAATTTCGTTAATAAATTAAAAACTCTCGATAAATAAAGATGCCGAAATCAATATAACTATAAACCCTATCCAAACGAAAAGGAAATAAGTCAGTATTAATCCGAATTGAAGGGAATACATATTCAATAATAGATGCAAAAAGAAATCTAAAGAGAAAAGGAAGACTGTTAACAAATAAGCAAAAAGATAATTGTTAAGTCTATTTTTGATATGTTCATATATCTTTCTAAATCTTATTGCCTCAACAAAAGAACCGGAATCGGAAAAAAGCATTAAACCCATCGGAAGAAAAAACATTGCAACAAAGCCTAAAAAAAAGGAAAAATAAAGTATAAAAAAACCACCAATATTTAGATTTGATATAACAAACTTTGGATTTACCAGAAAAACGAAGAAAGATTCAGGTAATAAAGATAAAAATAGCACCGGAATCGCGAAATAAATCAAAATTATCAAGCTCCATTCAATTCCCTTGAAAAAGAGAGAACTCCATCTATCCCAGGAAGGCAATTTTTTATTTCCGGTTTCCAGCCGATCATAGATAAATCGAGCTACAAAACCAAAAGAAAGAATGAAAAAAGGAAGAACCATTAAAAATATTGCCCCTATTAAGGTTTTTTTAACCCATTCTTTATCATTGAATATTACAGAGAAATCTTTTTGTATATTCAGATTTGTTCTCCCTGGTATATTCCGTATTCCATAGCATCGGAAAGAGCAGTCCAGCTCGCCTCGATTATATTAGAAGAAGCCCCGACTGTACTCCAGTATTTATTATCCAACCTCATATCAATCATAACCCGGGTAACTGCTCCAGTGCCTTTATTACTGTCAATAATATGGACTTTATAATCTGCCAGATGAAATTTATCAATATATGGGTATTTTTCGCGAAGTGCTTTCGTTAAAGCTATATGAAGAGCATCGACAGGACCTTCTCCTTCGGACGCCACATGGAACATTTCTCCATCTACCAGTATTTTAACAGTGGCTTCCGCAAAAATACCTCTTTTCTCCCTGTGTTCGACCACAACTGTAAAATCCAGCATTTCAAAAGGGGGTTTATAATCTTTTTTGCAGCGGAGTAAAAGTAGTTCCACAGAAGCTTCAGCCCCTTCGAAACTGAAACCGTTGTGTTCTAATGATTTTATCTTTTGTAACACTTTCTTTAAATCCGTACTTTCGCCTTTCATTCCCATTTGTTCAATTTTGCTGTAAAGATTTGATTTTCCCGCAAGTTCCGAAACCAGAACTCTCGATTCATTTCCGACCAACTTTGGATCTATATGCTGATACGTAAGAGGATTTCTTAGCATTGCGGACACATGAATCCCTCCTTTATGTGCGAAGGCGCTTCGGCCGATATAAGGAGAACGGTAAGGAGGCGGCTGATTCGCTATAAATGCCACGGCGTTTGCAACACTTGTCAGATGCACCAAATTTTCGTCAGGCAAAACAGATAAACCCATCTTTAATTGAAGGTTGGGAATTAAGGCACTAAGATCAACATTGCCACACCTTTCACCATAACCATTTGTAGTACCCTGAACATGAGTCGCGCCGGCCTGAATTGCGGCAAGAGTATTTCCCATAGCAGTTCCGGAATCGTTGTGCGTATGTATACCTATAACAACATCAGGAAATTTCTGTACAACTTTTTCGGTTATTTCTTTTACTTCATGAGGAAGACATCCTCCGTTTGTATCGCAGACGACAAGGGCATCCGCTCCTCCATTTGCTGCAGCGTTCAATGTTCTTAATGCGTATTCGGGATTTTCTTTATACGCGTCAAAAAAGTGTTCCGCATCATAAATGACTTCTCGATTCTTTGTCTTAAGATATTTTACGCTTTTTTCTATCATTTCAAGATTCTTATCCAGCGTTGTTCGCAAAGCTTCCTTAACGTGAAGAATCCAGGCTTTTCCAAAAATGGTTACAACAGGGGCTTTACTATCCAGAAGAGCCTCGATGTTTTTATCGTTTTCAGGAGCCATATCTTTGCGACATGTACTGCCGAAAGCTGTAATACGAGAGTTTTTTAAATTTAAATCTTTAACTCTTTTAAAATATTCCACATCCTTGGGATTAGAACCAGGCCATCCCCCTTCGATATAATGGATTCCAAGCTCATCCAGCAATTTAGTAATTTTTATTTTATCGGTCGATGATAGAGAAACCCCTTCAGCCTGGGCTCCTTCTCTGAGAGTCGCATCGTAAAGAAATATTTTTTTCGCATTCTCTTGATTTGTTCTCTTCAATTTATACTACCTTATCATTTATCCAATCCATCATTCTTCTCAATTCTTTTCCCACCACTTCAAGGGGATGATTTTTATCTCTCTCTTCAAATTTTGTCAAGTTTGGTTTTCCTTTAGCAGATTCATCAATCCATTCTTTAGCGAAAGATCCGTTTTTGATTTCGGATAGAATTTTTTCCATTTCCTTTTTTGTCTCCTCGGAAATAATACGTTCTCCGCGAGTAAAGTCGCCATATTCGGCTGTATTACTTACCGAGTAACGCATATAGCTCAATCCACCCTGATAAAAAAGATCCACAATTAATTTTAATTCGTGCATACATTCAAAATAAGCTATTTCAGGCTGATATCCCTCTTCTATTAAAACCTCGAAAGCTTTCTTAACAAGAGCAGAAACTCCTCCACAAAGGACAACCTGTTCTCCGAATAAATCGGTTTCAGTTTCTTCGGCAAAGGTTGTTTTTATCGCTCCGCCTTTCGTTCCCCCTATTCCTTTCGAATAAGCAAGCGCCAATTTAAAAGCGTTGCCGCTCGCATCATTTTCCACTGCTACAAGATTTGGAACTCCGCCACCTTTTTCATATTCGCTTCTCACCAGATGACCCGGACCTTTAGGTGCCACCATAATAACATCTATGCAATCAGGAGGAATTATTTGCTCAAATCTTATGTTAAAACCGTGAGAAAAAAGCAAGGCGTTTCCTTCTTTTAAATTGGGTTCTATCGCTTCTTTGTAAACCTTAGCCTGTATTTCATCGGGAATTAAAACGGAAATAATATCGGCTTTCGAAGCGAGCTCCTCAGCATAAATTGGTTCAAAACCATGTTTCTTAGCTAATTTATAGTTCTCTGTGCCTTCGATTTCCGATACAATAACAGTTAAACCTGAATCCCGAAGATTTTGAGCCTGAGCATGTCCCTGGCTACCATAACCTATAATACCTATCGTTTTACCGTTTAAAATATCGAGAGTTACATCTTCATCATAATAGATTTCTGCCATTATTCTCCTCCTTTTTTTCTGGCAATTGCTATCTTTCCTGTTCTTACTATTTCAACAATACCGAAAGGTTTAACCAATTCAATAAAAGCTTTAATCTTGTTGTGTTTTCCGGTAATTTCAACAGTCATGCTTTTGTTTCCAACGTCTATGATTTTAGCTCTGAATATATCTACTATCTCAATAAGTTCGGCTCTGGTTTTTCTTAACAGGTTGACTTTTACCAAAACCATTTCTCTTTCCACGTGATCCACATTGGTGAAATCTTGAACTTTTATAACATTTATAAGTTTATTCAGTTGTTTCTTTATTTCTTCAAATATGTGCTCATTTCCTTCAACTACCATTGTTATCCTTGATAAGTTAGAATCCAGGGTTTCTCCGACTGAAAGACTTTCTATGTTAAATCCCCTGCTGCTGAATATTTCAGAAACTCTGGCAAGAACACCGAACTTATTTTCAACAAGAACAGAAATTATTTTTCTCATTATGCCAAACCTCCCATCATTTCTTTTAAGGAAGCCCCAGCGGGAACCATCGGAAAAACATTTTCCTCTTTATCAATTATACAATCAACAATAACAGGACCATCTGTTTCCAATGCTTTTTTAATCGCTTTCTTAACCTCATCATTCTTGTAGATCCTAATTCCCGTTGCGCCATAAGCTTCAGCGACTTTTACAAAATCGGGCGTATATTTAGCGGATTCTTCTATTTCCTTACACTTATCCGGATTTAATGCTCCGGTTTTGAGGCTTGTCGCCGAATATCTTTTATTGTAAAATAACTCCTGCCACTGCCTGACCATGCCAAGAAAACCATTGTTTAGAATAATTATCTTGACTCCGATGTTATTTGTAACCGCGGTTGCCAATTCTTGAATATTCATTTGGATACTGCCATCACCCGCAATATCGAAAACAGGCATATCGGGTCTTGCGACTTTCGCACCTATCGCGGCAGGAAAACCATACCCCATTGTTCCGAGTCCACCCGAGGTTAAAAGTGTCCGAGGCTTATCGAACCTATAATATAGCGCTGCCCACATCTGGTTTTGTCCGACTTCAGTAGATATAATCGCTTTACCCTTGGTAATTTCTCGAATACATTCAACAACGTACTGCGGAGAAACAAATTTAGAGTCTTTTTTGTAACTCAATGGCAACTTATCTTTCCATCCGTCAATTTCCTTTATCCAATCACTGTGTTTTTCAGGCTTTAAAATTTTATTCAGTTCTTTTAAAACATTTTTTACATCTCCGACAATTGGTATATCGACTTTAACATTCTTTCCGACAGAAGCCGGGTCGATATCAATATGTATTATTTTGGCATGAGGTGCGAATTCCGAAACCTTTCCTGTAACTCTATCATCAAAACGTGCTCCTATGGCTATTATTAAATCAGACTCCATTATAGCTAAGTTGGCATACTGGGTACCATGCATTCCAAGCATACCAAGAGAAAGTTCATGTGTTTCCGGGAAAGCCCCTAAACCCATCAAAGTAGTTGTAACTGGTGTATTTGTTTTAATGGCTAAGTTTTTCAATAGATTCGACGCATTGGAGGCAATAACTCCACCGCCTGCGTATATAATGGGTCTTTTAGCTTTTTCGATCAATTCTGCCGCATTTTTTATCTGTTTCGGATTACCTTTAAGAGTGGGTTTATAACCCGGTATATTGATACCTTTACTCGATATTCTTGAAGTTTTATTCTGTTGAACGTCTTTGGGAATATCGATAAGAACCGGTCCGGGTCGCCCTGTTGTCGCGATATAGAATGCTTCATGGATTATCTGAGCAAGATTGTTAACGTCTTTAACCAGATAATTATGTTTGGTTATAGCTCTTGTAACACCCGTTGTATCGGCTTCCTGAAACGCATCGTTCCCAATAAGACTTGTCGCGACCTGCCCTGTAAATGCGATTAAAGGAATCGAGTCCATATATGCCGTTGCTATCCCAGTAGCCAAATTTGTGGCTCCCGGACCGGAAGTGGCAATACAAACACCGGGTTTTCCGGAAGCCCTCGCGTATCCATCAGCCGCGTGAGCCGCTCCCTGTTCATGGCGGGTCAGATAGAATTTTATGTCACTATCATGCATTGCGTCAAAAACATCTATAATAGCTCCGCCCGGTATGCCAAAAATGGCATCGACTTTATTTTCTCTTAAAGATCTGACAAATATTTCGGCTCCACTCATCATCTTTTTCTTAGATTTATCCTTTTTCATTTAAAAAAAACCTCCTAAAAATTATATTATTCTATTTTTATTTATTAACATTACGACTTAAAAAACCCAAATTGTAAGAATTCTGGTTCTTTTAATATTTTTTATAATAAACATTTGTACGTAATATTTCAAGTCAAAAACGTACATTGATTTAGTCAATTTTAATAAAAGGTATTTCTGTGTCAGAAAAGTGAGTAATGATATATTTGTTATTTTATCTTTAAGGGAAACATTGACAGAAAGATAGGAAGTATCTCGTTTAGAGATTTCTCTAAAATCGTATGTTAACTTAAAATCCCCGAGTCTACTCCCAACATTTTTATATATCTCCTTAATTTTTGTGCAGATACTATAATAAAAGTGTGAAAAAAGTCAACCCCTGTGACCAAAAATAGCCACAAAGACACTAAGGCACAAAGAAATAATATTAAACCATGGAACACAAACTACACAAAATCCACCACCCCTCTTATTTCATTGGGGTACAGATTTCTATAATAGTTCCAAATAAATCTTGAACATAAGCGACTGTTTGTCCCCACGGTTTTGTCTCTGGTTTTTTCAATTCTTTTGCTCCATTTTTAATCGCTTTTTCAAAATCTCTTTTTACGTTATCAGTCGAAAAAGCTATCTCAAAACAATTTTTAACACCATTTGTTGCCTCTACTCCAATATTCATTTTAAGCATATCATTGTTTGCAAATGCTAATACAGTTTCACCGGTATCCACTTCAGCATACATATTTGATTTATGAATAAATTTTGGCTTCAATCCAAATGCTTTTTGATAAAACTCAGTTGCCTTAACTGCATTATCAACATAGATTATAACATAATTTAATTTCATTTATTTTCTCCCTTGCTTTTTTGGTTTGATTATAAACAAATAATCACAATTAGTATTGTAAATTTCGGACATTTTAATAAATATTCTTAATCCCTCCCAGAAAATAATTTATATCCTTAATTAAATGTGATTGATCGTAAAAGCCTGCATTAATTGCTTGAAAACTATTGCTATGCTTATGTGTTAGGAAATATTTCAATATACTTTGAAATCTAAGAATTCTAAGAAAGGGCTTTGTTGATATGCCGATATTTTCTTTAAAATAGCGTCCAATTTGTTTTTCAGACATATGATGATAAATAGCCATGTCTCGCACTTTAACAGAACCATCAGTTTCCAGTGAATGCTTTAAGAGATTATTAAATTTGTCGTTTATTTTATAGTTTCTAAAGAAAGTTTTTAAATGATTTTCAAAAATGTTAATAAAATTAGCAACATGTATTTCATCAAGTAGTCTTTCTGTCATTTCATTCAATATTTTAAAGGTACCATCAATTCCAATATTACTATTTAAACTATCTTTAGCATTTAATCCTAATACAAATGGAATCGCACCTGGTAGAAATCTAATTCCGAAGAAGAAGACATTCTCATTCAGCGGAATATATTCTGTTTTGTCCATAATTCCAGCGATAAATGAAGTTTTTTCTTGTAAATTGCAGATAATATCTATGCAACCATCTGGAATTATTCGGTGCATTATATTTGATAATTTAGTTATAGAATAAACAGTCCAATAACACGCGATATATGGAGATAATGAATTAGAGGGATTGAATTCCCTGTATACAATTTCTGGATTTATCCGTGTATAATCAACGTATTGTATTGGTTTGTACATAATTCCTCTTTGGCAACGCGTGGCATCTAATCCCCGATTCTACTCCCAGCATTTTTATATATCTTCCTGTTTGTGCAAATACTATAAAAAAAAGTATTAAAAAAATAAGTTTTCTTGAAGACGTGTCTATAAAATCAGAAACAGGTCAATCTTGTATGAATAATCTAATCAAAACACTGCTACAAAATATTATTACCTAGTAAAATGTCTAATTACAGAAACAATTCGATTTAGCACATATTTAACCATACCGTTAATAACATATCTGTTTTTTAATGCTTGCGCAATTGTTGGTCCGAATAAGTTATATGCTCCTATAAATAGTCTGCCTAATACCGTATTCAGCAATATTTCATCTCTGTATTTTCGCAATTCAACTACTCTTGGATCATTATAATCTCCATAAACAGCCGTGGCAATATAACATCCGGATTTTTTTCCTTTCAACAAATCCTGGATATCAATATTTGACGAAACATCTAATGGGCTCCGTCCTCTTGAATCAAGCGCATTTACATTAGCACCTGCCTTTACTAAAATGGAGACGGCAGATACATTTTGCTTCACGCATGCTTTATGCAAAGGAGTAACATCCCCATATGCGCCTTTTTGAATATCTGCGCCACTCTTTATAAGTTCTTTCATTGCACTGATATGATTTTCCTGAGTCGCTAAATATAATGGCGTGGCGCCGTCAATTTCTTCGCTAACATCTAAATCCGCGCCACTTTTAATCAAATACTTTAAAACATTCATACGATTTTTGTATGCTGCACAATGCAAAGCCGTAAAGCCTTTTTCATTTGCATTGATATCAATTCCAGAAGAATGAATTTTCTTTAAGCTTTTTATATCACCCTTTGTAGCGGCTTCTAGCCATTCTCTTACAGAACTCATTAATACCTCCATTTGTTTTGTATATTAATATACAAGGTACGTATTGCTATATCAGCTATCCTCTAAATGCTGCAATTAAAAATGTTATCAGCACATGGGGCTGATATACTACCTTTGCTGTATTGCCAGAACTTCTTAGCATAACAAATAATATCACTTACTACCTCCCTTTTCTAATTGTAGGCATTATAGAGAACTCTTCATTTTTCCTAAGTTTTTGTGCTAATATAGGTATAAATCTCTGCAGTTTTGCTATTAGCATGTCTTAAAAGTTCCTGTATGTATTTCAAATCAGTTCCCTTTCTAAAAGATGGGTGGCAAATTTATATCTGAGAATAGGGTTATAAGGACATAACACTTTGATACTATTGTTTTCTTCTTTCTGAGTCCTAATTGTTGAGTTCATCAAAATTATAATAATTATTCGACGTAAAATGTCAAGTTTTGGAAAAATTTTCTCTTGATTTTAAAAATCACCAACTTATTTCTTTTTATTTAAAATTCACATCCTATTTCCCAACGTAACGCTTTCCCTCATGCTTCCCCGTCCATATGGCATTTTCGCCCGTACTCTTAGTCATCGGCAAAATAACTTTTTCTCCGGAGGGCAGCGTGACGACACGCCAATCCATCCAGCCAACATGAGTTACCGAGCCGTTTTTATTCTGCCTGTACACTTTTCCTTCTTCCGCGGCAAAGTACCATTTTTCACCTTTTCCCAACCGCCTACACATTTGAGCGCGTTTTTCCAAACCGTTTTCTGACCTGTATGTTCGGAATCCACATTCGGCGATAGCGGTAGCAACACCCTCCACTTCCTCATAAAGGGTTCCGTCGATTACGCAAATCCACTTTTCGCCATTTCTTTTAAAAGAGTTGAGCTTACTGAGTTTTTCTTCGTACAACATCTCCTTGTAGTCTCTGTGTCCGAATTCGGTGAATGCCGCTTCGTCCTTCTCTGACCCGAAATAAACGGAGTGTCCATCCCAGTAATGCTTAAGTTCCGAAACAGGTTGTACAGACGTTTCAAGAAAAATGATTTCATCTTTTTCATCCTGCGAATAGACTTTTTCAGGGCTTAGAACCAGTAATTCCAGATTCCCCATGAGCATGGTTGCCACCGATACAGGGGCATCTTCCCAGGTAACGGATGGTTTACAGGACATAGTTGTTATAACCATTATAATAAAAAAAGTAAAAAACAGAGTAGAAAAGGATATTTTATTCATCTTTTATTACCTCTATTACCTCCCGTAAAATTTTATTCCTTGCCTTTGTTGTTTTTTTACCGTCAGCTCTCGGCTGAGACTGTGCCAAAATCCCAGTTTTTCATTGTAGGGCAAACCTTTAGGTTTGCAAAATAAATGATTGCCAATATCTTAGCACGGCTAAAGCCGTGCCCTACGAGCGAAATTGATAATTTTGGCACAGTCTCGGCTGGCAACGGTCAGAATTGAGCTTAAGTTAAATTCTCAACCGCCAGATCACCGACTTCGGAAGTAGAATAGCCCATTTTGCCCGCGGAAAGGCTTTCTAATTTCTCCTTAACCACCTTTCTAACAGAGTTTTCAACCGACTCTGCCGCTTCTTCTTCACCGAGGGTATCAAGCATTAAGGAAAGCGCACATATCGCAGCTAAGGGGTTAATAATGTTTTTACCGGTATATTTAGGAGCGCTTCCGCCTATCGGCTCGAACATAGACACACCTTCTGGATTTAAGTTGCCTCCTGCGGCAATGCCCATACCGCCCTGAACCATCGCTCCGAGATCGGTTATAATATCGCCGAACATATTATCAGTGACGATTACATCGAACCATTCAGGATTCTTAACCATCCACATGCATGTGGCATCTACATGAGCGTAATCGGTTTTTATATCGGGATAATTCTTGGCAACCTTATAAAAGGTCCTTTCCCATAAATCGAAAGCAAAAGTTAAGACATTGGTTTTCCCACAGAGCGTAACTTGTTTTCTTTTATTTCTTCTTTTCGCGTATTCAAAGGCAAATCTTATACAGCGCTCCACTCCCTTATAAGTATTAATACTTTCCTGGATTGCAACTTCATCCTGCGTATCCTTTTTTAAGAAACCGCCGGAACCGCAGTATAATCCTTCCGTATTTTCCCTAACAACCACAAAATCAACATCTTTTTCCTCTTTATCCCGTAAAGGGCAAAACCTTTTATCATAAAGTATTACGGGTCTCAAGTTAATGTACTGGTCGAGGGCAAAACGGAGATTGAGTAGTATACCTTTTTCTAAAATACCGGGTTTAACACCAGGATGACCAATAGCTCCGAGGTATATAGACTCAAAAGTTTTTAATTCTTCAAGAACCGAAACCGGCAAAACTTCGCCGGTTTTAAGATATCTATCTCCTCCTATATCATATTCGACAGTTTCACATTTGAATTGGAATTTTGATTGAACGGCATCCAGTACTTTTAATCCCTCTCTAACTACCTCGGGACCGGTACCATCGCCAGGTATCACAGCGATTCTGTAAGTTTTCATTCCTGTTCTATCCCCCTTTTCTCACAACTTATATTTTTTTTATATTCAAAAATTTAAAATTAACCGTATATAACGAAACTTTAAGAATCTTATTAATATTAATATTTTTGTCAACCCTTCAATCAAAAAATGTTTTTGAAACGATTTATTAAAGCGATAATATTAATATCGTGATTTCTTTTTCGGGTGAAATTCCGAGAGATAATAACTAAGACGCGCTAATTCTGAAGAAAGGTCAATATTTCTGATAATAAAATGATTAGAGAAATTATTAAGAGATGAAAGATAGGCAGGAGTAAAATTCAACAATGCTTCAATCGTAGAATTTTTTACTTCTTCCATTACATTAACCACTTCTTCTGAGGGAACCGCAATTATTGCGATTTTTATGCTTTCTTTTTTCACTTTTCGTTTAAAATCCTTAATATCATCGATTTTAACTCCTCCCATTTCAGCACCTATTTTTCTTTTATCTTTATCAAAAGCTAAAGCGATTTTGAATTCCTGAGTTTTAAATCCGTAAAAATTCAGGAGTGCGGAACCCAATTTTCCGACCCCTATTAATGCTACTTTTATTTCTTTACGTGGAAAGGCTATTTGTTTGATTTCTTCAAGAACATCTTTAACGTTATATCCAACCCCTCGCTTTCCCATTGTTCCAATATACGAAAAGTCCTTTCTTACAAGAGTTGGTTTTATATTCAGGCTGTTTGCAATGTCTTCCGAAGAAAAACGTTTTCTTCCTTCTTCAAGAAAATATTCCAGGCATCGGGCATATATGTACAACCTCTTTATTACTTCATCCGGTACTTCTGATTTAGTCAAAGCTTTTCCTCACTTTGTGATTATAATAACAAAGACCTCTTTTGTCAATATTTTTCACGGTAAAAAAACGAGAATCGTTACAAAAAATATTTCTCAGGGTAAGATGGTGTTGTTTTACTCTTTAATTATTGTATTGATTTAATAGCTGATAAACTTTTGTAAACCACCTAAACTCGATAAAATTCTCAATATCGATGCCACTTTCATCAACTCCTTCTTCAATTAATATTTCTTTCGGAATCGAATATAGTAAAGTCGTATCAGAATTTAGATAATGAATCGTTATGAGAGTATCGGATTCGCAGTAAAATCCAATATGATCGAGAGTATCGAGTTCATCAGGAACTACTCCGTTATCTACTATCGCAAGAAAATATGTCTCGCCAAAAGATAACATCGTAACTTTATATAAACTGTCTTTTCCTATTCCTATATCGAACCCTCTAAAAAGGTTAGCATCACATATTGATATTGAATCGATTTTACTTATTTTATCCAAACAATCAAATAATTCGTCTTCTCCTTCAACTGCCATTACAACCTTACAACTATCTGTGTGGACCTTACCGGAAACTGTCGTTGTAAGCTCTTCTAAATCTTCACAGCCAATCATCATTATACAAAATATTATTGCCGCACTTAATTTTATTTTAATCATAAATTATACCTCTCTTAATAATTATTATAATTGTTTTTTTACTAACGTCAACTGCAAAAAAAAGAAGGGACTAATTTAGTCCCCTCTTTTTTATATTATATATGAATTAGTAAATTAACCGGCCTCTTTTTCAGCAACCTTTTTTAACTTCTCATTGGCAAAAATAGCGACTTCAACTCTACGGTTCATCTGTTTACCTTCGACAGTTTCATTGCTGGCGATTGGCTGTGATTCACCATAACCCATTATTGTAAAACGAGTAGGATCTACATCTAAATCCTGAAGATAATTGGCAACCGCCTGCGCTCTCGAACGAGATAATTGAAGATTATACTCTTCCGATCCATCTGAATCAGTATGCCCTTCTAACAATATATTGGTATCCTCATATTTATTAAGAATTTTAGCAAGATTCTGCAAATTTTCTTTGCTTGCTGGTTTCAAATTAGCTTTGCCTACATCAAACAACAAACCTGAGTCAAAGGTAATTTTAATACCTTCTCCAACACGTTCGATTTTCGCTCCGGCAATGTCCTCCCTCATTTCCTCTGCCTGTTTATCCATGTAATTGCCTATATAATTTCCTGCGGCACCGCCGACTACTGCCCCAATAATAGCTCCAACAGCGGTGTTTCCGGCTTTCTTACCGATTAAACCTCCGACTACACCTCCGGCTGCGGCACCAATGACGGTCCCCTTCGCCTGATTACTGGCACAACTGACAAATCCGAGAAGTAACACTACTACTAATAACAATCCTACTGTTCTCTTCATAATTTTTTCCTCCTCCTTTTTATACTTTGTTTAATCAATATCAAATCAAACAAAAACTATATTTGATAATATGATACGCATTTTTTAAAGTTTGTCAAGTAAACTTTTTTAAAATATCAAAATGCTTAATTACTTGCCCTTGACTTTTGAGAAAATTAAGATATGTTAAAAACTGCATATTGATGAATAAATATGCAAAAACTTCGGGATAGAAATAAACGGGTTTGTTTCAATAAAGTGTGAAAAGGAGGAATTTGATGGAATATTCTGCTAAGGATTTAATGGAAATGGATGATACATATGGAGCCCACAATTACAAACCTCTCGACGTAATTCTGAATAAAGGAGAGGGTGTTTGGGTATGGGATGTTGAAGGAAACAAATACATGGATATGCTTTCTTCTTACTCGGCATTGAATCATGGACATCTAAATCCCTTGATTATTAGAAAAATGAAAGAGCAGCTCGACAAGTTAACCCTGACTTCCCGAGCATTCAGAAATGACCAGCTGCCTTTATTTTTGAAAAAAGTATGCGAGGTAACCGGTATGGAGATGGCTCTTCCCATGAATACGGGAGCCGAAGGCGTAGAAACAGCTCTCAAAGCGGCGCGTAAATGGGCTCATAAAGTAAAAGGAGTTTCTGAAAATAAAGCGGAAATCATTGCTTGCAGTAATAATTTTCACGGGAGAACAATTACGATAATTTCTTTTTCAACTGAAAAACAGTATAGGGACGGATTCGGACCCATGACTCCGGGTTTCCCTATTGTAAAATACGGCGATGCAAAAGCAATAGAAGACGCAATTAACGAAAACACAGCCGGAGTTTTAATCGAACCCATCCAGGGTGAAGGCGGAATAGTCGTACCTCCAGAAGGATATCTAAAAAAGGTTCGGGAAATATGCAAAAAGAATAATGTTCTTTTAATATTCGACGAAATCCAATGCGGACTCGGAAGAACGGGAAAAATGTTCGCCTGGGAATGGGAAAACGCGAAACCCGATGGAATAATACTCGGAAAAGCTTTAGGCGGAGGAGTTTATCCGGTTTCGGTGTTTGCTGCTTCAAGGGAAATACTCGGTGTTTTTAATCCCGGTGACCACGGTTCGACATTTGGAGGTAATCCTGTTGCAGCCGCTGTAGGTGTCGCTGCGCTCGATTATCTTATCGAAAAAGATTTACCTGGAAAAGCGCTCGAACTCGGCAATTACTTCATGGATAAACTTCGCAGTCTTAAGAATCCCGTGATTAAAGAAGTACGTGGTAAAGGACTTTTAATAGGCTTAGAATTAAAAGAAAAAGCTCGTCCTTACGCTGAAAAGCTTAAAGAAAAAGGGCTTTTATGTAAAGAGACGCACGGCGTTGTAATCCGCTTCGCTCCCCCGCTTATCATCACCAGAGACGAACTTGACTGGGCTTTCGAACAGGTAAAAGAAGTGTTTGAGAATTAAATCTTCAGAAACCAGTTTCCGAATTTTCGAAAAAGACTAAATGTGCTTTCATTATTCATCAACGATATTGTTAAGAATTTAGAAAGTTGGAGGGTCAGGATGATGAAAAAACTCCGTCGTCTTTGTGTGTTTTGTGGTTCAAGAAGCGAGGGCGGTAATGAGTTTTAAGCGCATAATATTAATTGTTGCTTTTTTAGCAATAGCTTTCCTTCTCTTTTTCCTGCCCGAAAAAGAGTTTACATTCGAGGGTTTTTACTTCGACACCTATGTCGCCGGAAAAATCTATTCCAGAAATCCTTCACTGGCAAAAAGAGCGATTAATAAAATAAAGGACGAATTTAGAAGAATCAATTCACTAAAAGTACAGGGTTTAAAAGCAGGTATAATAGATACTACCTCCGCCACAATAATTGAAAATTCCCTTTATTTTTCAAAAAAAACGGAAGGCTATTTCGATATTACAATCGACCCGATATTAAAAAAGTGGAATTATTTTAAAGAACCTACTCTTTCCTCCCAAGACGAAATCGAACAACTTCTATCCCTCGTAGACTACAAAAAAGTAAAAATAAAAGCCGATACGCTTTTAATTCCCGATGATTTTTCCCTGAATCTCGGAGGTTCTGCAAAGGGGTACGCCTTAAACAGGGCGAAAAATATACTAAAAAAATGCGGAATTAAATCCGCTTTGATCGAATCGGGAGGAGATATTATGTTGCTGGGTAAGAAAAAAGGTAAAGAAAACTGGATAATAGGCATAAGGAATCCCAGAGACGAAAATGGAATAATAGGAACACTCAATATAAATGATTGTTTTGTATTTACTTCCGGAGATTATGAAAGATACTTTTTCATCGAAGGAAGACGATACCACCATATAGTTAATCCATTTACCGGTTACCCTTCAAAAGAAATCGCGTCCGCGACTGTTATAGTGAAAAACGGAATTGAAGGCGACTGCATTTCCACAGCTCTGGTCGCAATGGGTCTCGAAAAAGCAAAGAATTTAATAAAAAATAACAATTTAGAGGCTGTACTTGTTGACACATCTAAAAATATACATAAATTCATAAATAAGGAAAAAATAGATATTTATGATTAAAAGAGAAGCGGAATATTACGAAAAAAAAGAAAATTTAGATGTGCGCTGCAAACTCTGCCCTCAAGTATGCCTAATACATCCTGGTGAAGAGGGGATTTGTTGGGCTAGAAAAAATGAAAATGGAATTTTATATGCTCAGAATTACGGCAAAACAACTTCTTTAGCCGTAGATCCCATAGAGAAAAAACCTCTTTTTCATTTTCATCCTGGTACTCAGATTCTTTCGGTTTCTCCTAATGGCTGCAATATGAGATGTCCCTATTGTCAAAATTATACAATATCTTTTAAAAGAGCGGTTACAAGAGAAATAACTCCCGAAGAGTTGGTTTCTCTGGCGAAGGAATACAATACGCCCTCAATAGCTTTTACTTACGCTGAACCGATAATATGGTTTGAATTTATAAAGGATACTTCGATATACGCGAAGAAAGAAGGGATAAACCTTGTTATGGTCACCAATGGGCAGATTTTAGAAGAACCTCTGGACGATTTACTTGAAGTCGTGAGCGCGATGAATATAGATTTAAAATCAATGAACGCAAAATATTACAGAGAAGTACTAAAAGGAAATCTTGCGGTTACAAAACGAACCATTGAGAAAGCTTCCTCGAAAATACACGTCGAGGTAACGAATCTTTTAATCCCGGGCGACAACGACACAGAAATTGAAGAATTATCTAAATTTGTAGCCTCAATCGACAAGGCGATTCCTCTGCACATTTCACGATATTTCCCTCACAACAATTATAATAGACCCACGACTCCAATTGAAACTTTAAAAGAAGCATATGAAACAGCAAGAAAACATCTCTATTACGTATATATCGGAAACGCGCCTATGGAGGGATCCGAAGATACTTATTGCCCGGATTGCTCTAATACTTTAGTAGAAAGATCGGGATATAACGTTAAGATAACCGGTATAGATAAGGATAAATGCTCTAATTGCGGCAGGAAAGTAGATTTCGTCCTTTAAAAATAGGCGATATATTAATCATAATTTTTTTTCTTTTCTTTATTTTTTTTCTTCCAAAAAAACAGGGAGAAAAAGTAATTATAAGTGTTGACAAAACTATCAATTTTGTGTATCCTTTGAATCAAAATAAAGAAATTATTGTAAATGGGAAAATTGGGCCTGCGAAAGTTGAAATCAGAGACGGGAAAGTGAGAATTCTAAATTCGCCCTGTCCTTTAAAGATTTGTGAAAATAAAGGCTGGATATCAAAAAAAGGGGATTTTATCATTTGTGTTCCAAACCGGGTAATAATAAAAATAGAAGGAAGAAAATACGATGCAATCACTGAATAAAATAGCTTACCTTTCCGTTTTTACTGCAGTGTCTATATCCTTATTTGTTGTAGAAAGTTTATTTCCGACTCCCATACCAGGAGTTCGTCTTGGTCTCGCGAATATATTTATTTTATTAGCTTTGATTTTCCTTGGATTAAAAGAAGCTATATTTATCGGATTACTAAAATCTATAGTAGGAAGTTTGATACTCGCGAGACTTTTTACCCCCTCTTTTATATTTTCAATAAGCGGAACACTGGTCAGTACATTTATAATGTGGATAATTATAAAGAGCCACTTACCTTTTAGTTTATTGGGCATAAGTATAGTTGGAGCGGAAACTCACGTAATTACTCAACTTTTTCTTGCCGTATTTATTTTTCTTCCCGGAGTTTCCTTTTTTTACATCGCCCCTATTTATATTTTATCTTCTTTAATCACGGGTTCCTTAGTTGGTGCTTTAACTTATCTTATATTTTCAAAAATTAAAGGAAGGTATAATTTTTGCTTATTTTGAAGAAAAATATACCCTTAACAATATTTATTTTATTAATGGGCTTAATACTCGGAAGTTTCATCGGAGATTTACTGGGAATGATTCTACCGGACGGTGCCGTAAAAACGGTAATGACCACACCTTTAAAAGTAGGATTTCATCCCGTAAATTTGGACCTTCACATTTTTGCATTAACATTAGGGTTTATGATAAAAATAAATTTATTCGGTTTTATTGGAGTACTTATACTGGGGTACTCCTTGAAATGGTTGTATTAGAAAAAACTTAAATAAAGAAAGGAGATACAATGAGAATGAGAGAAACTCAAAACGGACTTAAGAATCTTATAATCGCTAATGTTTTAGTTTTTATTCTTCAACTAATTCTGGATAATTTTATCCCCTTTACCGCTTACTTTGCTTTGATTCCGAGAGAATTTATGAAGGGTTACGTATGGCAGGGAATAAGTTACATGTTCCTGCACGGATATTTCTTTCACCTTTTAATCAATATGTACATTCTATGGATGTTCGGAAGAGAACTTGAATATTTATGGGGAACCAAAGAATTTTACAAGTATTACTTTATATGCGGAATCGGAGCTGCCCTTATATATTCTTTGTTCAATATGGATTCGACCATACCGGTTGTGGGGGCTTCCGGTGCGGTTTTCGGAATACTTCTGGCTTTCGGCATCACTTTCCCTCGAACGAAGCTGATAATGTTTCCGTTGTTGATTCCTATTGATGCGAAATACGCAGTGTGGATATTCGGAATTCTTGAGCTTTTATTCTTATTCGAAGGTAGAGGTAATGTGGCGCATCTTGCTCATTTAGGAGGACTTGCGGTAGGATATATCTACCTGCGCTGGAAGAGGAGAAAATTGTATTAATTGCCCAAAATGGTATTTTGGGCGTTAGGTAGTTAGATGGTTATGGGTTGGGTAGTTAAAAAAACAACAATTTTTCTTATTCGTGCCATTCGTGTGATTTGTTGTTTCTAATTTTGGGGTCGGGAAAAGTCTTAAACAAACATATATATTTTTTGTTTTTTTTCTTTGTGTGCTTTGTGTACTCTGTGGTTCAATTTAACTCATTGACAAATAAACGTTTTTCCCTTATAATTCATATATGGAGTGGGAAATAATAAAAGAACCGAAAGAAATTTTTCCAATTCCCCACAGTTTTTTAAAAACTGTTAAGAATTATCCTGATAATACAGCTTTGCAAATTTTAACATCTAACGGCGGAATTAGAAAATGGACATACAAAGAACTCGCTCAGATATCAATATCTTTAGCCAAAGAAATAAAATCCAGAGACATTGAGAAAGGTGATAGGGTTGCCATTTACGGACAATACAATCCTGAATGGATTGTTGCTTACCTGGCTATACAGTTTGCGGGGGCAATCGGTGTTCCTTTAGATAATAGACTTTCTTACAGGGAAGTCAACCATTTTTTGAATAATTCGGGAACTAAACTTCTTTTTGCTTCAGAGGAGTTACTTGGCAGAGATATTGAAATAAGTACTCCCTTAAAAATGCCAGAAGCAACTTCAAAAATAGATGACTATACTTTACCGGAGTTATCTCTCGACGATAAGGCTTTAATCCTTTATACATCAGGCACGACGGGTTCTCCGAAGGGAGTCGTGCTTACACAGAGAAACCTTTCAAGTAACGTTGAGATGATGTGTCAGGCGATAGATTTTAATTCGGATGATATATTTTATTCGCTTCTTCCTTTGAATCATGTATTTTCCCAGACCGTAAATATTTTAGCGCCATTTTATATTGGAGCAACAATGACTCTTGCTCGCTCCTTAAAATCCAAAGAAATAAAAGAAGATTGCTTAAAAACACAACCCACAATATTTCCGGTAGTACCTCTAATTCTTGAAAAATTTATAAAGGGAATAGAAAAAGAAATCAGCAAACTTCCGACTGCCAAAAAGGCTCTTTTCGGAACTTTAAATGGTGTTGGCACTTTTCTGGATAAAATTAAAAAAGGTAGCGGTTCATTTCTTTATTCGACTATAAGAAAGCAAATAGGTCTGAACAATCTGAAACTCCTGGTTCCGGGGAGTGCCGCTTTGCCCAAATGGGTTTCCAGAAAATTCGAAAAATGGGGATTTCCTTTAATTCAGGGATATGGCTTGACCGAAACTTCACCGGTAGTTTCTGTAAATCCGCCGCAAGCTCCCAAAAATGAGTCCGTAGGATTACCTTTGCCGGGTTTAGAAGTTAACATATTGAATCCCGGACAAAACGAAATCGGTGAAATTGCGGTAAAAGGTGATTCTGTTTTTAAGGGTTTCTGGAAAAGCGAAGAAGCTACCGCCGAAGTTTTCGAAGGAGTTTGGTTTAAAACCGGAGATATGGGTTATTTCGATTCTGATGGTTATTTATATATAACCGGAAGAAAGAAATCTGTAATCGTTACCAGAGGCGGTAAAAACATCTACCCTGAAGAAATCGAAACATATTTGTCGGAATCTCCTCTCATTGAAGAAATACTTGTCGCATACGAAACCAATCCGAATACAGAAAAAAAAGAATTAGTGGCGACTATTTATCCTAATTATGAAGAGGTAGACGAATATTGTAAAAAACATAAAATAGAAGATAATGACCCTCATAAAGTATTAACTAATGTCATAAAAAAAATGAATGAAGATTTAACCGACTTTAAAAGAATCAGAAGAGTAAAGATAAGAGACGAAGAATTTCCGAAAACCACTACCAGAAAAATAAAGCGTTATCTTTTTGAAGAAAAAGGATTGGAAGTTTAACTTTTAACTACCAGATTACACCCTGAACGGTCGTTCCTCCCTAAAGAATGTGCCAAAATTCATAATTTCACTCATAAGCTACGACTTTAGCCGCGCCTTACGAGGAAAAGGGGGTTTTACACACGAGTCTATGTAAGACAAGCATCTTCGCTATTGACATTTCTCTTATATCTCTTAGAATTCAATAAAGGAAAGAGGTTCAATTGATTGAAAAATTTGAGTATACGCCGATTTTAGGGTGGTCTTTAAGCAGGTACGATACTTTTAAAATGTGCCAGAGACAGTACTTCTTCAACTATTATCCGAAATTCGATCCGGATTATTCAGAATACAAAATAAAAGAACTCAAAACACTTACATCCATACCTCTCGCGGTCGGCACAATCACTCACAATGTTATAGCGAGCCTGCTTTTAAGATTAATTAAATCCGAAAGAGAAATTAATCCTAAACGTTTTACAGAATTCATAAAAAAAGAAACAGATAAATACTGCAGGCAAAATAAATTTTCAGAGGTTTACTACGATGAAATAGAAAAGATAGACAATGGAAATATTTTCTTATCGGTAAAAAGCAATCTTGAAAACCTGCTTAATAGCGAACGGTTTAAATGGATAAAAGAGAAAGCTATTACATATAAACACAAATGGATTATAGAACCTCCGGGATACGGAGAATTCCGTCTTGACGGAATGAAAACATATTGTAAAGTCGATTTTCTTTTTCCATTCGGAGAAGAAAATTACATAATAGACTGGAAAACAGGAAAAGAGGACAGAAAAAAGCACGACAAACAATTAACGGGATATGTTTGCTGGGCTTCATACCATTTAAAAAACAAACCGGAAACATTTAAAGCTATTTCTGCATATCTCGACCCCACTTACAGGGAGAAAGAACTGCAATTCAAAAATTATCAGATAGAAAATTTCATACACACGGTACAAAAAGAAACGGAAGAAATGCATTCATTCTGTGAAGACGTTTCCGAAAATATACCGATTCCAAGAGAAAACTTTAAAAAGACGACAAACGAGAAAATTTGTAATCATTGTAATTTTCGAGAAATTTGTTTATAGCCACGAAGGCACTAAGGCACAAAGAAAAATTTTCTTTAACCACCAAACACACGAAATACTCTAAACTCCACATCCCATTTTGAATTTACTTTTAAAAATACACGAAAAAAACCGAGAAACTACAAAGAACACAGAAATTTTCTTGTTGTTTTTTTATACTACTAACTGCTCTCTACTGCCTACTATCTAATATCACCTCCACCGTATCGACCATATCTTCGTATTTAATTATAAGATTAAGAACCGAATCTGCTTCCGTGGGTTCCGGGATTATTTCATCAAATTTCAATTCAAGATTACCATTTTTATCAGTCAAATATGTTTTTTTAAAATTTGTTTTCTCCACCGATATTTCCATTTCACTATTTGGTATAAGCATACTATCCACACAAATAGTATCTATTTCTATAAAATCACGTCTGGAGTTAATGTCTGAAGACCTACTATTACCCCCCCAGACTATCATAGCAAGTCCTGTAAGACAGGAAACCGAAGATATAAAACACCCTGTTTCAAAAACCTCATCCGTAAGATAATCCTGCGACTTTACATAATAGTAACTTCCGAGAAAACCTGAATATATAATTCCCATACCTGAAGCAACCAGAATATCTGCCTTCCTCTTTTCTTCTCGCCTACTAAATTCTCCTATTTTAGCAGAGCCCTTAACCTCAACAATGTCTTTGACCAGACAATTTAAAGAAAAACCCCGCTCATCTTGCTCGATAATCTTACAATCCAACTTTTCCCAGGAATCGACAACTTTATCATCGAGCGAGACCCCCTCCGCATCGACATACTTTTGACTGCACCCAAAAAACAAAAGCAAAATAAACGCTTTAAGAATCCTCTCTTTTTTATCCATTTCTTCCTCCTATAACAAAGTGATTTGCTATACAAAGAATATAATAATATTTATGAATTTGTCAACCCCTTTTTTGTTTTAGCCGCGAAGGTACTAAGACGCTATGTTAATTTTAAATTTTAAATGTTGAATTTTGAATTTTTTCCTAAAACCCAAATGCCATATCCGAACTGTTTTATTTCATATTCTTAGCCTTTTAATATATTCAAACATATTTCCGTCATTTACGTTCTTGACATTATCACTTTTCCAATTAATATAAAATAAACCAACGTATGTAAGAACGATTTTTACATAACTCAGTGTTTTTTAAACAGAAGGTTCGAAAATTAAGAAAATATAATGATAAATAAAGATTGCGAATATGAGTTTTAAAAATTTATTGTATCCCGAGTCTATCGCTGTCGTGGGAGCTTCAAGCGATCCGCAAAAGGTGGGACATGCTATACTAAAAAATATCCTGGACGGAGGATTTGAAGGTCCTGTATACCCCATAAACCCCAAAAGCGATACCATTCTCGACCTTAAATGTTACCCTTCCCTAACGGATGTTCCTGAAAATATCGATTGCGCTGTCATTGTAGTAAACCGTGATATTGTTCTTTCCATAATGAAAGATTGTGCGAAAAAAAGCGTCAAAGCCGTAATCGTAATATCTTCAGGATTCGGAGAAACCGACGAAAACGGCAAAAAAGCGCAAAAAGAACTCGTACAGCAAGCCAGATTATCCGAAATCACTTTGATGGGTCCAAATTGCCTCGGGTTAATAAATCCTTGGCAAAAACTAAACGCCGCATTCGGACAATCACTCGACGAACCCGGTGAGATAGCATTAATATCTCAATCCGGAGCTCTTATTGCCTCCATTCAAGACTGGGCGAAAGAAAACAAAGTGGGCTTTTCGCTTATAGCTTCGATAGGCAATAAAGCATCTATAGACGAAGTCGATTTCTTCGAGTATTTAAAAAATGACGAAAACACAAAAGTTATAGCCTCATATCTTGAGGATATTTCACGCGGACAGGAATTTATGCGTATAGCCGAAAGAGTCGGTAAGGTTAAGCCTATAGTTATTTTGAAATCGGGAAGAAGCGAAGCAGGCGCCAAAGCCGCTTCTTCCCACACGGGCAGCCTTGCGGGTTCAGATAAAGCATACGATTGCGCTTTTCAGAGACTGGGAGTAATTAGAGCAGAATCGATAGAACACTTATTTGATATATGTACCGCTCTTGCATATCAGCCTCTACCCAAGGGAAACAGAATAGCAGTTATAACAAACGCGGGTGGTCCCGGAATTATGATGTCGGATGCCCTTGAATTATCGGGTTTAAAAGTAGTTAATATCGATGAGGAAACCAAATCGAAACTTTCAAAATTTCTTCCTCCTTCAGCTTCGGTTAACAATCCCGTTGATGTTCTTGGAGACGCGGACAAAGAAAGATACAGGGAAAGTCTTCGATGCGTACTCGAAAGTAAATCTGTCGACGGAGTCGTGGTTATCTTAACACCTCAAAAAATGACGGATGATTACGCGATAGCAGAAGAATTGGTAAAAGTCTCAAAAAAATATTCGAAACCTGTAATAACCTGTTTTATGGGAGTTAATACGGTAAAAAACGGAGTAAATGTTTTAAGAAAAAATCATATACCGCAATATTCGGTCCCCCATAGAGCGGCAAAAGCGATGTCCGAGATGGTAAAATACAACGAATATAAATCTAGACCTCTTCGTATTATCGAACGATTTGCCGTAAATAAAAATCCTGTAATTAAGATTATAAAATCTTATCGTTCCAGAAATCTTCTTGAAATAGGCGAATTCGACGCTAAAACAATAATGGAATCATACGGCATGACCATACCCGAAGGGCATTTCGCGTCTTCTTCTGAAGAAGCTGTCAGGTTCGCGAATGAGATGCGTTATCCGGTCGCCATGAAAATATCGAGTCCGGACATTCTTCATAAATCCGATGTAGGCGGTGTTAAAATCGGTCTGGGCAGCGCGACAGAAGTAGAGGATGCTTTTGACCTGATGATGTTGAGAGTTAAAAAGAAAATGCCCGAGGCGGATCTCAGAGGTGTTCTTGTGGAAGAAATGATAACTTCCGGAAAAGAAGTCATTCTGGGCATGAAAAAAGATCCCCAGTTTGGACCAATGCTCATGTTCGGTCTCGGAGGTATTTTCGTCGAAGTACTTAAAGATGTTACTTTCAGTCTTGCTCCTATAACCGCTGAAGAATGCAGGAGAATGATTGAAAGCACTAAAACCTATAAACTTCTCACGGGAGTCAGAGGACAAAGAGGTGTAGATATTCAAGTTATTGTTACAAGTTTACTGCAGCTTTCACAATTGGTAATGGATTTTCCTGAATTTGAAGAGGTAGATATTAACCCTTTAAAAGTAGGGCATCCGGGAGAAGGGACTTATGTGGTCGATGCCAGAATAATTCTGTCAAAGGAGTCGAATTAAATGCCAAACTGGAGAGAACTTTATAAAAGCAAATTAAAAACCGCTTTACAGGCAATAAAAATGATAGAATCGGGGTCGAGGATTTTCATAGGAACGGGCTGCGGACAACCTCAACTCCTGGTAGAAGAACTCTCCAACGAAAAAAATAATATAAAGGACGCGGAAATATATCATCTCTTAACTCAGGGAAACGCACCCTACATACAGAAAGAGTACTGCGATAAGTTCAGAACCTGCAGCTTTTTTCTTGCCCCTAATGTAAGACAGGGTATAGTAAGCGGCAGAGGAGATTATACGCCGATTTTCCTCTCCGAAATCCCTCTTCTGTTCAAACGCGGAATAATACCTATAGATGTTGCCCTTATACAGACGAGCCCCCCGGATAAAAACGGCTATCTCAGCCTTGGAGTTTCAGTAGATATAGTAAAATCAGCGGTAGAAAACAGCTTAATGGTTATCGCGGAAGTAAACGAAAAGATGCCTCGAACTCTCGGAGATTCATTTATATCCATAGATATGGTAGATACCATAGTAGAGAGCGACAAAGAAATTCTCGAGTATCAAGTTCCGGAACCCGACGAGAGCGTGGATGAAATAGCCAAAAATGTTGCTTCCCTTATATCGGACGGTGATACTGTCGAAGTCGGTATAGGTAACATACCCCAAACCGTTTTAAAGTATCTCCACACTAAAAAAGATATAGGCATCCACACAGAAATGTTTAATGACGCGATTATTCCTCTAATAGAGGACGGAATCATTAACGGGAAAAGAAAAACAATCAACAGGGGAAAAGTAACAGCCAGTTTTTGTTACGGTACAAGGAAACTATACGATTACATACACGAAAATCAAATGTTCGAATTTAGACCTTCCGAATACGTAAACGATCCTTTCGTAATCAGTCAGCATAACAATATGGTCGCCATAAACGTAGCGCTGGAAATAGATATGACCGGTCAGGTATGCTCCGATTCTATAGGTTACGATTTTTACAGCGGCATCGGGGGACAGGTCGATTTCAACAGAGGAGCGGCTCGGGCAAAAAACGGCAGAGCTATAATCACATGCCCTTCAACAGCAAAAGGAGGTTCGATTTCCAGAATAGTTCCTAAATTAACGGAAGGCGCGGGAGTAGTAACTACCAGAGGAGATGTTCACTATGTGGTAACCGAATACGGTATCGCGTACTTATTCGGAAAGAGTATCCGTGAAAGAGTATTGGCTTTAGCGGAAATAGCTCATCCTGATTATCGAAACGAAATTCTCAATGAAGCCAAAAATCGAAATTACATATATCCCGACCAAAAAGAATTACTTCCGAGAACAACCAAGTACCCGAAAGAAATGGAAAGACGCGTCGCCCTGCGTGACGGAACAGCATTATTCTTACGACCGATTAAACCAACCGATGAAAAAATGTTGAGGGATATGTTGTACACCTGTTCAGAAAAGTCTATCGCCTTTAGATTTTTCAAAGATATCAAAACATTTCCCCACGAATTCATACAGGAATTCACAAATATAGACCTTACAAAAGACATGGCAATCGTAGGCTTAACCCAGGGCACCGGCGGAGAAGAAATAGTCGGGGTGGGAAGATATTACTATATAGAAACAAAAAATCGGGCAGAAGTTTCTTTTCTTGTAAGGGACGATTGGCAGGAAAAAGGAATAGGAACATATTTATTAAATATATTAACCGAAATAGCAAAGAAGAGAGGAATAGAAGGATTTGAAGCCGTTATGCTTACAGACAACCAGCGCATGCTGGCTGTTTTCCATAATTCAGGCTATCCCGTAACAACCAAAAGAGAAGGAAACACTTTCGAAATTAGTTACGACCTGTAAAAACCTCACAAACAGAAACCACAGATCACACAAGATTACCACAAGAAAAATTCACCGCAAAGACGCAAAGAACGCAGAGAAAAAATTGCTGTGTACTCTGTGTGTTTTTTTCTGTGGTCTCTGTGGTAAATTCTTTTTTTACTGGAAGTTTTCTTTCATCCAGGCGGCTCTTCGGCATTCCGGACAGAGAACTCTATACCAGTCTTCCCTATTAAATTCGCAAATTTCTTTTATTTTCTCTTCTTTATCCGCGACACCCATGGGAACATGCTTCGCGAGCACGATCGTAGGATTAGCGTAGGCTTTTTCACCCAAACGCTCAAAAATCCAATCGAGATGTTTTTTTGTCGTTATTACCTTACCGCACTTTTCACATTCTACAAGCTCATCCTCGACTTCCTGAATCGCCTCACTTCTATCGAAAGTATTTTTAGCGTATTTGTTGGTATATTCTATACCCTCCCCCGTTGTACACAAAGCTCCGCATTGCCCGCAGAGTAAACATATATCATAACAAAAACGCATCGTTCTGAACTTCTTACCGTCTTTTTCGTATTCCTCTACCTCAATTGCTCGAGCGGGGCAAACTTCAGCGCACGCTCCGCATCTAACACAACCTTCATCCTGATATTCTGGAAACCCTCTGAATTCCGGTATAATATGAGGAGGTTCGAAAGGGAATTTTGTCGTGAAAGGCCCTTTAACAACTGCCTTTATAGCTTCTCCGAGCTCTCTTATTTTAGGTTTTTTTATTGCCATTTATTTTTTCTTATCCTTTTCCAATTTATCCACTTTGCTTCCCTCCCAGAGTTTAAATCCGCTCATGTGTGAACCTTTAGATAGCGCGTGCGCGGCAGTAGGAGAAGTAATGATTACAAACAGAATACAAATCAAAGCTTTTATTCCACCCGAACTAAAAATGCCAAATTCCAGCGCGACTCCAAAAAGTATCGCGCATGTCCCGAGAGTAACGGATTTCGTCGCAGCCTGCAACCTATTATAAATATCCGGAAGCCTTATCAAACCGAGACAACCCAGTAAATCAAAAACTACTCCCACAATAACAAAACCTAAAGCGATATTACTATTCATCGAAACCCCTGCCTTCCAGAAATTTAACAAGCGCGAGAGTACCGACAAAAGAAAGTATCGCCCAGGAAATCGCAATATAAAGATAAAAACCTTTTTTGGTGTAAGCCGCGTACAAAGCGCACATTCCCACCACAAGAATACCGAGTATGTCTATCGCCACCATCCGATCGGGAGGAGTGGGTCCAACCATTACCCTGTAGAGACACATAAAAGAAGCTATTATCATCAAAACAAAGAAAAAAGTAAACATTATTCGAAAATCCTCCTGAGTACTCTTTCAAACCTTCCTAAGATTATTTTTTTCTGTACTTTAGGATCATCGCTGGATACATTTATCCAGTGAACATAAAAATTATCGCCATTCACATCCACGGTAAGGGTTCCCGGGGTTAGCGTAACGGAATTCGCGAGAATAGTCCTGGCGAACTCATTTTTCAGCGAAGTTTTTACCTTAATAATTCCCGGATTTATAGGCAAATTCGGATTAAGAACCCTGTAAGCCACATCCAGATTAGCCAGTAAAATATAATACAAAAGATATGGTATATAGAAAATCGCGAGCAGTAATCTCACGGGATTTAGCAAACGAACCAGTTCATCGGGGAAAAGATCGCGAGTGAGAAATGTGACAATTAAAGACACGACGACTCCCACTAAGAGATGTTTTACATCCAAAGACCAGGTTATAAACAGCCACATCAAAAAGTATATAAAAAATTGAGCGATTCTCTTCTTCATCTATCCTCCCCCAGCCATACCGAGGACCGACATTATATAAGCCCCTTTATTCAGTAAAACTTCTTGAGCAGGAGCTATAATATTTGCTATAATATTCTGATTAAACAAACCGATTAGAAGGCAAAGAAGCCCCATAATTACAAGCGACATCAGCATGGGCAGAGGCGCTTCTTCAGAACGCTTCACCGTATCGGATATTTTACCGAAAATGGCGTGTCTCTGGAATTTAACAAAACACATAAGAGTCAAAAAAGCTGTTAAAACAAGAGCTGAAGCCGCCCACATATTTTTCGCCTGAAACGCGGCAAGAATTATAATTAATTTACTCCAGAATCCGTTAAAGGGAGGAACTCCGGAAATCGATAGAGCTCCCACCACGGTACTTCCCGAAGTCACGGGCATTTTCTCTCTCAATCCGCCGAGTTCCTTCATATTTCTGGTACCGGTGCTGCTTTGAATCGCGCCGGAAGACAGAAAAAGCAAAGACTTAAAAACCGAATGGTTTAAAAGATGGAAAAGAGCTCCAATTAGACCAAGTGGGGTACCCAGACCGACTCCCACTATAATATATCCCATCTGGGAAACAGAGTGGAAGGCGAAAAGCCTTTTTATATCTATCTGTCCGGAACCCATTAACGCTCCTACTATCATCGAAAGAGAACCCAAAAAGATAAATATATTCGAAACAACAGGGGACATCGGTATCACATTGTAAAAAATTCTGATCAGCGGATAAATTCCTAAAGACTTTATCAGAACACCCGAAAGCATCGCCGAAATGGGAGCAGGAGCTGAAGGATGAGCATCCGGAAGCCACGCGTGAAAAGGAACAAATCCCGCTTTCAGCCCGAATCCCAGAATAAACAATCCGGTCGCCATAAGAATTGCTTTATTGTCCACTATATTATTAGCCTCTATAAATCGGGCTATATCAGCCATATTGACGGAACCTGTCACCGAATAAACTATAGCAATCCCTATCAAAATAGACATAGATGCCAGAACTCCCATAATAAGATATTTAAAAGCGGCTTCCAATTCTTCCGCGCCTATATCGTAACCGACAAGAACATAAGAAGCTATGGAAGCGATTTCTAAAAATATGAAAAGATTAAATAAATCTCCCGTAAGAGCGACTCCGTTCATACCCGCGAGCATCAGTAAAAACATCGAAAAGAAGCGAAGATAATCTTCGCGTTTCAGAATGTAAGAATAAGAGTATAACAGTGTAATTAAAGCCACCCCGTTTATTATCAACAGCATAAAACGCGTTAAGGAATCCTTCATCATCACTATTCCGAAAGGAGCCTTCCATCCCCCCATTTCATGCACCAAGACACCTTGATTCCAGATAAAATAAAGTAATACAATCAGCGAAGAAACTGTAAGAATAGACCATATCCTCGGGAACTTTCTCCTTTCCCACCTGCTGACGAGCAGGGTTGAAACCGCGCTAAAAACCGGTATTATAACAAAAAGAGGTAAAATCCTTTCCATCTCTATCCTCTAAGCCTGTTTATTTCGTGCATATCAAAAGTCCCATATCTCTCATATAATCTTATCGCTATCGCCACCATCAGAGCAAGCGTTCCCAGACCGATAACAATAGAAGTAAGCACAAGCGCCTGGGGTAACGGATCCACGGCCGTATGCACGAAAGTGACAAAATCCATATCTTTCATTAAAATCGGCGAAGCTCCGGACATCTTAAAACCAATAAGTATAAGAAATAGATTAACGGAATACTCCATTATGGCGACTCCGAGTATTTTTTTAACAATATGTCTTTTGGTCACAAGCGCGTATAAACCAATCATAAAAAGCAAAAAGTCTAAAAAATACAGAGTCATTATTTTTCCTCCCCGGGCTCTCTGCCTAAATCCCTGCATAAGGTTCCTTCGCAAACAACCCTGCCAAAGATGGCAAGCGCTAAGAATATTAAATAGAGGCTCATTCCAACGGTAAGAGCCACAGCCACATCATTTATTATTATAGTTCCGGATGAGAAGAACCACCAATCTTTATTCTTCAAAAAGTTATCCAGGAAAGTCCCGGAAAAATAAAGCCCTAAAATTCCCATAAATAAAAATATCAATACTCCCACGTCGGTCAATTTCGAAGCTGTCACTCCAGGCAATTTTTTTTCCACAAATTCTCTGCCGTAAGCGAGCGTTATTAAAATATAAGCAAGCGCAAGCATTACACCCGCGGGGAAACCACCCCCGGGCACCTCATCTCCGAGAAGTATGAAATAACCGGCAAAAAGCATCATAAAGCCTACCATAACTCTGGCTATGACCTTCACTATACTACTCATACCGCTTCCATTTTTTTTCTTCATTTATCTCTCCAGATCTATCCTGAGATGATCTTTATGTTTATCGACTTTACCCCTGCGCAAAATGGCAAAAGCGCCGCTTATAGAAGTAAAAAGAACCAGCAATTCACCGAAAGTATCATAAGCTCTGAAGTCGAGGATAATAGATGCCACGATATTAGAAGCTCCTACCTTACCGTAGGCATTTAGAAGATAATAACGAGAAACTCTCATACTCGGCTCTCCGAATATCGGAAGAGACTGAAACGCGATCCACGCGAAAACGAGAATTATGCCCACAAAAATTAAGGTGGTTCTGTTAGAAAAAATGGATTCCCCTTTTTCTTCGATCGCCACATTATCCACATTTATCGTAGCTCTTATTAAAAGTATCAAAGACAGAACCTCTACTATAACCTGTGTTATTGCTATATCGGGCGCTCCCAGAAAAAGAAAAGTCATCGAAAGTATAAAACCGACCGCACCTACGGATATAACAGCCGAAAGCATATTTTTTATTTCCACCGTTACAATAGCCCCGACAATCATAAAGCCGATAAGCAGATGCAGCAATAACATAATATTCATATCATAACCTACCTGTTCATCATTAAAACAAACATAATTATCATTAATCCCACGATACACCACGACAAATAAGTCGATAAAATACCGTCATGCAGCTTCTTCAATTTTTCTACTATGGTTTTCCACCCCGTAAGTTTTATTATATTGTATAAATCATACGCGCCTTTTTCACTGTCTTTAAGAAATGTTCCTATAAAAGGAAGTTCTAAAATAGTAATATAAAGACCCGTGCCCGGAAACCTTCTTTCTTCCAGATCGAATCTTTCGCCTCCCGTAAAAACAGGCTGCTCCTTATAATTAAATACTCTTCCTATTAAATAGATTATTATGCCTATTATCAATCCGACAATAATCGCGATCGTAGCCAGATAAGGATTCCAGAGGGTATTGGCAAAATCCAACTCGGCAAAAACAGCAGAGACAGTTACTCCGGAAAACACATTGAATTCCATAGGAACAAAGAACAGGCTGACAATAAAACCTGCCAGAATCCCGAAAAAGAGACATAACGCAGCTAAAACCGAAATAGGAGCGGTCATAAGTAAAGACGGCTTTCTCGCTCTGTCGTAAACTTTAGAAGCTCCTCCGAAATAAACAGAATAAATAACTTTCAGGAAAGAAGCGAGAGTTAAAGCGCTGCCGAAAATCGCCAGAATCAAAAACACAGGTTGACCCGCGCCTAAAACACCCTGATAAACCATCCATTTTGAAGCGAATCCGCTTAATGGAGGAACTCCTGAAATAGCAAGCGCGAGAATTAAATTGGAAATCATTAATAAAGGCATTTTTCTGTATAATCCGCCTAAATCTTCTAATTCGGTTGTACCGGTTTCTTTCTCAATCGCGCCGGCGCAGAGAAACAAACCTCCTTTATATACAGCGTTATTCAGCATATGAAATAAGCCGCCCAAAATACCGATGGGGTTTCCGCTCGCGATACCAAGAACCATATATCCGACCTGACTGACCGCGTGATAAGAAAGTAATCTTTTAAGATTATGCTGAACAAGAGCCATGAGAACACCGATAATAATGGTAAGAGCGCCTACGAGCATAACAACAAAACTCAACCCCGGCTCCACATTAAAAAATTTCAACATAGTCATAGCAAGCAAATAGATCCCCAGCAGTTTATCCATCGAACCCGGAATAAACGCCATTACAGATACGGGTGTTTCTTCCGAGATCGCCGGAATCCAGGTATGGAAGGGTATAGCTCCGGCTTTAGCAAGAGCAGCGACCACAAAAGAGAAAAATGCTATTTTGGGAAGTACTCCGGAAGCTGTATAAATATTAATTAAACCGATGTCGAGAGTACCCAGAGTAACCCAGATATAACCTATACCGAACAGGAAAAACGCGTCGGCAAAACCGAGTATCACATAAGTTTTCCGTGCAGCCTCAGAAGCGGCTTTAGTTTTATTCGAATTCAGATAGAGGAAAAAAACAGCCGTTACCATTTCCCAGAAAATAAGCAATGATAATAAATTTGTAGACAAAAATACTCCGGAAGCTCCGGCGAGAGTCCAGAAGAAATAAGCCATGAACTGGTTATCGCCTGTTTCCACTTCGCTTCGAGAGCTAAAGATATATATAGAAATCAAAAAACCGAATAAATAAGTAAATAAAAGCATAAAACCGCTAATCTGATTCAGCTGAAGCATAAAATCAGCGCGGTAATTCAAGAAATCAAAGGACAATAATTCTTCCGCGATACCCGTCAAACTAAACAAACGGTAAGAGAGAACAAGGAGATAAAGAGTTACGGCAACTGCCATCAACTGCTTCAATCTTTTTAAGCGTGGAATAATCAGGGATGCAATCCCGGCGCAGAAAGGTATTAAAATCGGATATAATAATATACTATCCGGCATCATATCTCCATGTTATAAAGAGGCGGTGTTTTCCCTAATCTTTTCATAATATTATGCGTCTTATCCACACTCAGTTTTAACAAGTCTTTTTCCCTCAATATTTTTTCGTTATTGTTTTTGTCCACAACGGCGACCCTTTCCGTACAACAATAGCACGGATCGATGGAAGCGGTAATCAAAGCAACATCGGCGATTGTTTCACCCTTGCAAGAAGCCTTAAAAGTAGGAAGGTTATTAAAAGTGGGAGCTCTTACCTTATGGCGGTAGGGCATATTGGAACCATCGCTTCGCACGTAATGAAAAACCTCTCCTCTGGGAGCTTCATACCTGCCGCAACCCTCTCCCATGGGAATTTCTCTTATATCAGCGTCTATTACACCGCCTTCGGGGAGTTTTACCAGAGCCTGTTTTATCATAGAGATAGACTCGAAACATTCGAGGAGACGGACCACACCCTTGCTGAAAACGTCCCCGTCTTCCTGTACTATAACTTTCCATTTAAGATCCTTAAAACCGTCCAGAGGTTCATCGTGCCTTACATCCCAGGGAACTCCCGAACCGCGGCTTGTGGGTCCGAGCGCGGAATAACTGACCGCGTCTTTTTTTGTTAAAACTCCTATACCTTTAAGTCTTTTATGGATCACGGGATCATCCAGAATAGCGTCTGTTAGCAATCTAATAGGTTTCTCCATTTCCACGATTCTTTCCAGACCGTAATCTACCTGCTCTTTATTGAAATCTCTTCTCACCCCCCCGGGTTTAAACATCGCATAGTGATTCCGGTTACCGGTTAGCTTCTCGCATATTTCTAAAATAGTTTCTCTATATTTCCATGCCCACATCCAGACAGTATTATATCCGATAAAATGTCCGGCGAGCCCTACCCATAAAAGGTGAGAATGTATTCTTTCAAGTTCACAAACAACAACTCTTATCAATTGAGCCCTTTCAGGAATCTCGCAGCCGATCAGATCCTCGACCGCCAGGCAATAAGCCATGGGATGAGAGGTAGAACATATTCCGCAAATACGCTCGACCAGATACGGAACCTGATCCCATGTTTTCACTTCCGATAATTTTTCTATACCCCTGTGGTTGTAACCTATCTCGACATCGAGATCCACAACCCTTTCTCCTTCCACATAAAGCTTAAAGTGCTCCGGCTCTTCGAGCAATGGATGATATGGACCCAGAGGAATTATCGTTTGTTTCATATTCCCGACCTCTCATAATCATAATCTTCGTCCGTTACGTCCGAATTTTTGAAATCTTTTCTCAAAGGAAATTTACCCTTCGGAAACGAATCCGCCAGAAGCAGTCTTCTCATATCGGGATGCCCCTTAAAATCAACACCCAGCATCTCGTTTATTTCTCTCTCTATCCAGCGAAAAGCAGGAATTTTCTTTCCTATGGACTCGATTTCGAGATTTGAATAAGGAACAAGGGTTTTCACATTTATAACCATATTTTTATCTTCTCTTGCCAGATGATAGATTATTTCTATACCTTCTCTCATATCTATACCTGTAGCCGTACAAAATTTACATTTGTATTTCTTAAACAAATATTCCACTACCTCGGCAGCTCTTTCCGGTGTCACCCTGATATATATTCTTTTTTCCCGCGGCTTTGAAATGTCGATTATTTTCTTTTTTAATTTTTTCTTCAAATCATCCATAACTTTTACATTCTTTTTCTTAGCCATCAGATAGCCTCCAACCCCTTAATTATACCTTCTATCATAGCTTCCGGTTTCGGAGGACAACCGGGAATATATACAATTTTAACATCCGGATCCTCTTCTTTTAAAACTTTATCCACCGGACCCACAATCGAGTAGCTGTCTCTGAATATACCGGAAGAACAACCGCAGGACCCGAAAGCAACCACTAAACACGGTTTTGGCGTCTGACGATAAACTTCCAGAAGTCTGGGTTTAGCGTGAGCGTTAACAGAACCGCATACGAGTAACGCATCCGCGTGTCGCGGACTGCCAACCAACTTAATTCCGAACCTTTCCACATCATAACGGGGAGTAAGAAGTTCCAGAACTTCGATATCGCAGTTATTACACGCTGCTGTCGACAGGTGAAAAACCCATATAGATTTCTTAAAAGATTTCTTCAGAATATCCATCTATACTCCAAAATAAGCGAGAATTCCCGCTAAAATAGCGGCTCCGCTCATCCAGCCCCAGAAATATTTCATGGCGTGGTCGATTCTAACTCTGGGATTGGTGTTTTTAATCAATATCAATAACACCACTATTAACAAATACATTAAAATACCACCGATAATTCCCTTTCCCCGGAAAAGGATAATTAAAAACATTGGCAAACCAAAAAGCATGATAGCTTTACTTAATTCATAAGCCGCGAGCAGACCTCCGGAAAGTTCTATTAAAATTCCGGAACCAAGCTCGGTTTCCGCTTCGGGCAAATCGAAAGGCACTCTTCCCAGCTTCGCCTGAATGCAGAATATAGAAACCGCGAAACCCAAAATTCCATACCAGCTCGATATATTAGACCCGTTAGCTCTCTGCCAATCCATAATACCCTGTATAGAAAAACTTCCCGCTTTTGAAGCCATCATAACAATAATTATAATCATGGGCAAGTCATAGGATAGGAGTAACTTTATCTCTCTTGATACCCCTACCGAACTCAAAGGATTCCCGGAGGTCGAACCCACATAAATAAGAGCTATGGCGGGTATGGCAAACAGATACCACACGACTATTATATCTCCTATGAATCCATCGTTCATACCAAAAAAAGAAACACAAAGGATTGTAACTCCCAGCGTCACAGCGGCAAGCCCAAAGAGGGGAGCAGTAACAAAACCGGACCCGAAAGCTTCCCGGGGTATGATTACCTCTTTATAGAGCAACTTACCTATATCCGCGAATCCCTGATACCATGGAGGACCATATCTCCACTGCACTCTGGCGGAAACTTTTCTGTCCAGCCAGACGGTTAAAAGACCCACTACGGAAGCGAATACAAATCCGGGAAAAACCAGATAATAAAATAATAACTTCATAATCTTCTCCAGGGTTTTGCCTTAATCCTAGCGTCCACGCGGTCTCTCTCTATTTCTTCCTCATAAGTTATTTCCTCGAACGAGAGCGCTCCGCTGGTGCAGGTCTGCACGCACCTGGGGTCTTTTCCTTCCTCCAGCATATCAGAACAAAGATCACACTTGGAAACGATATGACGAACCCTTTTTACGGACAAAACACCGAATGGGCAGGCTATTGTACATGAAAGGCAACCGATGCATCTGAAATTATTGTGATATACAATACCATCTTCTCTTTTCTCCAGAGCTTCAACGGGACAGACAGCCACACACGAAGCGTCCTTACAATGCTTGCAATGTAAAGGTAAATCTATATTTATGTCAAATTTCGAACGGGAAAGAGGAAATTTTTCAGAATGGCTTTCATGACACGCGACGTCACAGGCGTGACACGAAATACATCTGTCCACATTAAGAACCACTCTTTTTTCTTTTTTCTCTTTCTGTTTCTTCATTTTACAATTCTCGCTTTCTCAAATCCCGGAGAAATAATACCATCCGAATCGGAATCCGCAACGAACAATTTCATGCTTTGTGGAAAATGAATCGGTACGGCTATGATATTTTCAGGGATATTAAAAGGTAAATCACCGCAATTTTCTACCGTAAAAACGAAAGAACCGTTGGGCGTTTCGATCTTGACTTTATCCTTAAGCGAAAATTTTTCCACAGTAGCAGGATTAATATATACATAAGGCTCCTTCTTATCCTCATTCCATTTAACTTTTCTTGTTATCTCTCCCCTGTGGTGATGAAAAGGTAAACCTATACCGACTACCGCAAAAGGAAATTTTTTATTTGTTAAAGAAGATGGTTTTTTATTATCAGAGGAATCCGAAAAAGGAAGTACCTTAGGAATAGAAACTTTCGCTTTTGCTCTCGATCCTTTAAGTTTTAAAAGCAGACTGCTTATAAAATCACCATCGGAAACCGCTTCTCCTACAGGGGAAATAGATTCACCTAAATTTACGATCTTTTCTTCAAGAGAAATTAAAGTACCTCTTTTCTCAAAAGAAAAAGCGGAAGGAATAATACATTCAGACTCATTGGAACCTTTAAAGAAATCCGTAGACATTACAAAGTTTAAATAATCGAATATCTCTTCGAAACCGGGAATAAACTCAAACGGATTTCCTCCGAGAATTATTAAACCTTCGATTTTTTTCTCCTTCAAAGCGTCCATAATTTTTTTGTTGTTAAAATCACCAATAATTCTACCCACACCGAGTGAATTTTGTCCGATGGGAATAACCGCAAATCTGTTTTCAGTTATTTCCGAAATTCTGGAAAGTCTACCCACGATAGAAAATGGATTGGTAAAATGCCCGTAAATATTTGAGAATAGTATCTGACCGTTCTCCGCGTTAACAAGTATTTCTGCCAGATCTTTTATTCTTGTCGAGGATATACCTGCAACAATTTCATCCGGCTTTAATCTAATTTTACCTTCGAGATAGTTTAAAAGAACCGACAGAAAATAAGACATATAACCCATTTTAACATTAAAATGTTCCGCGAAGAGTGAAACTCTGCTTTTAATAACGTCAAGCGAAACCAGGCGATTGCCTCTCTTCTTATTACGAGCATCGAGTATCGGTTTTGCCAGAGTCGGCGAAAGAGAAAAAACATCTCCTACCGTTAACACCAGATCTCCTTCGTTCAAATCTTTAAAGGAAAAATTGTTTTTTACCGATAATAACGCTTCATCTTCGAAAGGAAAAAGACCTAAAAGATTCGTATTTAAAGCTTCCGAAAGTTCCCTGGCGAGATACGCTTCTTCAAGAGTATGATTGCCGCTTATCAAAATCGCGATGTTATTTTCCTTTTCTATTATTCTCTTCAACTCAGAAACAGAACCTTCTATTGCTTTTTCTACCGTACAACTTTCTCCGAAAAGCTCCGCGTTTCTGAGGCGATAAGGAGAATGCAAAAGCTCGAGAGTAAAATTACCTCTTGGACACAAACCTCTGTCACTTTTTTCATCATAATAAAGTTTAAAGAAAGAATCTTTTCCAAAAAAAGCCGCTTCCGCCGATTTTCTCTTCAGGATTATATCGTCCTGAACAGAACAGAAGGTACACTTCGTCCTATATTCTTCAACCGAAGACATTGGGATAATCCTTTATATCCGCGTAGCACATATCGGGACCGTCTTTACAGAGATAATAAGGACCAATATTGCAGCGCGCGCATTTGCCGACGCCACAGCTCATTCTTCTGTTCATAGAAAGGTAAATTTGTTCGGGCTTAAAACCGACGTCGAGCAATTTAAAGGTTACAAATTTCAACATCACTTCCGGACCGCAGGAAACGGCATAAGAATTCGAGACATCGACCTCACCTTCACAAAGGCAATCCGGTTCCAGCAAACAGGTTACAAGACCAACTTGACCTTTCCAATCCGGGTGAGTCTTATCTATTGTTAGGTTTACGGAAACTTTTTTTTTCTTATCCCACATCTTGTACTCATCTTTAAAGCACTGATCAGCGGGACTTTTCGCGCCGTAACAAATATGAATCTTTTTTATCTTATCTATCCTATCAAACAATGCGTAAATCAAAGCTCTCAGGGGAGCTAAACCAACACCTCCTCCCACAATCAAAACTTCCTTCCCTTCGAATTTATCCATCGGATAACCCTTACCGAAAGGTCCGCGAAGAGCAAGAGTATCTCCCACTTTTGCCTCATCATGAAGCTTATCGGTCACATTACCGGTTCTCATAATGGTTATATCCATTTCCTTAACTTCACCTGGAGCGGAAGAAGGCGTAAAAGGCGCCTCCCCTACACCCGGCACCGTAAGCTGCATAAACTGACCGGCTTTAAACTTTAATTTTTTATCTAATTTAAATCGATAAGTTTTTATGGTCGGAGTTTCCTCCTTGATATTTTTCAAAGTCGCCTGCCTGGGATAATATATATTTTCCATTTATTTCCCCTTCTCGGAAGACGCAAAAACACCGCTCAGGACTTCTCTCATATCGATATCGCCCAGACAATTATCGATACACCTGCCGCAACCGGTACATTTGTAAACTTTATATCTTTCATAAAAACGGTAAAATTTATGATAATATCTGTTTTTAAACTGATCCATATGAGCAAAACGCGGATTCATGTTGCCGGCCATCTGTGAAAATCCCTTAAACTGGCACGAATCCCAGACCATGTATCTTTTATACTGTTCTTTTTTATTACCCTTCCTGTCGAAAAGCGTAAAACAATAACAAACGGGGCATACATTTGTGCAGGCGCCGCAGGAAACACAGGTACTTCCGAGATCCCAACCCGCATCCGTATTAAAAGCTTTCGCAACTATCTTCTCGGGGTTAGAAAAAGCTTCTTTATACGCGAAATTGTTTCTTTCTAAATTTTCTAAAACTTTTTTCCTGTTTTTATCTCTTTCTAAAATTTGATTTTCTTTGGCTACGGGGAGCACTAACTTTCCCAGAATCTCATCACCTATATCGCTTCCGATCTCCAATAAATATCCTCCGCCAATTTCAGAAAGATTAATATCGAAACCACTCTGCGGATAGGGAAAATTTCCCATAAGATTGCAAAAACAGGTATCTTTCGAATATGTACAATCCGAAGACACAACAATTAGAGACTTTCTTCTATTGCTGTAGAATGGATCTACGAAATCTTTATCGTCCAGAAAAACCTTATCCAAAATATCAAACGATATAAGATCACAGGCTTTAAGACCTACAAGCACCTTCTTCTCCCTTGATTCTTTAATGTCGGCCCATTCTTCAGCCGGATAATCCGCGATTTTTGTCCTGGCGGACAGTACAAACGATTTAAAATTATCGAAAGCTCTAAATCCGGGAACTCTATAATTTTGAATATTTTCCGTGCTTAGCCGGGTTACAAATATACCGGATTTAGAATTTCTGTTCGAAGCTACTTCTGTTTCCCTGGCAGCAAAAATATCGCCGTAATCAAACAGTACATTCATTAAATCACTTATCTTAGAACCACTTAAAAAATAAATACCCATTTCTTTCTCCAAATTTCTCAATACCTATTTTGTGATTCAAATCACTAATTCAATCGTATGATATATTGGAAACTACATTTGTCAACCCCCAATTATACTTTTATTCCATTTAATCAGAATGTTAACCAAGAAGCCGCAAGGATTATAATTACTTAGATTTATTATGCATTTAAAAATCAGATTTGATTGGGGTATCAATACATAAAAATACAAATTTACCTGATTAGTATCTGAGGTTAGACCTTCTTTGAAAAGTGTCAAGGGAGGTGAAATTTTTCATAGGCTAAAATTTCGCTAAGCGGTAGTAAAAAGGTATTATTTGGAGAATGGTTACTCGAGTCTTATTCTTATAAACGATTTAGAATAAAGCGTTATTTAAGCTCTGTTATTCAGACGCGCGTAGAGTTCCTATACGGTTGGGGAAAGCACGATCACAATCGATTGTTAATATCAACTAAAGTTTAATTTTTGGTTGAAGGGACATGCATTTACCAGATTAATTGGATAAAATTTTATTCTTACTAAATCTCTATAATCCTGCCTGCGCCACCTTCTATACATTTATCGGGATATAAATTTTTTATTTCTTCTTTATGTTGGGTGCAGTGAGTCGGGCAAATCAATTCCAGGTTTTCAAACAATTCAAAATCGTTAAATCCATGCAAACCTCCAATTATTCCGTAAATTTCTCCGAATTGACGAGCAGCGTCCAATATATCACCCATATAAGGATGAGAACAACCAACAATCAAAACCAAACCCACGTCAGTTTTTACCGCCATGCTCTGTTCTATTCCGCTCAACTCACCGGTAGAATAAACACCTGAATCGATTTCTTCGGGTTCTGTTATTTTAACGACTCTGCCCCTTTTAACGCCTCTAAAAGATGGTGGAATCCAGATCGTTACATCCGAATTCTGGTCAAGAAAGGTAGATAAACCGCCCACATGGTCAAAATGAGCGTGCGATATAAAAATGCTATCTATTTCGTCAGGCTCGACATCAAGCTTTTTCATATTTTCCAGAAGTATGGTTCCGTTACCTCCGGTATCAAAAAGAATTTTTTTTCTTCCTTCAATTTCTACCAAACTGGAAAAACCCCAATCGGACCTGATATCCTCTCGATAACTTGTATTATCGTATAAAATTGTAACTCTCAATTGAACCTCCTTTGCTTTCAACCAATTTAAAAATATTTTATCTCAAAATAGTCCAGATTTGCTCTACATTAATGGATCAATCAACTAAATTATCGGCTACATTATAAAACGCAGGTCATTATGTTTTTAATAATAAATTAAGTGATTAAGAAAATTTAACAAGGGGTAATAAAAAAAATCCTGAGTTTATCCGTGGAATCATGTGTTCTGTTTTTTAATAAAGGGATGAAGCATCAAAAGAAGAATAAGAAGAAAAAAAAGTTACCCGGAGATATATTTCTATATTAATTTAAAAGGGAGCTAAAAAAGAAAAATTTCACCTCCCTTGACACTTTTCAAAGAAAGTCTAAGCCCATTGGTATGTATACCGTTGATTTTTTTTCTTGACATTATAAAAATAATCACTATAATACTTCTTATAAAAAAACTTAAATTAAGGGGGAAATTATGAAAAAGACATACATACTGACTATTCTAAATATTTTTTTTGTTCTCTTTCTTCATGCGGACAATCTGCTCGATAACCCGGGATTCGAATCGTGGACGGGTAACTCTCCCGATAGCTGGACCACTGATCCGGATATTACGGTTTTCATGGAAGAAGAATTTGTTCACGAAGGTAATTTCAGTCTTAAGGATTCTCTTATCACACAAGACCAAAAAAATGCTGATTTAATAAGCGACCCTGTAAAAATTTCTCCCGGAGCGCCGTGTACTCTCAGGGCATGGGTTTATGACAATGACCCCGCAGGCAGGCTCAAACTGGCAGCTTTCTGGAATTCGGGAGATAATGATTTTGGTGGACCTTATTCAATCGACAGCACAAATTGGCAACAGCTCGAAATGACGGTAAACGCTCCTTATAATGCAGATTCGGGAAGGCTTGCTTTGAGAGCGTATGATATAGACGACGATTGGGATGGCGACGCTGTTTTTTATATCGACGACGCGGAATTTATTTCCAGCACGGATCCTCTGCCACCTTATATTAAAAGACTCTGGCATAAACCCACTCATCCTTCCGAAACAGATGAAGAAACTGTTTACGCTGTAATATTAGCTGACGGTAATTTAACGGACGATTTACTTTATTACGGAATCAACAATTTCGATTTTTATACAGCCGTTTCTCATTTTTCAATCGGCGGAGATACTTTGTTTTTTAATATTCCCGAACAATCGTCGGGAGATACAGTTTTTTATTACCTATGGGTAAAAGACGATAACGACTCAATTACAGCTTCCGATACAAACGCCTATTACGTTGGTAACAAAAAAACTGTAATCAATGAAATCTGTTATGACACACCGGGATACGACACAGCCTGTTTCGTTGAATTATACGGTCCAGCCCGGGCACCTCTGGACGGGATAGAAGTTGTGGGAGTAAACGGCTTAAACGGCAAAGATTATAATAATATAGATCTCACCGGTTACTCGATACCTTCCGACGGTCTTTTTGTTATCGCGCAGGATAGCAGCGTAACAAATTTTGATACGATTACAACCAAAGTCGATTTCCAGAATGGTCCCGATAATATAGAAGTACGATTCAACGGAATAACAATCGATGCTCTGGGATACGGAAGCGGCGATTTCGAATTTACCGGTGAAGGCTCACCGGCTCCTGATATAGCGATTACCAACAGCTTATCAAGATACCCTGATGGCACGGATACAGACGATAATTTAACCGATTTTATTGAAACCAGTTTTAAATCTCCCGGAGAACCAAACATTTCCGAAACCAAAGAGATTCACGCAGAAAAACCTTTGCATCTAAACTTCTCGCCCATTATGTCTGGGACTAAAAAGGATTTCTTGATCGATGTAAGAGAAAAAGGAACCGTAAGTTTTTTGATACATAACATACTGGGACAAAAGGTTTTCGAATTAAAAAAAGACTTTACGAATCCCGGAAAATACAAAATCAAATGGGACACAAAAGATATAAGTACCGGCGTATATTTTTGCAGTTTAAAAAGCGAAGAGACTCATTTAACTGGAAAGTTTTTAATAATTAAATAACTATTAATCGGATCAATCACACGACAAGGTTTTGCAATTACTTCGTCAAAACGTATTGTTGGGGATGAACCCCAACGCTACAGCTTCCTATCGGAACCGGAAAGTCCCTCTTTTAATAATTAAATAGATATCGATTTAGATTACCTGCCCTGTAGTACTACCGATCAACTTTTTGTTTTTTTTGCAAAAGATAAAAAAATTTACCACTAAGACACCAAAGCACTAAGAACAGAGTAGTTTTTTTATTATTAGAAGTTCCTGCAGAAAGACAAGCTATTTCATGGGGTAAAGCAATCTCTCTGTAACCCTTGAGATTACTTCGATTGAGTCAAGCAAGATGTCGAACTCGTAATGACAAAAAAATCTTGTGATAACCTGTGTAATCATGTGGTTAAAAACAGGGTTGTCTGGGTGGGCAAACAGCTTCAAAGACCCTGACACCTTGACAAAACAACTTATAAGAATTAATATAAAATCAAGGGGCGGATAGCTCAGCCTGGTGAGAGCGCCTGCCTTACAAGCAGGAGGTCAGAGGTTCAAGTCCTCTTTCGCCCATTTTTTTGATAAAACACCATAAGGAGGATATTAGGTATGGATAAAATTCATAAGAGAAGAGGTGGCGATGCGGTTCTTAAAGATCCTTACCTGCGAGAAGTAGATTATAAGGATCCAAATATATGTCCTTCCTGCAAAGCTGTTTATCACAACAAAAGATGGCAATTCAGCGATAGCCTGGAACACGAAACCAGATTAAAAGGGAATTACGAAGAAAAGATGTGCCCTGCCTGCCGAAAAATTAAAGATAATTATCCTATGGGATTAGTGTTCATATCAGGTAATTTTATCGATCAACATAAAGACGAAATTCTCTCCACGGTTAAAAGCGAAGAAAAAAGAGCTATTGATAAAAATCCACTGGAGCGTATCATGGGCATAGAAAAAGAAAATAAAAATCACTATAGAATAAAAACCACAACAGATACTCTCGCCCAGCGCATCGGGAAAATCCTCCATAATTCCTATAAAGGAGCAATTGAATATAAATTCTCTGAAGGGCAAAAAGTTTTACAGGTTTTCTGGTCCAGAGAGGATTAAAAAAATGACCGATAAGCAAACCAAAGATAAACAATCCGACAAAAAGACCGAAGATTTAGAAAAAGCGACATTTATTTCCATAATTATGAGGATGGCAACCGGAGTATATATTTCTCTGGGACTGGTTGAGGATCCGACAACGGGGAAAAAAAATAAAGATTTAAATGTTTCAAAGTATCTTATAGATTCCCTGAGAGTACTCAGAGAAAAAACCAAAGGCAATCTGGACAACGAAGAAGAAGGATATTTAAATAATATAATTCAGGACCTTGAACTAAAATATGTTAAAGAAAAGGAGACAAAATGAAAAAATTTGCATTTATCGTTTTATTATTAATCCTTAGCATTGTTTTAGTCGCCCAGTACAAAAAACATACCGTAGTAAAAGGAGATTGCTTATGGGATATCGCGGGATTTTATTACAATGATCCGTTTCTCTGGCCAGTTATTTATGAAGCGAATAAAGATTCGATAGCCGATCCCCACTGGATTTATCCTGGTGAAGTATTTGTAATACCCAATATTCCGGAAGAACAGGTCTCAATACCTCCAGTTCAAGAAGGAATAGTAATGGAGGTAAAGGGAACAAAAAGTAAAATAGAAGGAGAATTACAAACAGCAAGGGGCAAGAGGTCAGAAGAAGAATTGGAAAAAGCCAAAGAGACAGAACTTTTTTCTGTTGTTCAAGCGGCAGATTATGCTTTCACCCGGAAATCAGCCCTTATAGCCGGTTTCATCACGAGAGACAGAACTCTGGAAATAGGCAAGATAAGTAAACTGGTAAAAAACCTTCCGGACTTAAAAGGCTCGGCAACTATAATGGGAGATGAAGTGGAACTGAATAAAGGCAGTTCCGAAGGTATGAAAGAAGGAGATACTTACATTGTATTTTACTGGGATAGAAGCGTTGGTAGATATGGTAGAATTGTAAGAATTAAAGGTATTTTAGAAATCTTAGAAGCGGGAGAAGACGTTTCAACAGCAAGGATAACCGAATCATATGAAAAAATAGAGAAAGGTGATCATATTATGAAGTATACGCCTCCCGAAGTTGTTACAGGCAAAGCCCAACCCGTCACAGAAGAAATTACAGGAAAAATAATTGCTTTTAAAAATGAAGAGCCGATTATTAAACCCTTTTCGGTGGTCTACATAGAACCCGGTAAAAGTTCAGTTAAATTAGGCGACGTATTTCTAATCTACAAAAATGGACCAGGAGACTTAATAACTCCTCTCGGTAAAATCCAAATAGTAGATGTACGTGAAGAAACAGCCTCAGGATATATAACTTCAATCATGGGTCAAACCAAAATATCTCTTGGCAATAAAATAAGATTGGTTGGAAGAATTGGGGGATAAACTTAAATCAATAAAATCCTTCCTGGCGAAAAAAGAAAATAAAGAATTTGTAGCGGGAATAACTGCATACAATTATCCCATTGCCAGGGTTGCGGATGAATGCGGAATAGACTGGATTCTCGTGGGCGATTCTGCAGGCACCTGTGAAATGGGATATGCCACCACTATTCCGGTAACAATGGAAGATATGCTCACTTTTGCAAAGGCTGTCTTAAAAGGCGTACGGAACACCCCTGTAATTGTAGACATGCCTTTTTTATCTTTCCAGACCACTCCTGAAGAAGCAATATTAAACGCAGGAAAATTTCTACAATTGGGCGCATCGGGAGTAAAAGTAGAAGGAATAAAAAAAACAGCCAATATAAAAGCGATTGTGGATTCCGGAATACCCGTAATGGGACACATTGGGTTGAATCCTCAATATTACTTCCAGAACGGTTATAAAGTAACAGGTAAAAACAAAGAAGAATTTAAAAAAACCTTAGAAGCTGCAAAAATCCTTGAAGAAATAGGGGCTTTCGCAATTGTCTTAGAATCCGTTACTACAGAATTGGCATCGGAAATTCTTAAACAGTCTTCAATACCAATATACGGAATAGGAGCCGGCAAAAATCTCGATGGACAAATACTTGTGGTAAACGACATACTTGGACTTTCTTTTGATTTTAAACCAAAGTTTGCGAAAGAGTATGTTAATCTGGAAGAAATAATACGAAAAGCCCTGATTAAATATAAAAACGAAATCAAAAATGGCAAATTTCCGGATAAAGAACACAGCTATAATGCTTAAAAAAATATTGAACCACAAAGCTCGTAAAGAGCACAAAGTTTTTTTTGTTTTACTAAATCCTAAACCCAAAATACTAAATCCCCATTTGTTAATTTACTTTTCAAATTTCGATATTTCATTTAATAATAGAACGGATTTACATCAAAAAAAAATAAAATATACCAACTCTTAAATATTAAATGAGACTACAAAGATGGATGATATCACAGTAGAAAAATACAGACCGGAATTAAAGAATAAATGGGATAAATTTGTTGAAAAAGCTAATAATGGAACCATATTTCATAAAATTCAATTTCTAAATTATCATCCATCGGATAGATTTAATTTTCACCATTTGATTTTTCACAAACAAAACAACCCAATCGCACTTCTACCCGGTATGCTCAACAACGGAATTTTTAAATCGCCCGCCGGAGCAAGTTTTGGCGGAATAGTTATGGATGACAGAAGTTTCAGGAAAGCAGACATAATCGTCAACAAATTTATCGAATACTGCAGCAACGAAGGAATAAAAGAAATATACATTACTCCCCCTCCTGTGGTTTATTCAAAAGAGATGAACAAAAACTTAGAGTACGTGCTTTTGTACAATGGATTTTCCTACTCCGCTAACATGTATACATCGGTAATTAACTTATGGGAATTACCGGGAGATCCTATAAGTATATGCCATCAAAACGCGAAGAGCGCGATAAAAAAAGCTATCAACTCAAATGTCAGGATAGAACCAAGTACCAACTATGAAAGCTTTTACCCGATTTTAATTAAGAACAAGGAAAAATTCGATGTTCCGGTAACTCACACATTAGAAGAATTAAGAAAATTAAATTCTCTTTTGCCAAACAGTTTCAAACTCTTTTTAGCTTATAGAGAAAAAGACTTGCTCGGAGGTTCGCTTATATTTATCTGTAACGAAAAAACGCTTTTAGCTTTCTATATAGCTCTCGATTATAATTTTCAGGAATATAGACCTATCAATTATTTACTTTATGAAATTATAAAATGGGGGCGCGAAAATAAATTCAAATACCTGGATTTAGGAGTAAACCAGGAAGAATCTGAAGATAATCCCATGGAGGTAAACAGAGGACTAATATCATTCAAAGCAAGCATGGGAGCTCAGTGTTTCTTTCGTAATCAGCTTTATAAAAAGATTTAGGGGATAGAATTTGAAAACAAATTCCGGCGGCATAAAAGATCTTTTCGGTCAATCCATGGTCTACGGGATCGGACTTTTTTTAAGAAAAGCCATAGGCTTTTTTTTAATCCCTCTTTACACCCACTCCTTCACTCAAACGCAGTACGGAACACTTGCTATGATTTACCTGCTGTCCAGTGCACTGACTCTTTTCTTTTCGCTCGGTCTGAACGACGCTTTAATGAAAGAATTATCAAAAAAAAATACCGACGAAAAAGAAGTTTTTAGCCAATTTTTCTATTTTCGTTTAATTTATGTTTCTTTATTTTTAATCTTATTAATAGCACACTCAAAATGGATAGCTTCATTTCTTATTTCACCGGAAGATAGTCTTCTTATCTCTCTTGCGGTTCTTACCATATGGTTGGAAAGTTTGTTCAACCCTGTTCTATTAGTTCTAAAAATACACAACCGCGCAAGGAAATTCGTAACAATAAACACTTTTAGATTTGTTGTAAATATCTGTCTTAATATTCTTTTTGTTCTTTACCTTAAATTCGGCGTCGCCGGAGTAATTATTGGAAATCTCGGAAGCAGTACGATATTCGCTTTTATCCTATACCCCGAGATACACAGGCTTTTAACACTACAGGTTAACTTTAGTAAAATAATGGCTTTTTTAAAATACGGATTACCATTATTGCCGTTATGTATCATTATATGGCTGGGACTGGACCTGATCGACAGATGGATAATAAAATGGATACTCGGATTGGATAAAACGGGTGTTTACACTCTCGGATATCAATTTGGTACCGTAATGGGTATACTGGTCCATGGATTTCGTGCTTCCTGGACACCTTTCTTTTTTCAAAACCCCGATAAAAAACAACTGTTTGCCGATTCGGCTATAACTTTCGTACGTTTATCTTTAATATTATGGGGAGTTTTGACATTCTTCACACCAGAAATATTTCAATTTATTGTAGCAAAGAAATATTGGGAAGCTCAACTAATTGTGCCTGTGATCGCTTTCTCTTATATTCTATTCGGACTGGAAGAAATTTTCACTGCGGGACTCTATATAAAATCAAAAACCGGACTTTTATTCCCAATCGCCTTTGTCCCGCTTTTAATAAACGTTGCCCTTAATTTATTTTTAATTCCACGTTACGGCATTATGGGAGCGGCAATCGCGACCCTATTTTCGTATTTCCTATTCGCTTTATTCTCTTACATAATCGGAAACAAAATCTTCCCTGTAACATATAATATCAAAACAATATTGTCGGATTTGTTTTTCGGAATTACTTTATTATACTTAACACTCCTGTTTGATGGTATCTTATATCAAAGAGTACTGGCTTTCATTATTCTCTGCTCAGTACTTGGTTATAAAGAGAAAACAAGAATCAATAAATTATACAGGCAAATCCTTAAAAGTACAAAAACTTGACAAGTTCACGAAAAATGTTAGAATATTCGCATGTCTATAATTTCATCTAAAAAAGAACTTTTCAAATTTTCCCAAAAGGAAAGCTTAAAGGTAGGTTTTCGTAATCTCCCTTCCTTCCTCCTAAGTAAATTGTCCTTATATCCGGCAAAAAAACTGACGCCTTTAACAAACGGATTTGCAACAAATCCTATAATAATTAATTTCTACTTAACAGAACTATGCAACCTTAACTGTAAAATGTGTTTCCTTAAACAAATTGATTCAGAAAAAAAACTCATGGGTTTTAACATAATAAAGAAAGTCACAAAAGAACTTATTTATCTAAGACCTCGGTATAACTTTACTGGCGGAGAACCATTTCTTCATCCTGAAATAGAAAAATTAATCACACATATAAAATCAAAAGGGCTTTATCTAAGTATAGTTACCAATGGTACTCTGATAGAAAATTTCGCGGAGATTATTGTACGCTCTGGAGTTGATAGATTAGCCATATCAATTGATGGAAAACCTGAAAAACATGACTCAATCAGGAGATCTCCGGGAGCTTTTTCAAAAGCTCTGGAAGGTATTCAGGCAATAAATCGCGAGAAAATAAGACAAAAGAAAAGAAGACCCAGATTGTCTCTTTACTCTTTACTAAATACTGATACCGATGAAGATTTCATAATTTCTTTTGCTCAAGAAAATTTTTTTACAGAAATAAACTTTATACATTTTTTGTCAATAAGCTCAGATGACTTAAAAAATTTCTCAGATAATTGGAAAATAGAACCTCACTATTGGAAAGGTGCGGTTATTAATAACGAGGGGTTCAAAATTTCGGAATCTTTACATAAAAAGATAAAAGCGTATGCTTACGATCCAAAAGTCAAAATCAAAATCAGATTTACTCCGGATATAAAAACAGAGGATTTGAATAACTATTACAACAAAAACAAGGATTTCCTTAATAAATTTAAAGGTAATTGCGTTGCCCCCTGGATTTCAGCAACAATTAAACCACCTGCAAAAGTCGAAATATGTCCTGACTTTCCGGTAGGGGACCTAACTCATAACAGTTTTCTCAAAATTTGGAATGGAGAAAAAAGCAGGAAAGTCAGAAAACAAATAGCTGGGGGTAATATGTTCTCAATCTGCAACGGATGCTGTAATTATTATGTATAACAAGCTCAACTATCCTGAATCTTAAAAATAATCCCACAATAAATGATTTTTATATGAAACATTTTAAACATTTCAGTTCGGATCATAATTCATACGTTTACCCAAATAACTATTCAAGTACAAAAAGCGCGACTTTAGAAATAAAAGATTCCATAGAGAACCCACCTCCCTTTAAAATTTCTCTTGCCCAATGGTCTTTACATCGACATTTTTTCAACAAAGAAATCGCATCTACTCTCGATTTTCCGATCATCGCCCGTCGGCAATTCGGAATCGGTGCTGTGGAATATGTAAATCAATTCTTTTCTGATAAAGCTAAAGATTTGAAATTCCTGACAGAATTAAAAAACCGCTCGAATAATGGAGGAGTTAAAAATTTACTCATAATGTGTGATAATGAAGGAAAGCTCGGGGCAAAATCTAAACCTGAAAGAATTAAAGCTATTGAGCAACATTACAAATGGATTGACGCTGCGGAATTTCTGGGATGCCACTCGATACGCGTCAATGCTGAAGGAGAGGGAACTCCTCAAGAACAAAAAAATCAACTGGTCGAAAGTCTTTCCAGGCTCGCCGAATACAGTGAAAAAAGGAGAATAAATATAATAATTGAAAATCACAGCGGATTATCAAACAACGCTGTCTGGCTCTCCCTTGTGATTAAAGAAGTAAATCATCCTTTGATAGGAACCTTACCCGATTTCGGCAATTTTCCCGGGGGAATCGATATTTATGAATGTGTCGAAAAAATGATGCCTTTCGCGAAAGGCGTCAGCGCAAAATCTTACGATTTCGATGAATATGGCAACGAAACAAAAATAGATTATGATAAAATGATGAAAGTGGTTATATCGAGTGGATACCATGGTTATGTAGGTATAGAATATGACGGCGAGAGACTAAATGAATACGAAGGCATAAAAAAAACAAAAGCTCTCTTAGAACGGATAAGGATTAACTTTTCAAATTAAAAACCTCACCCCTCTTGACCTGAGTTAAAAATTTTCTTATAATATACTTATAATTAAACTCAAATTAAATCGTAAAAAAATGGGTGGGTAATGGATTTAAGTAAACTGGAATTACTGAAAGAAGGGAAATTCGCGA
>CAZSEX010000005.1:58564-80017 GCA_964606065.1 uncultured bacterium | reverse complement strand
GAATGCGCTAAAGTGGCTCCTCCCATTCCCCTGAAGTCGGGTTACTCTGAACCCGGTACACCTGCTGTTCCTGCGGTGGCTGTAACCGGTAACCTTATCGATAATCCTGATTCGGTCGGCGTTCAGAAATTTGACGAGTCGAGCTGGATTAATCTGCATTTTAAGGGTGAAGTCGACAGTACTTCCGGAGGAGTAAAGGTTTTTGATTTTTTCGGGAATGAAATTCCATACGAAAAAGAATGGGATATTTCCGAAGAAGCAAGCATGCTTATTTTGAAACCCTTGGAAAGACTAAATTACAACTCGATTTATATACTTAAGGTATCGGGAACGGAGCTGAGAAAATTAAAGGGTGGCTATCTGGATATCGATGGAGACGGAAAGGGTGGGGAAGCTGTCGATGACGGCATGGTTTTGCCTTTTGTTACTTTTAGGAATGATAATTCTAAAGGAGATTGGGAAGGAATCGCCGGGGATAAAATTCCGCCTTTTGTGGTTTCCTCTTTAAAGTTTCTTATTGAAGATAAGTCGACGGATTATGTATGGACCGACGTAAATATCGCTTTGAATATTTACGACTATACCTGGGATATGACCGATACCTCGATAACCGTCGGTGCTGTGGACTCCGTTACTCTTAACGCTGATAATTTTAAAATCATCGAAGAAAACAGCGGAAGAAAATTGCTTATCGGAAGGATTCATTACACCGGAAATCCCGATAGTTCTAATTTCGGTCAAGTTCTTATTAAACCGGTTGATAATCTCGAACCCGAAAGCCGTTATATTATAAAGGTTTTGGGCGGTATTTCCGATCTGCATGGTAATAAAATCGGAGAAGACAGTTCGGTTGTTTTTGAAAAAAAATTTAAAACATTTTTCTGTAATTATGACAGCACCGAATGTGTTCGGGACACTACCGTGCCTGAGGTTCTGGAATGGAGGAATCTTGGCACTGCTTTTGAGGTTTCTTTTTCCGAGTTGATCGCTCCTGAAAGCGTGACCGATAGTTCTGTGTATATTCCCAGAGTCGAGGGGGAATTGCTCTTAAGGAACGAATGCGGGCAGACTTTTGTTCGTTTTGTTTCTTTGAAACGTGTAAGTCTTTTCGGTCGTACGGCTTTTATTACAGAGCAAGTTAGTGATATAACAGGTAATAAAATAGAGGAGGTAAGTCACTATTTTGAAAGATGAATTAATCGAAGCGGCCGTTAAGGCAAAGGAAAGAGCTTACGCTCCTTATTCGAATTTTCGTGTGGGATGCGCACTGCTCGCGAATGATAAAATTTACACAGGTTTCAACATAGAAAACGCTTCTTATTCTTTGACTATTTGCGCGGAGAGGGTAGCTGCCGTAAATGCCATTCTTGATGGCTCGAGAGATTTCGAAGAATTGGTTCTTGCTTCCGACAGTAAGGATTTTATTGTTCCCTGCGGAGCCTGTTTACAGTTTCTTGCCGAGTTTTCAAAAAATATTGATATTGTTCTTGTTAACGGTCGGGGGGATAAAAAAAATACCACTCTGAAGGAACTTTTTCCTTTTCCCTTCGAGCTTTAATCGATGTTTATTATACCGATTTCTTTTCTCAAAAATTTTATTTTTCTCTTCGCGATTTCCCGCGCTTTGCTCGCGCCCGTTTTTAAAATTTCTTCTATTTCATCTTTATTGTCCATGAAATATTCGTATTTTTCTCTCATCGGTTTTAAAAATTCGTTCATTACTTCGAAAAGTTGTTCTTTAGCGTAAGAATAAGCCATTCCACCTGTGCGATATTTCTCCGCCAATTCTTTCTGTTGTTTCTTTGTCGCGAATAATTTGTATAATTCGAAGACATTGCAGTCTTCTGGATCCTTTTTCGCTTCGATACTTACAGGCTTTGTGACGATCTTCATTATTTTTTTTCTCAGTTTTTTTTCCGGTAAGAACATTTCGATGGTGTTATCGTAACTTTTGCTCATCTTTCTGCCATCGGTACCGACGATATACTGGGTGCTTTTTCCCATTTTTGCCGCGGGTATTTTAAAAAGCTCTTTTTTATAATTTTTGTTTACCGATTCGGCTATGTCTGCTGTCATTTCCAGATGTTGCTGTTGATCTTTTCCGATGGGGACAACATCGCTGTCGAACAGAAGAATATCGGCAGCCATCAAAACAGGGTAGGTGAAAAGACCCATGTTTATATTGGCATCAGGATCCTCTTTTTTGCTGATATTTTCGTCCACTTTAGCTTTGTATGCGTGAGCCCGGTTCATCAGTCCTTTCGGAGTGAAAGCTGCCAGTATGATTGTAAGCTCAAAGGTTTCCCGTATATCCGATTGTTTGTATAGCAGGCTTTTTTCGGGGTCCAGTCCGCACGCGAGCCAGCTTGCCGCTACCTCATAAGTCATAGACTTTAATTTTTCTTTATCTTTCACTGCGTTCAGAGCGTGGTAATCAGCTATAAAATACCTCGATTCGTATTCTTCCGCCAGCTTTAATGCCGGCTTTATGGCACCCAGATAGTTTCCTATGTGCGGCATTCCGGTTGGTTTTATCCCCGTGAGTGAAACTTTTTTAGCCATTTCTATCCTCCGATTTTAATTCGCATGTTTGTATATCTTATAATATTTATGTTTTATGTCAAGAGCGATTTAGATTCTTAACCCTATCGCGGCAAAGCCGCTAACGCATAATATTAACCACAAAGACCACAAAGGACTCAAAGCCACACCACACACCCCATTTATTTTATTTGTTCAAAACCCAACCCCAATACCCCGAATATTTAGACAGGATTAACAAGATTTACATGATTTTTTAAAATAAAAAAAAATAAAATCTCTGTGCTCTTTGTGAGCTTTGTGGTTCAAATCTTTTGCAAAAAAAACAAAAAGTTGACCGCCAGTACTACAAAGTACATAGGAGAGGTGGAGAATGTCAGAACAGAGTAAATATCTGCATGACGATGGCGGCTGCCAGAGCTACGGTTAAATTATCGTTTATTTTTAAGGGGAGGGCTTCGGTAACTGTGGCCGCGATTGCTCCGAAAATTAAAATAATAAGGTGAATACGGACCCCGCTCCACTGCCCGAAAATTAAAGCAATAATCATCGCTGTTATAAAAAAAGCCAGGCTGCCTTCCAGGGTTTTATCACCCATTTTGACTTTACCGTATTTGGTGCCTATAATAGCTGAAGCTGTATCCCCGAAGAGCATATACATGAGACTCACGATCGCTACCTGTTTGTCAAAGAAAGCAATAACTATTATATTTGAAATAAGTAGCGCTGTTGTACCGGTAATCATCCCCTGCCTTACTTTCAATATCCCTTTAGAGTGTTCTGCTATTGTCCTCCAGAGATTGGGGGAAATATATCTCATTACTTCGAGAGTGGTCATTATGCCAAGAAGATAAAGGAGTAACATTTCCACAATAATTTTGTTAGGCGTAAAATAATAAAGTACAGGAAATGCAATCCCCGCGCCGATTCGGTAGATTTTTCTTCTTTTTAATATCACTTATTTCCTCCCTTAACGATTTCTTTAATTAAATCTATATTTAAAAGTACTCCGAGGGTCAAGAATATGAGTACAAAAGGAATAAAAAAAGGCATGGAATTCCAGTAAAGCCATATCCAGAGACCGAGAGCGACAAGGAAGATGGGTATGAACGTTGTTAGCGTGCGCGGAGTTTTTTGAAGCAGAAAGAAAGCCACTATTGCCACGATAGAGAATTTAGGGAAAAGATATATCATAACTCCTCCTGAACTCGCGGCACCTTTTCCGCCTCTAAAGCGCAAAAATAATGAATAGCAGTGTCCGATTACAGCGGAAAGCCCGGCTATTCCTGTCCAGAACGGACCTAATTGAAATATTTTATCTGCTATCAACATTGGTATTATAGCTTTCAGGACGTCTAAAATAAAAACGAGTATCCCCCACGTTTTCCCGATTTCTCTTGCCACATTGCCTGCTCCGGGATTTCCGCTTCCTGTTTTTCTTATATCTACTTTTTTGAACTTTGCTATTATAACAGCGTTTGGAATTGAACCAAATATATATCCGGTAATTAAAGAAATTAAGATTTTAGTAATTACATTTAAAGTTAGATTTTGTATACCCATCTCACAACCAAACATCTGACAAACAAAAATTTAAAAAGTTTTGTTTTTTTTCTATACCCTGCCCCCTAAGTCCTATACCCTGATTGTTATAGCGGGGGTGGGATTCGAACCCACGACCTTTGGGTTATGAGCCCAACGAGCTACCTAACTGCTCCACCCCGCGTCAAATATAATATAGTTTTCGCGAATCTATTGTCAACCCCCGAACTGCAGTTGTTAATTGAATTCTGTGGCTGGTGATAATCTGCGGTTCATGGGGGTTGACTTCTTGTTAATTCCGAACTAATATAAAACATCAGCCGCACATAGCGGGGAGATAGCGGTTCCCCACACCTGTAATCCGCTATAGCAGGGCTACTGGCTTGAATTTGAGTTTATGTTCTTCTGCTATGGACTTCTTAAGATGGCGTTGAAATTTGGGCCCTCCATAGAGGAGAGCTTTGAACCCCGTCAGATCCGGAAGGAAGCAGCGGTAAGAAGTCTTAACCTCTGATGAAGGAAAACCTGAATGGAGCTTTTTCTTAAGATGTACCGGCGGAAGTTCATAGGCAAAGCAAGCCGTGCGGCTGTGAAAAAACTATGGGATATTTAGTCTTAACAAGAAAATACAGACCTCAGAATTTTGATGAAGTACTGGGACAGCCCCATGTAACCAGAACTCTTATGTCCGCTCTGGCAAAGGGCAGAGTGGGACATTCTTATCTATTCGCCGGTCCGAGAGGGGTCGGCAAAACATCGGTTGCCCGTATTTTAGCTAAAGCGGTTAACTGTAAAAAAGGCATAGTGGAAAACCCCTGCAACGAGTGTGAAAATTGTATAGCCATCACAAACTGCAGCTCGGTCGACGTGATAGAAATAGATGGAGCTTCAAATCGAGGAATAGACGAAATAAGATCACTCAGAGATTCGGTATCCTACAGTCCCGTACAATCCGCTTTTAAAGTTTACATTATAGACGAAGTCCACATGTTGACCAAAGAAGCTTTTAACGCTTTACTCAAAACTCTTGAAGAACCGCCTTCGCACGTGATATTTATATTCGCGACCACTGAACCCCAGAAAGTTCCGAAGACTGTTCTTTCCCGTTGTCAGAGATTCGACTTCCGTATGCTTAGCAATCAAGAAATTTTTGGGAAATTAAAAGAACTGGTAAAATCAGAAAAAGTCAAAGCTACCGACGAAGCATTATATCTGATCTCTTCAAGAGCGGAAGGAGCCATAAGAGACGCTGAGGGAATGCTCGAACAATTAATTTCATACTCTGAAGGGGAAATTACCGAGAATGATGTTCGAGATGTCTTCGGTTTTATAGGTAATACGCTGTATTTAAAACTATTCAAAAGCATCTCAAATTCGGACGAGCAAGAAATTATCAGGTGTGTGGAAGAAATTGCCGGGAGGGGCTATGATTTAAGGGAATTTACATCCGGCTGGTTAAATTTTCTCCGCAGTCTCCTTCTAAGTAAGCTCGAAATCAACGATATAACTTCTACAATACCTGAAGAAGAATTACTCGATCTCACCAGAAACGTCTCGACGGAATTTCTGACGGCGGTGCTGAATCTATCGGTCGATTTAGAAAAGGATATCAGATTATTATCTCATTCTCCGGTATATCTCGAACTGTCAATGCTACGGATGGCCAGGATACCATACCTGCGTGATATCAACACTCTGATAAAAAAAATATCGAAAGAGATTCCTGTTGAAAAAGAAACGAAGGAAAACAACTATAAAGAAAAAAAATCGGATAGCATAACAAACGCTCCACCCCCTAAAAACGCTCAGGAACTCTGGAGTGCGATAATAACAAAGATAAACGGAACAAGCGGCAAGAATTTCCTTAAAGCATTTTTAAAAGACGCGGAACCTGTTTCCTTTGAAGACGACATCTTGAGGATAAGGGTCCCTTCAACTCATAAAAAACATCTCGATGAAGATATTCACTTCTTAAGAGACGCGTTAAAAGAAACAACAGGAAAAGACGTGGATATAGAAATAATAACATACCAGCAACAAATAGAAACAAAACTGCGTGATAATTCTATGGTAACAAAGGTAAAGGAGATATTTAATGCTGAAGAATTTATTTGACATGGAAAATCTAAAAAGAAAAGTCGAATCCGTCAAAGACGAACTTAAGAAAGAGAAAATCTTAAGCGAAAGCGGCGGAGGTATGGTAAAAATAGAGGCGAACGGATTCGGGGATATCCTTAAATTAGAAATAGAAAACGAGCTTATTAATGAAAGGGATAAGAGTTTGCTTGAAGATTTGATAGTCGCGGCAGTCAATATGAGCAGGGAAAAAACCAAAGATTTATTTCAACAAAAAATGCAAGAGGCAATAGGATTTTTGCCTCTGGATGGTATTAAAGACCTGATATCTTGAAACCACCGGGTTCTTTTCTGCGTTTTATACAATCGCTTCAATCTTTACCTGGAATAGGTAAAAAGTCTGCTGAAAGAATAGCTTTCCGCATTTTAGCCAAACCTACTATAGGGAAGAAGATACTTCATTCTTTGGAAAAAGTACTTTCAGAAATCAAATTTTGTAGTAAGTGTGGTAATATAACTGTAGGAGATTTATGTGACATCTGTACTTCTCCCGAAAGAGACCAAACAACAATCTGTGTTGTTGAAAAACCGATGGATGTTTTCGCGATAGAACGTTCTAATTCGTATACTGGACTTTATCATGTGCTGGGAGGGCTTCTTTCTCCTCTCGATAATATTTATCCTGAAGATATAAATGTTGATTCTTTAATTAGAAGAGTAAAAGACGAAGGAATAAAGGAGATTATAATAGCGACAAATCCGACAACAGAAGGAGAAGCGACTGCTTTGTATATCGAGGAACATCTAAAGGACAGTGGGGTAAGAATAACCCGTATAGCCAGAGGTATTCCGTTCGGAACCGATATCGACTTCGCTGATGACCTGACTCTCGGGAGAGCTCTGACGGACAGACAGGAATTTAAAGAATAATAAAAAATCTTTGTGAGCTCTTCGATTTTGGACGGGTGTGGAGTTTTTTTTTGCCTGAAATTTACCTTGACAAGTTTGATAAAGTGCGTATAATTAAATACATAATAATAATTATGAAGGAGAATTTCTTGATAAAATGCTAACCCTTCTAATCTCGTTAAGTTTTAATTTCGACTCGATACCTTCGCCTCAGTTTACCGGTGATAGTTTTTTCGTATCTATCTACGCAAATGACAGTTTCGTTTCTTCATGTTCACTATCGGTTGAACCGGTTTATTGTCACACGGAAATTTGCGGAGAAGAAAATAACAAAATAAATTTTAAGGAAAGGAAATGGGACGGATGGGTCAGGATTCCCTTAGCCTCTGATTCCGTTCACCTTTGCTGTTCATGTATTGAAAGCGGAAAATTTTCTCTCAGCAATAAATTTGTTGTTAATGATAGAATCACTCGCGATAAATTGAGACAGGAAACATCCGGTGACTCGATTGATATATATCCGAACCCTCTTACTCCCGAATATGGTTTTGTCAACATAGAATATTATTTAAATGATAATGCCCACGTTTTGATAATGATATTCGATAAGTTCGGAAATCCAATATGGAATAAGGAAACGGATGAATCCGCGGGGCTGGAGCGCGCACGGTGGGATGGAACGGACAATGACGGTAACCGGGTCATTTCCGGTGTATACATAGTGTGTATTAAAGCGACAAATCAAACTCAAACAGTTGCCCGATATACGGCTAAAATAGCCGTTGTCAGATAATATTTATGATGAAAAGGGTTAAATTTTTACAATTTGCTTTTATATTTACGTTTGTATATCTGCGGGTTAACGCCGATATAGGAGCGGGTTTTTTGGATTTCGGAGCGGGAGCGAGGACTATGGGTATGGGTAGGTGTGGAGTTGGTTTGGCAGATGATGCCTCGGCTTCTTATTATAATCCGGCGGGACTGACGCAGATAAAACCACAGGAATTATTGTTCATGCACAGCTCCCTTTTTATGGGAACGAGTTATGAATATCTGTCTTATGCGCTTCCGACGGCAAGATCCGGTTCATTTTCTTTTTCTCTCGCGCAAGTTCGTACAGGCGGTATAGAAAATAGAGATATAAATAATGCGCTTTTAGATTCGGGCGAATTCGGAGAAAAGGAAACAGCGGGGATACTTTCCTATGCGATAAATTCCGGAGACTTTTTATCTTTCGGAATCAGTTATAAAATACTTCATCACTCTATTTCTCATTGGAGTTCGATCGGACAATCTTTCGATGTGGCATTTTTACTTTTCCCCGAGAAATCTTTTTCCGCGGGTTTTGTTATGAATAATTTATTAAGGCCCTCTTTTACTTTAATATCGGAAACAGAACAATATCCTTTTGGATTTAAAGCGGGAGTAAGCTGCAAGATTTTCGACGACAATTTAACATTCTTGAGTGATATAGGATGGCGAGAAAGAAGTGAATTAAAGTTAAAGGGGGGGTTGGAGTACAAATTAAATAATCTTCTCAGTTTAAGATTAGGGTCGGATTACAACTATTTTACTTACGGAGCGGGTTTTTCTTTTCCTGTTTCAGTGCATGAATTGAGAATCGACTATGCTTTTCAGAAACATCATCTCTCCGAAGGAATATTATCTTCCAATCATAATTTTTCTCTGAGTTTTAATTTCGGCGGATTCAGAGCAAAATTATATCCCGATAAAAAAGTTTTTTTCCCCATGAGCGATGGAGAAAACAATATTGTCTGGCTAAACAAAGAAATAAGAACAAAAGGTGAAATAGAAAGATGGAAGTTGATGGTGAAAAATAGATGGGGAGAAACGGTAAGAACTTACGAAGGCTGGACCGAACCTCCAATTAGACTTTATTGGGATGGTCGCGATAATAGCGGCAAACTTGTACCTTATGGCGATTATTACTATAAATTCATTATAACCGAAATAAAGGGAAGAACTTATACTTCGGAGGGTAAATTGGCAACTTTAAAGACTCCCGGTCCTGAAGAACGATTTCTGATAGAAGAAAAATGGGAAGGAATAGAGGAAGATATATACACGGGAGAGGAAATCGAGTTCGAGAAAAAACCTGAAAATAAAAAGGAATAAAAAATGAAAAAACTGATATATTTTTCAATTCTAATACTTCCCCTCACATTGACTTCGCAGAGATTACAGAGAAATTCCTACATCGATATTCCATCCCCTGATTTAGAGGAGGGTTTGTTTGTAAATGCCAACGGAAGTTTTCCTTTTAGCCCAAACCTCGGGTACGGCTTTGACCCCAATTTCGGAATCGAATTCTCGAAAGGAGGAATGGATTTTGGGCTCAACTGGTATGCGGGAACGGATTTTGTCCTTGATTTAGCGTACCAATTCCATAAGGTACAGAATACTGCTCTTTCGTTCGGTATAGACAACATAGCTTTTAGTAAATATATTTCAACTTTAGGTTCAGATACGACTTTTGCGGATGAAATATACGAACCCAGACCTCCCGAAGCGTGGTCTTTTTACCTTGCAGGTTCCAGAGAATTTGGGAGACGGTTTGAAGTGACCGCGGGTCTGGGAAGAGGGAAATACATCGGGTACGGGCCTCGCAGTAGTTTACCTAACACAGACATATTTTATTCTGACAAGCACGAAAATTTTGCTCTCGGGCTTTTTTTGGGGACAAAATTTGCTATTAACAGATGGTTTAATATAATATTAGAGGCTGACGGACGGGATATCAATCTGGGAATAACATCCGATTTTGGAATGTTTACAGGAGAGATTTCGGTATTGAAACTCGAGAATAGTCTGTGGGAGAGTTCGGATGAGGTACTAACAACAAGAATAAATGCTAATGTTTCTTTCAGGCTGCCTTTTTTTGAAAGTAAAAAGAAGAAAGATAAATGGGAACCGGTTATATCAGCAGATAAGATATATTTCGACGTGGATTTCGAAGATATTGAAGTTACAGGAATGGTTCCGCAAAAAATCGATGGTTTAGAAGAACAGAGGACTGTTACATCGGAAGATTATAAACCGATTACTCCCGAAGCTGTAAAACTCTTTCGCGAAGCTTCGGAATTGTTCGGAATCGGTGAATACGACGAAGCCAGGATAAAATTTGAAAAAGCGCTTAAAGGTCTGGGTGAGTACAGACCGGAAGCTTTATTCAGAATCGGAGAATGTTATTACAATACAGGTAATTATAAAAAAGCGCTGTCTATATTTTACAATATAAATAGCGAATCAAGGGATAACTATCTATATTCCGAGAGTGTTTATGCTATAATTGCCTGCCATATTGCCCTTGAAAATTGGGATGAAGCCGAAAGAAGCCTTTCTTCTTTAACCTCCGATTACCCGGGTTACAAAGATTCGGATAAAACTAAAGTGACAAAAGCTATAATCGCTTTTGGGCAGGAACACTACCAGGAAGTGATTGAGTTGTTGAAGGATATCGAAACCCAAGAAGCTCTTTTTTATAAAGCAAAGGCGTATTTCTTTACCAATGATCCGAGGAACTCACTCGCCGCTTTCAAGAAAATAACCGGCGAATATCCTGAGAGTGATCTTGCCAGATATTCGTTTTATTATATGGGAGATGTTTTGTTTTTCAGCGGGAATTATTCCGGGGCATTATATAAATACGTCGAATTCTTAGAAAAATATCCTTACAGCGAGTTAAAAGAATATGCTTCTTACAAGTTGGCAGTTTGTTATTATAATGAAGACAATTATCTTAAAACCGTAGAATGCCTGAAACCAATATTAAACAGTCGGGACATTTTTCTGGCGGCTCATAGTAATTTTCTTTACGGTAAATGCCTTAAAAAACTGGGCAGGGGTGAAGAGGCACTGAATACCTTCACTAAAATAGTTTCGAATTTTCCGGAATTAAAAGTCGCCAGCCTGGCGAACATTGAAATGGGACAGGTGTTTTTGGGGATGGGCGATACTGTTCAGGCGCGCGTAGTCTATCAGCAGATGTCTTCCAAATATTCTTCGGGAGAGACGATCGGTCTGGGAGACTATCTCGCCGGCGGGTTGGCTTTTACCGAGGGAAATTATTTAACTACAAAAAAACATCTCAGCAAGATTTTAAGATACTACTGGGGTTCGGACATAACATGTCCGACAGTAGCGTTACTGCTTCGAACTTACAATAAAACAAAAGACTACTCCCTTACAGTGGCGCTGGGAGAGGCACTGTTGAGTAAAGATGCGTGCGAAAAGAATAATATCTGGAATGGAAGAGCCATGTTTGATCTCGCCGAAGCATACTATCAAACAGGTCAATACGAAAACGCGAAAAGACTATTTCAGGAAATAATAAGTGATTACCAATATTCAGATCCCGAACTTCTCGCTGCTTCTCAAGCGAGTTACGGCTGGTGCCTTTTGCACGAGAACAGATTGGATATAACCGAAGATCAGTTTACAAAAGTAATGTCGGCTTACTCGATGGATACCACCTCACTTATGAACTCTTTTTTTGGAAACGGAATAACGTTATTTAATAAGGGGGAATATGAAAAAGCGCTTAATTTCTTTGAAAGTATTTCAAAGTTTCCAGAAGAGCATCCTCTAAAACCCAGGGGAATATTTTACACGGGGAAGGCATACTATAATTTAGAGTATTATAGACAGGCGATAGAATCCTGGGAAAGAATACTTCAGAGTTACCCCAATTCCAGTATTGCGCCTGATGCCGCCTATGAAATCGGAATAACTTACTTTCAGGCTTTGAAATATGAAATGGCGGCTCCTTACTTTAAGATGGTGATAGACGAATACCCGAATTCTCCCCTGGTTCCGCAGGCGATGATTGCACTGGGTAACAATTATTACAACGGAGAGGATTATGAGAGAGCGATTGACGCTTTTTCAAAATTTGTTTCCGTATATCCCGGCGATTCACTTATAGACGAAGTGGAACAATCTCTTTCTTCGGCTTATTACATGGCCGGACAAAAAAATCCGAATATTCTTAAAGATTTCATCGAGCAATTCCCTTCCGATCCCAAAGCCGCTTTATCTCAATTCAATCTTGCCGTTCGCTTTTACGAGGAAGAGGATAAAGATAAGGCGTTGGAAACTTTCCGGAAAGTAGTCATAGATTTTCCTGATGCGGAGTACGCCGAGGATGCTCAGGTAAACATAATTAAAATTTACGACGAGAAAAAGGATTACGAGAATCTCGTTGGTGAAGCGAATCTGTTTCTGGATTATTTTCCCGAAAGCGAAAGAGTTCCTTTAGCCTTATTTTACGGCGGTTCAGGATATTTCTACCTTGGAAATTACGGAAAGGCAATTGAGGCATTCAAAAAGATTCTGAACGATTATCCGAACAGTGAATATGTGTCCACCGCCACTCACAATATAAATCAATGCTACAAAAGATTGGGAAGCGCAGAGCGAATAGGAGGAGGACAAACGGAATAAACAGGATGAGTTTAAAAAGGAGTATTTAATGGCAGGAATAAGTTTTTTTCAACTTTTAAAAAACAGTTGGGCAATCGATTTGTTGCTGGTTTTCTCGGTGATAGCGCTCGCGGTTATATTGGAAAGACTATGGTTTTACGGCAGGTTGAACATAGACGAAAAAGCTCTACTGGAAAGAGTACAGGCGGAATTGAAAAGAGGTAATATAAAGGAAGCAAGTTTTATATGCAAATCCGTGAACCATCCTCTCGGAGAAATATTGGATGTTGGCATCAAAAACAAAGATTTAGCCAGAGAAGATATCTCGGATTTGCTTAACGGAGCGCTTATCGAGACAAAAAGCTATCTTGAAAGGAAAAACTCCGTTCTGAGCACCATAAGTTTTATTTCTCCTCTTCTCGGCTTGTTGGGAACCGTAATGGGCATAATCAGGGCTTTCCATGATCTATCCGTTTCGGGTTCCGGAGGTCCTTCTGTGGTTATGGCAGGAGTTGCTGAGGCTCTTGTATCCACCGCTATCGGGATTATCGTGGCAATACCGGCAGCCATATTTTACAATTATTTTATGAATAAGGTCAAGACTATTCTTACCAGGATCGAATCCAACGCGATCAGGTTCCTTGCGTTTTTGAGCAGTAATTTTACGAAAAGAAAAAAGGATAGTTTAAAATTGGATTGAGGGTTTAAGGGTTATGAGAAAAGGTAGTATCGAAAATTATGAAGACTCGGTAGGAAAAATACCCATCACACCCATGATAAACGTGGCATTGCTTCTGGTTCTCTTTTTTATGATGACCGCTCCCGCCATTTTTATGTCGGGCATAAATGTTAAAAATCCCACTCTTGTGAAAGGTGAAAATTCTTCCGATGATACCGAGTTAAAAGTGAATATTTACATTGATGAAAAGAACAGGATTCATTTAAACGAAGAGATTATAGAACGGGAAAAATTTCCCGAGATGGTTGCAGAACTGCTGGGAAGAAGCATATCCAGAATAGTTGTGGTAAGCGCATACCCCACAATACCGATACAGGAAGTCGTTACGGTTATGGATATATCAAAACAAAAAGGAGCTTTAAAATTGGTTCTTCTGAGGAGAAAAAAAAGTGAGACGCAATAGCATAACGTCCGAGGAGGTAAAGAAAGCCGATATCATGATTACCCCCCTTGCGGATGTAAGCTTTACAATACTCATTACGCTTATGGTTTTAACTCCGGTTATTATACTTTCTTCCAGATTACATGTGAATCTTCCCGAAGCGGCTACCGTAGAACCTCCCACGGAAAGAAACATCACCATAACCGTTACTTCAGAAAACGAAATTTCGGTAAATAATGAATTGGTGACAAGAGAAGAGTTAGCTGAAGTTTTAAGTAAAACCATAAGAAGAAACTCCGAAGATTTGCTTTTAATCAGGACGGACAGAGAGCTCGAGACCGGCACAGTCATGAATATTATTGCGCTTGCCAAAAAACTGGGGGCGGGAAGCATTTCGATAGCGACGGTTCAGAAATAAAAATGTTTGATAACTCGGAAGAATTTTTTGATAAGAGATTGATAACAACAATGATATTTTCGATAATGTTGCATTTAAGTATTTTTTATTTTAATGAGGTCAAAAGAACCGGTGAGGTTGTACATAGAATAGACAACATTGAATTTATCGACCAGACCCTTGTTCCTTCACCCAGACCCGTACCGCCTCAAAAAAGTATTTTCGAAGCGATAAAAGACAAAATTACTCAAAAAGAGGGAAAAGTTTTGAGAAAAGTTAATAGGGATGGGATCGAAAAAATAATTGAAGCTTTGCCCCCTGTTCCCGGAATCAGTGAAAAGGGAATCGAACTCGATGAAAAAAGATTGGATCGTACCCAGGCAAAGGGTATAGATCTGGAAAAATTTGAAAGGCTCGAGGGACCCGAAGGAGGCGCGACAGAGATTCTGCGCGTAGCGGAGAGTGGCAGACAGAGCAGTACGGAAAATATAATAAACAAGCCGTCTATAAAAATCAGTGAAGAAAAAACGTACAGCCCGGATGCCAAAATCGGTGTTTTTTCTTCTCCCGGAGGCGGAGGACAGGTAGATTTAGAGAAAGTTCCCACGAAACAGTTGGAAAAGTCGACGCCAGAAATATCCGCTGAAGAAAAAGCAAAAATAAAGAAAGCGCCTACTAAATCGGCTACAAAAATAACGATTTCAGGGCCTCTATCGTCCAGAAAAATAACATGTAAACCAGTGACACCATATCCGCTGTGGGCTCAGGAAAGGGGGCTGACCGCGACGATAAGCGTGCAAATAGCGGTTAATCCCGATGGAACTATTAAAGAAAATGTTTTTGTGATTAAGACCTCGGGGTTTGGTTCGTGGGATAGGCTGGTAATAGACAGCGTGAGACAGTGGAAATTTGCTTCCATTCAAAACTCGGGAATTGTGCAAACCGGAATAATTACCTTTAACTTTATTTTGGAGTAAAAATGAAAAGAAATATAGTACTCACTTTTATATGTATATTGAACATCTCGGGATTTGCTCAAGAAGAAATAACCAGAGAAGTTATCAAAGGAAAATATCTGGGAAAAATAGACGAGAAAAAGCCTCCTTCCGAATTAAAGTACGATATCTTTGAAGTGATTAAACCTTACGGAATTGAAGGTTCCAACATATACGATATGGAGTTACAGGTTCATTCGGAAATAAGTTCCACGCCTTTACCCTTTCTTGCCAGTGATCAGATAAGGAGGCCCTGGCTGGGGAATATCCTGACTCTTCCTATAAAGATATCCAATATTTCTGTGGAGAAAGATGTCACACAGTGGGAATTAGTTATAACAGATGCAATGGGTGAAGTATTCAGAACATTCGCAGGTATGGGTAATCCTCCGAAAGTTGTAGAGTGGGACGGTAAAGATTCAAAAGATAACATGATGGACCCGGGGAGAAATTATTCTTATTACTTAAGGGTAATCGATAATGAAAACAAGCCTTCTTTTCATCTGGGGAAAAAAGTCAGAGTTCCGGCGCTTTACTGGAAAGAGGAATTGAAGTCTGTTGTTCGCCTCGATGGTAGAATAGTTTTCGAAAAGAATTCAGCGCATATCTCCAAAGCAGGTAAAGATTTGTTGGAAGAAGCCGCGGATTACGTAAGAAAGGATATCGGTAAACGATTGAGAGTCATTGTTTATTCCCAGAATGAAGATCTGGCTATGGAGAGAACAAAAAAGATAGCCAATTTTCTCTTAGACAGAATTATACTTCCCGAAAAAGCGGTAACCAGTGTTATCGGATACGAATCGGTGGGAGACAAAAGAACAGACAGAATCGATATAACAATCCGATAGTAAATTTCTCGCACAAAGGACACGGAGAAAAAAATATGATGTTTTACCCCAACCACCCTGAACGGTCGTTCCTCCCTACCCCGATACAGTCATTCTTCCTTACGGGACAGGTAGGGCGGGCCCAATGGAATAGAAGTTACTGCATAATGAGCTTCTATTCCACAGGACGGGGAAGTGAATGGTGAAATGTTGGGGATAAACCCAAACGCTACGGTTTTTTTATCGGGATTGGTAAGTCGCTTTGCTCCTCAATGACAAATTTTTTCGTGTATTTTTTTTAAACGCGTATTTAATGAAGGTGGTGGGGGGTTAGTATATTTCGTGTGTTTAGTATTTTGTAGATTTACAAAATCAGCATTGCGTCGCCGTAGGAATAGAACCTGTATTTTTCCTTGATTGCTTCCCGGTAACTTTTTAAAATCATTTCGCGTGATGCGAAAGCCGAAACCAGCATGATAAGTGTCGAGCCCGGAAGATGAAAATTAGTGAGTAAATGGTCGGCGATTTTAAATTCATAGGGCGGATATATAAAAAGGTCTGTTCTACCTTCTTTTTCTATTAATTCCCCTTTTTTCGTCGCTGCCGTCTCTAAGACTCTCACTGTCGTAGTCCCCACCGCAAACACACTTCCACCGTTTTTTTTCGTTGCATTTATTACGGACGCCACTTCTTCCGTTATTGTGAAGAATTCACTTTCCATTCTGTGTTCTTCAATATTTTCCGTACGAACCGGACGAAACGTTCCGGGACCGACGTGTAAAGTTACCTCTGTAACTTTAACACGTTTTTTCTTTAATTCATCGAGAATTTTTCTGTTAAAATGTAGACCGGCTGTGGGAGCAGCTACGGAGCCGTCTTTTTTAGCGTAAATTGTCTGGTACCCTTTGATATCGATGTCTTCCGGAGCACGCTCGATGTAAGGTGGTAGAGGCGTTTCTCCGTAGTATAGAAGATTTCCATTTATACCGTTGAATTTTAAAATTCTCTCTCCAGTGCTTGAATCGATACTTTTTACCGTGCATTTTACTTTATCGTCGATGCTGATTTCGTCCGAGACCTTTGCTCTTTTACCCGGATAAACCATTGCTTTCCATAAATCATCGGCTTTCTTTTCGACGAGTAAAATTTCTACTCTGGAACCGGTAGAAGCTTTAAATGCGTTTATTCTTGCCGGAATTACTTTTGAGTTGTTCAGCACCAGGCAATCTTCGGGTTTTATATAATCAAGTATATCGGTGAAACTCTTATGTCTTATTTTGCCTGAATTTCTGTGGAGCACCATAAGGCGAGATTTACCCTTTTTTTTCGGGTATTGAGCTATAAACTCGTTCGGAAGGTCAAACATAAAATCCGATTTTTTCATTTTCCTATGCAGAAATTCGAGAATATTTTGTCAAGAATATCTTCCGTGGTGAGTTCGCCGGTTAATTCTTTAAGCGAATTTATTGCTTCGTCTATGTCGAAAGCTAAAAGTTCAATATCTTTGCCTTCTTTTATGGTTTGGAGCGCGCTGTTAAGAGAATCGATTGCGCAAATTATTTTTTCCTTCTGTCTTTCGGTAGTACAGGTGATTCCTTCTTCAGTATAGACAGGGGTTATTTTTTCAATCAATTTGACAATAGCTTTGTTTAGTTTATCGATTCCGGAATGTTTTTTTGCCGAAACCCAGATAGTTTCCCCGGGGAAAGGTATGTTTTTTATTTTCTTTTTTAAATCTGATTTGTTTGCTACTAATATAAATGGTTTTTCTTTTATAATTTTAAATATTTCTTTGTCCGCATTATCAATTTTATCTGCTGCATCAATAAGAAATAAAACTCCGTCTGAATGTTGAGCCATTTTAAGGGCTCTGTCGATACCTATTTTTTCCACTTGGGATTTAGATGGCCTTATTCCAGCCATATCATGAAGAATAACCGGATAACCCTGAATGTCTATTGTTCCTTCTAAAAGATCCCTTGTAGTACCGGGTATTTCAGTTACAATCGCTTTGTCTTCTTTCAGGATTGTGTTAAATAAGCTGGATTTACCCACATTCGGTTTGCCTGTTATTGCCAGAGTAAATCCCTCGACTAAAATCTTTCCCCTTTTGTAGGAATTTGCTATCCTTTTTAAAATGGTTTTCAAATCTTTAATTTTTCTAATGACTTCCCTGGTGTCAAAGGTCAGCATGTCACTTTCTCCGAAATCCAGGTCGGCTTCGATAAGGGATTTTATTTCCAGGAATTCTTCCTTTATTTGTTCAATTTCTTTGTGAAGCTTACCTCTTAAATTTTCTTCGGCAACAAACAGACTTTTTTCTGTTTTCGATTCTATTACATTCAGAAGTGATTCCGCTTCCAGAAGGCTTATTTTACCGTTTAAAAATCTTCTTTTCGTGAATTCTCCTCTTTCAGCTATTCTCGCGCCGTTATCTACAAGTAATTGTATTATTTTTTGAGGTATGAAAATTCCTCCATGGGCGGAAATTTCCACCATGTCCTCACCTGTGTACGAAAGAGGGCTTTTGAAAACAAAGAGGAGTACTTCATCTAATTTTTTTTGGGTTTTTGGAACCTGAATCCAGCCGTGAACTATTGAATTTCCCGGAGTCCTTTTTAGTTTTTCGCCAGGGGTAAAAATTTTTTCTACGATTTCCATGGAATCTTTACCGCTAATTCTGATAATAGAAATAGCGCCGCGGCCAATCGGCGTACTTATACCGCAAATAGTATCAGATAATCCATTCATTTATCTTTTCTGTTGAACGGTTTAAAAAAAACACGGAAACTTATTTTATAGATTTCTCTCCAGTTTTTTTCATTCCCTCGAAGGAGCGATAACGACCTTTTTCAATTCCGTGTCACCTATTGTGTAGGTTCTTACTCCCTTTATGTCTGAAACCGCAAGGTGAATCGATCTCCTCAATGAGGGTGGCAGAGGCTGAAAAATATATTCTCTTTTAGATCTTCTTACTTCGTGGGCAAAAGCCCTGGCTCTTGTGGTGAGAGTTTTTTCTTTTTTTCTTCTATAACCAGCTATGTCTATTACAAGATCTATAGAATTATCCTTCGAATGAATAATTCTTGATAGAAGATGCTGGAAGGACTCTAAATTTTTACCGGATTTTCCTATCAACATTCCATCCATATCTTTGGTTCTAATATCGACATAAAGTTTATCATTGTCTTTTTCTATTTTTATTTTTCCCGTAGTACCAAGTTTCTCGAGCATTTGATTTATTTCTTTCCTTACCAGTTCTTCCTTGGAAAAACTCTTCGAGGCTGTTTCTTTTTTCTTTACTTTTAATCTTATCGGTTCACCTTCTTCGCTGGATAAAACTTCCCATTCCATTTGTTCTTTTTCCTGGAGAGAAAGTTCTTTTAAGCCCTTTTTTATGGCTTCTTCAAGATTTTCCGCTTCGACTTCTATTTCATGGTTAACCATAATCAGACCTCCTTAGTCCTTTTTTGGATAAAAATTTGAACACCTATCATTAAAATATTGTAAGTAAAGAAATACAGAGTTAATCCCGAGGGAAGGGTAAGGAAAATGAATGTAATGAAAGCGGGCATCAGGTAGGACATGATCTTTTGTTGATCGTCCTGGTTCGCCGGGCCCATCAGCCTCTGCTGTAAAAACATCGATATTCCTGTAAGAATCGGGAGTATGTAATAGGGATCTTTCTGCGAAAGGTCTTTTATCCAGAGAATAAACGGCGCGCCTTTTAATTCGATGGATCCGTTTAATACCTGGAATAAAGCAAAGAAAATAGGCATTTGTAGGAACATCGGAAGGCAGCTCGAAAACGGATTGAAGCCGGTTTCTCTATACAGTTTCATTGTTTCCTGATTCATGCGCTGAGGATCATTCTTGTGCTTTTTTCTAATTTCCTGCATTTTTGGCTGCAGTTCTTTCATCTTGCTCATTGATTTAGTCTGGTGCAATGTCAGGGGCGAAAGGACAAGAACAAGGCCTACCACGAATACAATTATTACCAATCCGTAATTATCTATATATTTATGAAGAAATACCATGAAATTGTAGATGAACTTAGCTATGGGTCGTATAATAGGCCATCCGAAATATATGGCGTTTTCCAATCCTTCTTTTACGGATGAGAGTACTGAAAATTTAAGGGGACCGAAATATAATCTGGCTTCCGTTTCACTTCGTACTGAAACAACTGGTTGATCAGGAGATTTCTTTAGAATGAAATCTTCCAGATAATCCTCGGGCACCACACCGCTGAAAAAATATTTAGTTTTGTAACCAACCCATTGGATTGCTCCGGAGATATCTTCATTCGAACCCTTGAATAAATCTCCTTTTTTAACCGTGTAAGATTTTCCTCCGGCGTAGTAGACCGCTCCGCTGTAATATGATTCACGAGAAAATTCTTCTCCGGTGTCGAAGATTCCGATTTCATAAAGATATTCCGCTCTGGGAGAGCACTCCAGATGTATAAGATAAGAGGAATCCGGGAATGTATAGGTTTTATTCATTTGAACAGAGTCCAGCATATATGAAAAAACAACTTTCTTTTCCGAATTTTTATCCTCTACTCTGACGTTAAAATCTATCGGTTCTGTGGATACGGTTTTTCTGGATGTGACAATCGATGTTGAAAGCAGAGGTTCATTTCTGTCTATCGCGAAAAAAGTTACTTTATAATCTTTTAAATGAACTGAATCTATAGCTCCGCCTTTAGAAGACAGGTAAACATCCATCAGTTTAGTACTTATTTTAATAGCTTTCGCGCTGTCTTTTTCTGCTTCTTCGCTTTTTTCTTTTTCCGCGAACAATCCTGTTAGATTTTCTTTTACGATTTCTTCTTCTGTGGTATCTTCTGTTACGATTTTTTCGGTTGTTTCTTCAGGCTCGATGTTTTTCTTTTTCGAACCTGCGTAAAACTGAAACAACAGCATAATAAGAAATATAAGCAAAAAGCCTAATATCATTCTTCTGGAATCATCCATTATTTACTACCTCCGACGGGGTCATATCCACCTTTACTGAAAGGATTGCAGCGCAACAATCTCCATACGCTTAAAAGTAAGCCTTTGAAAAATCCCTTTCTTCTGAAAGCTTCTATAGCGTAAGCCGAACAGGTAGGATAGTATTTGCATCGCCTGGGGAAAAAGACAGATATGTTTTTTGAGTAGAATTTCAATAAAGATATCATTACTTTAGCCATAATTTTTCCTTTACGCATAATCTGTCAAAATCGTCTTTTATTTTATCGTAATCTTTCATTAAAGCTGTTTTTCTCCCTGTAATTATATATAAACCGTTTTTTAATGAAGGATTTGCTTTTCTCACGATTTCCCTCAGGTATCGTCTCAATCTGTTGCGTTTTAATCCCCCTTTTATTCCTCTTTCCATTCGAATAGAAAATTTCTTTTCATTTTCCGGCAAAAAGTGTATACTGATAAAATCTCCGCGGAAAAAGATTCCTTTATTATAAACTTCACTGATTGTTTCTTTTCCCTTTATCCGCAACTCTTTGCCGAATCCGAATTTCATTCTCATCTAAAATTTAAGATTCCAAACCAGAATCCACCCTATACTAATAAGAAGTACTGCTGTTGTCAAGCGTGGAG
>CAZSEX010000005.1:31314-58464 GCA_964606065.1 uncultured bacterium | reverse complement strand
CAAACCAGAATCCACCCTATACTAATAAGAAGTACTGCTGTTGTCAAGCGTGGAGATTGAAAAAGGAACCACAAAGTACACAGAGAAGAATATTAAACCACGAAACACACGAAATACACTAAACCCCACCGACCCCATTAATTTGTGTTAAAAAACACACTAAAAACCTATTCTCACACGGAGACCACAAAAAGGTTAGAGGGTTAGAGCGTTAAAAAATCAAATATTCGAATGGGATGGGTGGCTAACTCATTTACGCATCTACGCACTAACTAGAATAAAAAAGGGGGATAAGAATCCCCCTTTTTTATTCTTTATCTACTACTATTATTTATTCTTCCACCGAGAATTTGTAAAGGATTATTTCTTCTCTTTCTTCTCCCGGTCTCAGAATACAGGACGGGAAATCAGGTTTGTTGGGCGAATCGGGATAGTACTGGGGTTCGATACAGAACGCGTAATGCTGATTATATGCTTTGCCGCCTTTGCCTTTAAATCCATCAAGAAAGTTTCCTGAATAGAATTGAACTCCGGGCATGGTGGCATGCATTTCCATAACCCTGCCACTTTCAGGTTCGACGACCTTGCAGACCATGGTAAGAGAATCGCCTGAATCCGGTAATACAAAATTATGATCATAACCTCCGCTGAATTTTTTATCGACTTTTTCTATATCTGCGCCGATGGTTTTCATTTCGGTGAAGTCTAAAGGGGTTCCTTCTACGCTTTTTATTTCTCCTGTGGGAATTAACCCGTCTTCTACAGGAGTATATTTTTCAGCATTTAATTTCAATTTGTGTTCTAATATGGTGCCGTTACCTTCTCCTTTTAGATTGAAGTACGCGTGGTTTGTGAGATTGACGGGTGTTGCTTTATCTGTTCTGGCGTTAAGGACTATTTTTAATTCATTGTTATCGTTGAGGATATATTTCACCGTGCACTCGAGATTTCCGGGATACCCTTCTTCCCCGTCTTCGCTTAAGTATGTTAGTTTTACGCCTGCGCCCTCGTCGGTTTTCAGTTCTTCGCCTTTCCAAACTTTTTTACCGAAGCCTTCGACTCCTCCGTGTAAATGATTTTCTCCGTCATTTGTAGCCAGAGTGTATTCTTTTCCGTCTAAGGTAAACTTCCCTTTCGCGATACGATTCGCGTATCTTCCCGCTATAATTCCCTGAAATGTGGCATCATTGACATATCCTTCGAGATTGTCGAATCCCAGGATGATATCTTTGAAATTTCCTTCCCTGTCGGGAACTTTCAGGGAAACCAGAGTTGCTCCGAATTCGCTGACTTTCAATTCTACGCCATTGGCGTTTTTTACCGTGAACAGGTTAACCGTCTTCCCGTCCGGGGTTTTTCCGAATTCTTCTTTCTGGATCGATAGAGAAGATGTTCCTTCTGCGCAGGTCAGGAAAAACATTAAAGATGTAAACGGTACAAGTTTTTTACATAAGTATATTTCCATTATTACCTCCCTTTATCTCCTTATGGTTAAACTTAAAAATATTTTACTAAAAAATAAAGAAAAGTCAACCGCTCCGAGTTTTTTGTGTGTTTCGTGGTTTAGAAAGTCCTTGACAAATTTGTTGATTTAGTCTAATATTTTTAAAATTATAAAATGGAGGTAAGGTATGAGTAAATCGGCAGAAGTGTTCAAGAGAATTAAAGAAAACAGGGTGATTGCAATTCTTGCTCCGGCAGCTACTGCCGAGTGTGTGGAGGCTTATGAGATATTGAATCCACTTGGAGTTACACTGGAAATCACTTTTCGCTCAGAGGTTGCTTCTAAAGGGATAAAAGCTGTTCTTGAAAAGTATCCCCATGCGCTAATACTTGCCGGAACGGTTATGACCGAAAAATTGGCTGAAGATGCTATCGGTAAGGGTGTTGCCGGTATCGTATCTGCCGATTATATTTCTGAAGTATTGGAGGTTTGTGTTTCTGAAGATATAATGTATGTTCCCGGTGGTTTGGGTGACGTGGGGAAACAGCTGGTAAAAAAAGCAGACCTCTATGGTTGTGAATTCGCGGAGTTGAAGAAAAAATATTCCTATCAGTGGGTTTATAAACTTTTCCCGACTGTTACAGCCACAAATTCTTTTTATGGTATTACAAAAGCCTGGAAAGGACCTTACAAGGGTTTAACCGTGTTCTATACGGGCGGGGTCTCCGAGGAAAATTTAGGAGATATTGTAAAAAACGATCCGGATGGTATATTTTGCGGTTCGGCCCTTACTAAAAATATCAACAATCCGCAGAAGATGGAAGAAGTCGCGGAAAAGTGGTTGTCCATAATTTATTCGAAAGATTAGGTTGGTTATCTCCCTGTCCATCCTCCGTCAACTGTTAAAATAGTACCGCAAACATAATCCGACGCTTCTGAAGCGAGGAAAACTACCGCGCCTTTTAAGTCTTCGGGAATCCCCCATCTTCCGAAAGGAATTCTGTTCAGGATAAGACGGTTTCTGTTCGGGTTTTCTCTTAAAGCCCGGGTGTTGTCGGTGGCGATATAACCGGGTGCTATGGCATTTACGTTTACACCGTATTTTGACCATTCATTGGACAGAGCCTTGGTTAGCTGTCCGATTCCCCCTTTGCTCGCAGCGTAGGCTGGGATCGTTATTCCTCCGAAAAAGGTTAAAAGAGAAGCGGTAAATATAATTTTACCATAACCTCTTTTTATCATATCTTTTCCGAATTCTCTTGCAAGGATAAATTGGGCGTTGAGATTGACTTCTATTATTTCATCCCAGTATTCGTCCGGATATTCCTCCGCGGGTTTTCTTTTTATGGTTCCCGCGTTGTTCACAAGTATGTCGATTTGTTCAAAATCGGTCTTTACTTTTTTTGTAAATTCGTATAAAGCGTTTCTGTCGGAAAAATCGCACGCGTATCCCTTAAATTCGCGTCCAGCGGTTTTTACTAACTTTTCTACCTGACTCCCCTTTTTGAGGCATTTACTTACTCCCACAATATCTGCGCCGGCTTCAGTCAGAGCTTCTGCCATACCCAGGCCTATTCCGCGTCTGCAGCCTGTTACCAGAGCCGTTTTGCCTTCTAATTTAAATTTATCTAATATACTTTTATCCTTCATCTTAAATTTTCTATATCCAGATGATCCATATCATCGAATGATTGATTTTCTCCTCCCATTCCCCAGCAGAAACTGTAGGAAGAGGTTCCCACGCCCGAGTGAATCGACCAGCTGGGAGAAATAACCGCCTGTTTATCGGATACAACGATATGCCTTGTTTCTTCGGGTTTTCCGCAGTAGTGAAATACTCTATCGGATTCTCCTATTCCGAAATAAAGATAAACCTCCATTCTACGTTCGTGTGTGTGGGGAGGCATGGTGTTCCAGACGTTTCCGGATGCCATTATGGTTACGCCCATTACCAGCTGGCAGCTTTTTATTCCGTCCGGATGTATATGTTTGTATATCGTTCTTTTGTTTGAGTTTTTATTAGAACCGAGATTTGAAGATTCCGCGTCTTTTTTTTTCGAGAGTTTTACGGGATATTTCCTGTGAGCGGGATAGCTCAAAAGATAAAAATTAGCGGGATTATCAGCTTTATCACTGTTAAAAGAAATCTCTTCATTACCTCTACCGATATACAGACAATCGAGTTCCTGTAATTTATATTTTTTACCGTTAACCTGAACAATTCCGGATCCTCCGATATTGAGGATTCCCAGTTCTCTGCGCTCCGTAAAATAGGACGCTTTTAATTCATCCGTCGCGGAGAGTGTAAGAGAATTATCAAAGGGTACGGCGGAGCCGATTATAGCTCGATCGATGTCTGAATATATCATTTCTGTTTTCCCGACTTTAAAAAGAGATTGAATCAGAAAATTTTTCCTTATTTCATCAGTCGTCATACGGGGGAAGCGGACAGGATCCGCCGCGTATCTTATTTCCATAGTTACTGCCTCCCTTGCTTTATTGTAAATCGTAGCCAGAAAAAGATAAATGTCAAGGTTTTTTATCTCTGCGATTTTGCGGGACTATCGGTCAACTTTTCGTTTTTTTAAAAAACTTAGCCACAAAGGCACCAAGACACGAAGTTTTAATTGTCTTTTATTAATGTTGGGGACAAGCCCCAACGCTACGTTTATTTCAAAAAGAGAAGACTCTCCTACAAATTGATAAAAAATATTCGTGTTATTCGTGCTATTTGTTATTCCTCTTAGTTTTGGCGGGGATAAGGGTTTTAAAAAACAGAATATAAATTTTTGTTGTTTCTCTGGGTTCTCTGTGGTTCAAATATTGGTGTTTGGGGGTGAGTTTTAAACACATATATATTTTTTTTGTTTTTCTCCGCGTTCTTTGCGGTGCGATTTTCTTGTGATAATCCTGTGTAATCTCGTGGTTCCGTGTAAGAAAAATGTGGTGGTTGGGAGTTGTTTTTTAAAGGCATAATAAAAAATTTAGTTTATTTCGTTTGTTTCGTGGTTGAATAAATTGTTTTTCTCCGTGTCTTAGTGGCAAAATAGCCTTGACAAAGATTCCTAAAACATTAGTATAGTCATAGATTTTAAGATATTATATAATAATAATTGGGAGGTATTTTATGAAGGTGTTTAGAAATCTTTTTATCATGGTTTTAATTGTTTTGACAATGTTAATGAGTGGTGGATGCGGTGGTAAGGGTGAGACAGTCAAAGGTGAAATCAATTTGAAATTAGGGCATGCGCTCGATATAAATCATCCTGTACATAAAGCTATGGAATTCTGGGCTGACACTTTAAAGAAAGCCACCAACGGACGAATAATAATGAAAATATACCCCGGAGGTCAACTCGGAGGGGAAAAAGAACTTATTGAACAACTTCAAATGGGGACGTTAGATTTTACCAAAGTATCTTCAGCCGGTCTGGAGGCTTTTGTACCGCGAATGAAAGTGCTCGGAATGCCGTATCTTTTCAAAAACAAAGAACATAAATGGAAAGTTCTTAATTCTGCTTTTGGTAAAAATTTGCTGGCTGCCGGTTCGGATAGAGGTCTTGTGGGGATTGGTTTCTATGAAGCGGGGGAGAGAAGTTTTTATACAAAGGATAAACCGATTAGAACGCCGGCGGATTTAAAGAATCTAAAAATAAGGGTTATAAAAAGTCCGGTGGCTATAAATTTACTAAAAGTACTCGGGGCTTCTCCTACGCCTATTAGCTGGGGCGAGCTTTATACCGCTCTGCAGCAGGGTACCGTGGATGGAGCAGAGAATAATCCTCCTTCTTTTGTTTCAGCGAGACATTACGAGGTTTGCAAGTATTTTTCCCTTGATAAGCACACCTCGCCCATGGACGTCGTACTTGCTGGTAAAAAAGCATGGGATAAGTTGAATGATGAAGATAAAATTTTAATAATAAAAACTTTTGACGTATCCGTGGATTACCAGAAAAAACTCTGGGCTGAGGTTGTAAAAGAGAATTTTACGCTTCTTGATTCGGTTGGCGTGGAAGTAATAACTCCTGACCAGGCTCCTTTTATCGAAGCAGTGCAGCCTATGTATAAGGAATATGCTAAGGATGAAGTTATTGGTCCCTTAATCGAAGAAATAAGAGCCATTAAGCCGGAATAGATACTATCGCTTTTTAATATGTCTCTGAGAAACTTTTTGAAAGTTTTATCCGACTGGAGAAATAAGATTCTCGGTTTTTTTGTTATTGTGATTGTGGCTATAATGGTGATAACCGTTTTGTGGCAAGTTTTTACGCGTCTCGTTTTGAGGGTGCCTGCCGTTTGGACTGAAGAGTCTTCTACTTATATGTTGATGTGGTGTGGAATAGTCGGTGCCGCGTACGCCTACGGGCAGAAAGCCCACGTAGGTATGGAATATTTTGCCTATAAATTAAATACGCGTCACAGAAGAATGCTGGAGATCGTAATAGCTCTTCTTGTCGGATATTTCGCCCTTCAAGTTATGCTTGTTGGAGGTATAAATTTTGTTCGAAATGCTTTTATCAACCATCAGATTTCACCCACAATGGGAATACCAACGGGCTATTTTTACCTTTGTCTCCCTATAAGTGCTTTTTTTATAGTTACTTACTCTATCGAGTTTGTTTTTAGAGATGTGTTGTTCCTGATTAAGGAGAGGATAAAATGAATATACCTGTTATAGTGATGGTGGGAACCTTTTTGATACTGCTTGCCATGAATGTACCCATCGGTGTATGTATAGGGCTTGCGACCTTATGGGCTGTTATGTCGGTCGGAAGTATTTCTGCTATGGATATAGTTGCCCCACGCCTCGCGACGGGGATAAATAGTTTTGCTCTCCTGGCAATACCATTTTTTATACTTATGGGTTTGTTGTTGGGACGAGGTGGAATAGCAAGAAGACTGGTTGATTTCGCTGAAGCTCTGGTCGGAAGATTTACCGGAGGACTCGCATTTGTTAATACTCTCGGCTGTATGCTGGTTGGAGCGGTATCCGGTTCTTCGGTCGCGGCTGTGACTTCTATCGGTGGTGTTATGATTCCGGAAATGAACAGAAAAGGTTATGAGAAGAATTTCAACATCGCTTTGACATCTTGCGCCGCTACGACCGGTCTTTTAATTCCTCCAAGCAATGTGATGATTGTTTACGCTCTTGTTACAGGTTCGGTATCTGTTGCCGCATTATTTTTGGCTGGAGTTGTTCCCGGTGTCTTGGTGGGATTGTCTTTAATGATTGTAAGTGCGATAATAGCTAAAAAGCGCGGTTACGGAACCGGAAAAGTAATACCTATGAAAGAAACTATCAGGAGATTTTTCGGAGCTTTTCCCGGTTTGTTATTGATAATAATCGTTATGGGTGGAATTCTCTCCGGGATGTTTACTCCCACTGAAGCGGCGAGCATAGCGGTTGTTTACGCGTTTATTCTCGCTGTTTTTGTTTATAAAGAAGTTAAGTGGAAGGATTTACCCGGAATTTTACTTCAGTGCGGAATTACAACTTCGGTTGTTATGCTTTTAATCGGCGCTTCGACAGGTATGTCCTGGTTTATGGCGTCTCAGAATGTTCCCGAGCTTATAAGTTCGGGAATAATGTCTATTTCGAGCAACAAAATAGCTATTTTGTTGATGATTAATTTTTTGTTGCTGTTTGTTGGTACTTTTCTGGATATGACACCGGCTATTTTAATATTTACTCCTATCTTCCTTCCGATAATACAATACCTTGGAATAGATCTGGTCCATTTTGGTATAATAATAATCGCAAACCTTTGTATAGGTCTGGTTACGCCTCCTGTAGGAACCGTTCTTTTTGTAGGGGTCGGTGTGGGACACGGAAAAATACATGAAGTTTTCAAGAGCCTTTTGCCGATGTTCGCGGCAATGATAATCGCCTTGCTTCTGATTACATATATACCGGCTGTCTCACTTTCCTTGCCTAAATTGTTCGGATTTTAAGAGCCTGACTACGTCAGAAATCGCTGATTACGCAGATTAAAACAAGAAATATAAATTGAACCACAAAGACCGCGAAGGTCAAAAAGTATAAAAACAAGTTAAATGGTCAAACTGTCGAATGGTCAAATCGTCCTCCCCGTACCTTTAAGATTTTCCTATTTCACTATTTTTTTAATTCAACTATTCAACTTGGATTTAAAAAATCTATGATATGTAATAACAAAATACACAAATAGTACGAAACTTGATTATTGTGTAGGGCAAACCTTAAGGTTTGCAAAGGATATGTTTATCAGTAGGTTTGCACAGCTAAAGCTGTGCCCTACGAGGGTTAGAAGGGCGTACCTTTTATGGCCTTATTCTGATTTGATTTTTTCTGGAATTACTTTAATTCGGCCGCGGGTACTGAAAGTCTGATTTTTTTTATACTGTAATTTACAGGACAGTAAGACCTTCTCTGATAGCTATTTTAGTTAATTCGGCTACACCGTCTACTTTTAATTTCTTTTTTATATGTCTTCTGTGAGTTTCTACAGTTTTTACAGATATAAATAAATATCTCGCGATTTCTTTAGTGTTCTTGCCTTCAGCGATCAGTTGTAGAATTTCTCTTTCTCTTGGGGTCAATTTCGAGTAAATAGTAGGTTTGTCCGTTGTGGTCTTTTTTACGTATTCGTCGATCAGAATATCGGATATTCCGGGACTTAAATATTTCTTTTTGGACATTACGGTGTTTATCGCGCGGACCAATTCTTCAAACGCGCATTCTTTGAGCAAATATCCTGAGGCACCCGCGTCTATCATACCCAGGACGTATCTCCTGTCAGAATGAAGAGAAAGCGCTATAATCTCAATGTTCGGATTTTTTGCTTTGATTTTTCTGGTTGCTTCAATGCCGTTTAGATTGGGCATGGTTACATCCATTAATATAAGATCAGGCAAGAGTTTTTCTAATAGCTGTAAGGCTTCTCTTCCGTCTTTTGCTTCTCCTACTATTTCCATATCGGGTTGTTTGGCGATTAACGTGGATAAGCCTTCTCTTAAAATTTTATGCTCATCTACTACTACTATCTTTACGCTCATTTTTCGACTCCTTTTGAGATGTTTAAGGGCGCTTTTAGTGTTATTTTGGTTCCTCTTTTTTTATGTGACTCTATTTCAAAAGAGCCACCTACAACGTCGATTCGGCTCCGGATATTTAATAGCCCAAATCCCACATCTTTCTCACAATATGAATCTAACGAAGAAATATCGAAACCGGTTCCGTTATCTTTAATTTCTATTTTTATGTTTTCTTTGTTTCTCTTTATTGAAATTCCGACTTTTTTTGCCTTCGCATGTTTTCTTATGTTGACCAACAATTCCCGAACAGCCTGAAATAGTAAAATCCGGATGTCGTCGGTTAACGGTTTTTCTTTTCCATCGTTGTTAAACTCATATTCAATGTTGTTTTTCTTCAAAATGGTTTCAGCTAACCAGTCGACTGCCGGTATAAAACCGAGTTCGTAAAGAATGGTTGGGCTTATCTGTGTCATCAAAGAACGTGCCGAAGTTATAGCATCCTGAACGAGATTGTAAATTTCCTCCAGAGATTTTTGCATGTTCTGGGAAGTGTTTTTCTCCTTTAATTCTCCTATTTTGATTTTTAGAAAAGCTAAAATCTGTCCGATGTCTGCGTGTAAATCGGTTGCGATTCTTTTTCTTTCATGCTCTTCCGCAAGAGTTAGTTTATGGGAAAGATTTTTCATTTTTCTTTTGTAATTTTGTATGTTTTCCTTTTCCATGTTTTTGCGCTCCGTTATGTCTCTTATGGATATAACGCCGCATTTAAGTTCTTTCTCATTATAATTTGGAATAGGATAACCCTGAATGCTGAAATATTGTATTGTACCATTCTTTAACACTTTTGTTTTTTCTGCTATCGGTAAACTTTCTCTTTTTTTGAATACTTTTTTAAGAGGACAATCCCTGCAGGATTCTTCCCAGGGTGGAAAGATTTTATGGCATTTTTTGTTTATCACTTTTTCTCTTTTTAAGCCGAATAATTTGCAGATAAATTCGTTCGCTTCCAGAATCACGTGGTTTTCATCGATGATCGCGAGACCTTCACTTACTGCGTTTACTATGGTTTTTAGTTTATTAGCACTTTCTTCGAGTTTTTTCTCTGCCAGTACCTTATCAGTAATATCCCTGGATATTCCGAGGGTTCCTATTACGTTTCCTTCTTCGTCGTATCTGGGTATTTTGGTTGTGGAAACCCAGCTTATTCTTCCGTCTGAATGCGTTTCCTTTTCCATTTTCCCTTCGATAGGTTTCCCGGTTTTCATAACGTATTGTTCATCCTCGTAAGCGGGTTTTGCGTGTTCTTCGGTGAAGTAATCAAAGTCGGTTTTTCCTATCATTTCTTCGGAGTTGACCGCGCCGAGCCACCTAACAAGTGATTCGCTTACGGTTATGAATTGGCTTTTTTTATCTTTGAAATAAATGCGATCCGGTATATTGTTTAAAAGGGAAGTGAGTAGCCTGCTTTTAAATAGAATTTCTTCTCCGAGCTTTTCAAGTTTCTGCTTCAGCTTTTCTTCTAATTCTTTCCTTTTGGTAACATCTCTTGAAATACCAAGAATTCCGATAATATTTCCTTCTTCGTCGTATCTGGGTATTTTGGTTGTGGAAACCCAGGTTATTCTTCCGTCGGGATGGGTTTCTTTTTCTACTTTAACTTCTATAGGCTTGCCCGTTTTTATTATTTCCTGCTCATCACGGTAAGCTAACTCTGCGTGTTCTTTTGTAAAATAATCAAAGTCGGTTTTTCCAATTAGCCCTTCTACACTTTCAACTCCCCACTGCTTTGCGACCGATTTGCTTGCCTGAATAAAACAGCTGTCCCTGTCTTTGAAATAGATATGATCCGGTATATTGTCGAGTAGAGAAGTAAGCAGACTGCTTTTGAAGGCGGCTTCTTTTTGAGCTTCTTTCAATTCCGTTATGTCATGTGCAAACAACACGATTTTATTGCCAAGCACATTATGGTCTTTAACAAGTAAAGCCGAGCAGGTGATATCAGATTTAGTTTTGTCCTTAAAAACTAAATTAAATTCAATTTTCCGGTAATCGTTTTTTATAAAAATGCCGAAATTTTTATCGAATTTTCCTTTCGATTCTTCCTTTAACAGGTTTTTAAAAGGTTTATTCTTTAATTCGTCTTTTTTTCTTTTTAGCAGTCTGGCGGCGGCTAAGTTTAAGTTTTCGATGGTTCCTTCCCTGTCGATAAGAAAAATAGGATAGGGGCAATTATCGAAGATAAGGGAAAATGCGTTTTTTGAGGACAAATACGCTATATCATCTTTCCACTTATCGGATTTGCGTTTTAATTCTACCGGAATTTCATCTTTAGGCATATATTTTAATTTTAATATGCTATGGAAAATTTGCAAGGCTGTTTTTTTTATTTTACTTCCACCTCTTGCATGAATTGTATTTGTCGTTATATATATTCTTGTGAAATGTCTTTGATTGTTGTTTACTAAAAAAGGAGTTATTATGAGTTTTTTATTAGGACTTGATGTTGGAACAAGTGGAGTTAAGGCACTTATTATGGATGAGAAAGCAGAGAAGATTACTACCTCTACAGTTGAATATCCTCTTCAAACTCCCAAAGTAAATTGGGCTGAACAGGAACCGTCTGATTGGTGGAATGGAACTATTGAAGCCATTAAAGAAGTTATTAATAAGTCTTCTGTGGATCCGCAGGAAATAAAAGGGATTGGTCTTTCCGGTCAGATGCATGGGTTGGTTGCTCTCGATAAGGAGTACAAAGTGCTGCGTCCGGCAATATTATGGTGTGATCAGAGGACCGAGAAACAATGCGATTATATTACGGAGAAGATAGGCGCGGAAAGATTGATAGATCTTGTCTCAAATCCCGCGCTTACGGGTTTTACGGCGGGCAAGTTGTTATGGGTAAGGGATAATGAACCCGATATTTACGATAAGATTTATAAGATATTGTTGCCAAAAGATTATATACGTTTTCGTCTTACAGGTGAGTTCGCGACCGAGGTTTCTGATGCTTCCGGTACGCTTTTTCTGGATGTCAAAAACAGAAAATGGTCTGATGAATTGTTGAACGAATTGGATATTGATAAAGACATATTGCCTGAGTGTTTTGAGTCTGCTGTGGTTAGCGGAAAGGTAAATGCTGAAGCCAGTGAAGAAACAGGATTAGCGGAAGGGACGCCCATTGTGGGGGGCGGTGGCGATCAGGCTGCTCAAGCAGTTGGTACGGGTATAGTAAAAGAAGGGTTAATATCTTCTACTGTGGGAACTTCGGGTGTTGTTTTTGCCGCGAGTGATGAGCACCATCTCGATCCTGGTCAGACATTACATACATTCTGTCATGCGGTAAAAGGTAAGTGGCATTTAATGGGAGTTATGTTATCCGCGGGTGGTTCTCTTCGCTGGTTGCGGGATACGCTATTTAACGATTTAAAGAAAGAAGCTAAAGAAAAAGGGGTCGATCCCTATATTTTAATGGAAGAAAAAGCGGGTAAAATCCCTGTAGGCAGTGAGGGTCTTATCTTTTTGCCTTATCTTACCGGAGAAAGAGTGCCTTACGCGGATCCGAACGCGAGAGGAGTATTCTTTGGTTTGAGTCTGCGACATACTGAAGGAGATTTTGTACGTTCGGTTTTAGAGGGAGTAGCTTTTGGTCTTCGCGATTCTCTGGAAATAATTAGAGACCAGAATATAACTATTGAAGAAATCAGAGGTTCCGGAGGCGGCGCCAAATCGCCTTTCTGGCTGCAAATTCAAGCCGATATAAATAACGCTACAATGACAACGATTAACGTTACGGATGGGGGAGCTCTGGGTGTTGCTTTACTTGCCGGAGAAGGTACGGGTGTTTATTCCAGCATAGAAGATGCCTGTGATGCGATAATAAAAGTGAAGAGTTCGACAGAACCCAATAAGGATAATGTGGAAAAATATAACGAGTATTATGCTATTTATCGTTCGTTGTATCCCGCTCTTAAGGATAGATTTCAGGCGTTAAGCGAAATAGTAGAGAAGCATGCTTGAATTTGAGGAAGATATTTAAATTTCGGGAAGTAGGTATATTATTTGCGCTTTTGTTTATATGGCTGGTTACTGCCATAGTAAATCCACGTTTTCTTTCCTCATATAATCTTCAACTTCTATCCAGGCAGATAGGCGTTTTCGGACTTATCGCGATTGGAGAAACCTTTGTTATACTTACCGAAGGAATAGACCTTTCACCGGGTTCGGTAATCGTTTTGACTTCGGTTCTTGTCGCTACCTTTATGTCCAGCGGTATGGGGATTGCCGCAGCCATTATCCTTACGCTTTTAATAGCAGTATTAATCGGAGTCTGGCATGGAATATTTGTTACCAAATTGAAGGTTCCTCCTTTTATTATTACTCTGGGAACTTTTGCCATGGGTAGAGGTCTTGCTACAGTGATAACCAGAGGACAGCCGGTCTTAAATCTTCCCGATTCTTTTTCTTTTATATGGCACGGAATGTTGTTTAAATTTTTGCCTTTCCCGGTTATTATTCTGATAATTGTATCAGGTTTTTCGATATTTTTACTTGGTAAAACGATATACGGCAGACATATTTATGCTGTTGGAGGAAACATGGAAGCTGCCAGACTTTCAGGTATTAACGTCGATAATACGAGAATTCTTACCTATATTTTATCTGCTGTGATGGCAGGAATCGTGGGTATACTTATTACCTCGAGGCTTGGTCAGGGTAATCCAAATGTTGGTGTTACTTATGAGATGTACGCCATCGCGGCGTCGGTTATAGGCGGTACCAGCTTATTCGGAGGAATCGGTACTATAATCGGTGCTTTAATAGGAGCGGGTATTTTAACAGCTGTGTGGAATTCCCTGGTTTTGTTGCAGGTTTCGTCTTACTGGCATGAGGTAATTCTCGGTATGATAATTGTAGTAGCTGTGACAGTCGATGTTTTACGCGAAAAAACAAAAAGTAAAGGAGGTTAAAAATGAGAAGTTTTTTGAAGATCTTATTTTTGTTGGTAGTTTTTATTGTATTCGGGTTTTTATCCGGGTGCGCTAAGGAAGAAACACGTTATGGTGTACTTGGTAAAAGCGTCGGTCCTTACTGGGATGTGGTTAAAAAAGGAGCTGAAGACGCGGGTAAGGAATTGGGCGTAAAAGTTACGGTATTTATGCCCCAGAAAGAAGATATCCCACGGCAAATAGAAACAATCGAGACATGGATATCCATGGGGTATAAAGGCATAGCGGTTGCCCCCTCCGATCCAGAAGCGCTTGTGTTACCGGTAAATTTAGCTAAGGAAAAAGATATACCGGCTATTACAATAGATACCGATTCCCCAAATTCAAAGAGAATTTGTTATATGGGTACGGACAATTATACGGCAGGTAAGGTTGCCGGTGAGAAGATGGCGGAAATTCTCGGAGGAAAAGGTAAAGTTGCCATTGCGACCGGTTCTCTTACTGCCATGAATTCCCTTGAGCGGATGAGAGGTTTTGAGGATGCGATTAAAAAATTTCCCGAGATAGAAATCATAAAGCCGATTTTATGTGATTATGAGGAAACATCGAGGGCTGTTGAGCTTGCGGAAACGGCAATACTCAACAATCCGGATCTGGATGCTTTTTTTTGTGTTTATGCGTTCAACGGACCTTCTGCGGCCAAAGCCGTAAAGACCGCGGGTAAGAAGGGTGAAATACATATTGTTTCGTTTGACGTTACAGACGAACATTTGTATTTGATCGATGAAGGGCTAATCGATGCCACCATCGCCCAAAAACAGTATTTAATGGGATATGAGGGAGTAAAAATACTGCATAGTATAAATGAAAGAGGAATGGAAGCGACTCTCGATTCTCTTCCCGGGAATGAAGACGGAGATTGTATAATAGATACCGGTGTAGACGTTGTAACCAGGGAAAATCTTGCAGAATATCTGAAAATAATGGATCAATGGGGTATTGCGCATACTTTTAACCTGTGAGTAAAGAAGTCCTTCTCCGTATGGAGAAAATCACGAAAAATTTTCCGGGAGTAAAAGCCCTGGATAACGTAGACCTCGAGGTTTTTAAAGGAGAAATACTGGCTCTTGTGGGTGAAAACGGAGCGGGGAAGACCACTTTGATGGAAATTCTTAATCCTCATCCCGCCCCGACAGGTTTTTACCAGCAGGATAGCGGAAAAATATACTTGGAAGGTGAGGAAATAAGATTTCGAAATCCCCACGATGCTCAAAAAAAGGGTATAAGTTTTATTCATCAGCACTTTAATATCGCTCCCAATCTTTCGGTTTCTGAAAATATACTTCTTGGAAGAGAGCCAAGGAGAAGTGGTGTTTTAGGATTGTTGGACAGAAAAGAGATGGATAGAATAGCTTCAGAGCATTTGTCTAAACTGGGAGTGAAATTTTCTGCCAATACTCCGATTAGAGAATTGGGCGTGGCTCAGAAACAGATGGTGGAGATTGCAAGGGCTATATCGATCGATTCGAAACTGATAGTAATGGACGAGCCGACAGCACCTCTTACGGATAATGAGATAGAAAAACTTTTTGCTATAGTAAATAAGCTTAAGAAAATAGGATTAACTTTTGTTTTTGTGACCCATAAACTAAGTGAGGTTTTCAGTATCTGTGACCGTATAGTTGTTCTCAGAGACGGCAAAAATGCAGGTAGTTTAGATGTAAAAGATGCTACCGAAAGGAAAGTTGCTCAAATGATGGTGGGACGGGATCTGGATATGTATCCGGGGAAGGAAAAGAAGATAGGTGAAAAAATTTTTGAAGTTAAGAATTTGACAAAAAAAGGATCGATAGATAACATTAGTTTTCGGGTAAGAAAAGGAGAAATAGTGGGTTTGTATGGTCTGGTGGGAGCAGGAAGGACGGAAACCATGAGAGCAATATTCGGTGTAGATAGACTGGATAAGGGTTCGATCCTTCTCGAGGGAGAGGAAGTATCGATAGAATCTCCCGCCGACGCTATAAATAAAGGAATCGGATTTGTGCCTGAAGACAGGCAATCGCAGGGACTTATACCTCTTATGAATATCAAAGAAAATATAACTCTTCCCGTTCTGGATATAATTTCTAAATGGAAGGTTGTGGATAAGGAAAAAGAAGACGAAATAGTGGAAAGCTATATAAATAAATTAAAAATAAGTCCCTCCGACCCTCTTTCTCCTGCAAAAAGCCTTTCCGGAGGGAATCAACAGAAGGTCGTCCTTGCTAAATGGCTTGCTTCGCTGCCGAAAATCCTTATTTTGGATGAGCCAACCAGAGGGATAGATATAGGGGCAAAAGCCGAAATACACTTCCTAATTTCCTTACTTGCATTCCAGGGATTGGGTATTATAATTGTTTCATCCGAGCTGCCGGAAATACTTAGCATGAGTGACAGAATTCTTGTAATGTCTGAAGGTAAGATAACGGGAGAATTCTTACGTAAGGACGCAACGGAAGAAAAGATAATTAACTGTGCGGTTATGGAAAGTTAGTATTTTAAACTTTGAAAGGAGAGTGGCATATGGCACAAAAAATCTTTAGTAACATAAAAAAGATAAAGTTTGAAGGTAAGAAATCGAAAAATCCGCTTGCCTTTAAGTTTTATAACCCAAAAGAGAAAATTAATGGTAAGACGATGAAAGAGCATCTCAGGTTTGCGGTAGCTTACTGGCATACATTCTGCGGAAATGGAAAAGATATGTTTGGTGACCCGGTATTTGACAGACCGTGGGAGTCTTTCTCTGATAATATGGATTGCGCCAAAGCAAGGGTGGACGCGGCTTTTGAATTATTTGAAATTTTAGGTGTTCCTTATTTCTGTTTTCACGATAGGGATGTTGCGCCGGAAGGGGATACGCTTGCTGAGACCAACAAGAATCTCGATATTATAGTCGATCACATAAAAGGACATATGAAGAATAGTGAGACTAAATTGCTATGGGATACGGCTAATCTTTTCTCCAATCCGAGATTTATGCATGGTGCTGCCACTTCTCCTTACGCGGATGTTTTTGCTTACGCGGCGGCTCAGGTTAAAAAAGCTCTTGAAGTGGGAAAAGAACTCGGCGCGGAAAATTACGTTTTCTGGGGTGGAAGAGAAGGATATGAAACCCTTCTTAACACGGATATGAAACTGGAGTTAGATAATCTGGCTCGTTTTCTTCAGATGGCTTGCGACTATGCCAAAAAAATCGGATTTAAAGCGCAGTTTTTAATAGAACCGAAACCACATGAACCGACTAAACATCAGTACGATTTCGATTCTGCAACTGTTATTGGATTCTTGAAAAGCTATGATCTTATCGATAAGTTTAAACTTAATATCGAAGCCAATCACGCCACTCTCGCGAGACACACCTTCAATCACGACTTAAGAGTCGCCAGAATTAATGGTGTTCTTGGAAGTATCGATGCCAACCAGGGTGATGTTCTTCTCGGATGGGATACAGACCAGTTCCCCAGCAACATTTACGATACAACTTTAGCTATGTATGAGGTTATTAAGAACGGCGGTCTCGGTAAAGGCGGATTGAATTTCGATGCTAAGGTAAGAAGAGGTTCATTTGAGCTGGAAGATCTCGTATACGCTCACATTTCCGGTATGGATTCATTCGCCAAAGCTTACAAGGTAGCAAACGCGCTGATTAAGGGCGGAGAAATCGATAAATTTGTTAAGGAAAGATACTCCAGCTATGCTAAAGGCATTGGAAAATCGATTGTCTCAGGAAAGGAAAACTTCGAATCTCTTGAAAAATATGCGTTTAAGAACGGAGAACCGAAGAGGAAATCCGGAAGACAGGAATATCTTGAGATAATACTCAACGATTATTTGTTTGAGTGCAAGTAAAGAGATTTTAGATTTTGAAAATAAAAAAACCCCGCTGGAAACCAGCGGGGTTTTTCTGTTATCTGTGGAAACTTTCCGACGGACCGAGATAGCTTGGTTTTATTTCACGGGTTTCTACGACTATTTTCTGAAGAACCAGTCCCGGGTCAACCATCCAGAATTTAAGTGTGTGTTCGCCCGGGTTTTCTATCGTATGTTCAGAGGTTAAAATCTTTATGTTTTCCATAACAGCCTGATTCCATTCGGGCGGATATTTCCAGTCCGGAATCGTGTCGTTTTTATGAACATTTATTATTTGTGGTTGTTGGTTGTCAAAGGATATGCCACAATGAAGACCTTCGGTGTTATGGAAATTCTGTGTGGGTGAGAAGTACGCTTTGACTTTTACTTTACCACTGTTAAACAAATACATTTTATAATCTAAATGCGGACTGTTGCCACCGGGTGTCTGTTTTTTTGCTGTAACGGGTATTGGTGTTATACCCGAAACAGTACGTCCAAGGTTAGGAATTGTTAACCAGTTTATATCGTTGTTTTCTAACTTACGGGTATAATGTTCTGCTTCCATAGAGACGTAACCGTTGCTCTCCACAAAACATTTTATTTCATCGCGCTTTGGGTATTCGGGATTGTTGATGGGAGTTTTAACCGTAACTGTTGTATTGTCCGAACTTTTGATCTCAATTGGTGTGCAGTAAGTGCCTTTGGGCGCCTTTTCCCAGTTTATTTCTACGTAAATGCGTTTCTCTTTATTTATTTTACCATCTTTGTCCGATAATATTAGCCATGGCTTTTCGCAGGATATTTCAAAATCGAAAGGAATGGCACCGCGGTTAAATATTTCTATATAATATTTTTGCTGGTTATAACAATCGAATTCCGGCAATACTGCTTGTCCCGGTGTATCCGGCCACCATTTATCGGAACCCTCGACTGCCACTCCCATTTCTGAGGTGTTCGGTATTTTTATTTCCTTTACTTCAGGCATTATATTTCGCGGAGGATTATCCCAGCTGGTGTAACCAATGTGTGGCTGGGACATCATATGATTCCATTTTCCGTTAGCCATTTTTGTGTGATAATATTCTGTTAATTCCGCGTCCTTTTGAAATAAATTTCTGACTTTATCTGCCAGCATGTTTGTTGCCGCTCTTCCCTGTTTGGCGTATAAATAGTTTTTACCAACCGTAACATGCATTTCATTTAAATTCGCGCATGCTTTTACGGGGAATAATACTAACTGGTAATAAGCATCTTTGTACTCTGGAGGTAATTGCTCGTAAATTTCTGCAGCTTTATTTGCTATTTCGTTATAATCTGCTACGACTCTTTCAGCTTCTCTGTAATTAATTAAACTGTAAGTTGTTGAATCGATGGACTCCGGCTTTCTGCGTGAATTATATTTTGTATACTTTGTTAAAATATCCGCTATTTCATCGGAGTACTTCTCTCCGAACTGCTGTTTCGCCCATAGTTTTGTGTATTCCGGAAGTTTTTCCGCAGTCCATTTATCGAGATTCCAGGCATAATCCAGGAAAAATTGAGTCGGGAATTCCATGGGTTTTATATCGCCCACATTGACGATCCAGATTTCTTCAACTCCGTAACGGTAAGATAAGCGCATCTGTTCCCATATTCTTGATATTTGATTGGTATTTAACCATCGATAGCTTCTGGGCCCACCCACAAAATCGAAATGGTAATACATACCGTAACCGCCCGTACGAGGTGGCGCGTCCAGTACCGGTAATCTTCTGACATTACCCCAGTTATCGTCGCAAAGTAATAATGTTACATCATCAGGAACAGTCATCCCCTTATCGTAATAATCCTGTACTTCCTTGTATAGAGCCCATTTTTGAGGAGTGGCGGATGCGGGTTTTCCCGTTACTTCTTCGATAATTCCTCTCTGATCTTTTACGATTCGCTCTAAGAGTGCTATTGCTGTTCCTTCGGTCATGGGTTCATCGCCGTCTCCCCTCATGCCAATTGTGACTATACTTTCATATCCATCCATTCTCCGGATGCCTTCCCGCCAGAATTCTTTTAACCTTTCTTCATTTAATTCATAATTCCATCTACCTTCTCCGAAACGTCTCCATTCATCGTGAGCTCTAATTAAAGGTTCGTGATGAGATGTTCCTATCACAACTCCGTATTCGTCCGCCAGTTTCGGGTTTAGAGTGTCGTCAACGTAGAAAGCTCTGCCCCACATGGCGGGCCAGAGGTAATTCCCTTTCATTCTTAGTATAAGTTCGAATACATTTTCGTAGAATTTGGAATTAAAACCGCCGAATTTTTCTCGAACCCAGCTACCGAGAGCAGGTTCTTCATCGTTTATAAATATGCCCCTGTATTTTACCGAAGGTTCTCCCAGGCTGTATGGTTCAGGCGAAACATAAAGATTTTTCTTTTTTTCAGGAGGTACATCAGCCCAGTAGTACCAGGGCGAAACACCTATTTTTTCAGATAAATCGAACATACCGTATATCGTACCGCGCTTACCGCTACCAATTATAACCAGAGCTCTATTCACATCTGGCAGTGGGTTTTCTACAACCTGCCTTATAAATGTTTCCCATTTTCCTAAAATATCCTTTACCTCTATTTTTTTATCCGCTACTAAATTGTCTATTATTCTGCTTTTTCCGATTGTTCCTATTATGACTATTTCTTTTGAGTTCGGAACTTCGTCTACGAATATTTCCGGTCTGGAATCCGTTACTTTTTCAATGTCGGTCTGAAAAAGTTTTGCTACTTTTATTACTCCGGGATAATCTTCGGAACTTACGTATAACGGCGCGGATTTCCCGCCAGAAGAAAGAGCAAAACGCTCTTCGCTTTTATTGGCGGAAATATAAGATTTGACTTCAGGAACCGTTTCTGTGGTTGAACAGGTGAGAATTAGTACGGTAAATAATAATGCAATTTTTGTAAATTTAATATTCATTACGCTTTATAATAAATGCTTTTTCCGGGAAAGTCAAGGGAAATTTTTCACCGCAAAGACGCAGAGAGCGCAGAGAATTTTTGTTGTTTAAAAAACCACCCCCTTCACACCAAATTTGTCTCACGCAAAGACGCAGAAAACACAAAGATTTTTTGTTGTTTTTTAACCCAATCCTAAATCCCAATCCCAAAATCCTGAATAATCAGTCCAGTCTGGGTTTGCAGAGAATTTCTTTTACTCTCAGATCGAAAAAGTTCTGAGTATTAGCCGGTTTAATAACCAGAGCTGTGTCCGCTCCTTCGCTTGTTCCGGAAATCGAGATGGTATCTTTTTCCGTGTTTATTAGTCCCGCATCTGCCGCCATGAGTGTGATTTCACATCCTACTTTCATTCCTTCTCCCAGAACGCGGAGAGTGTTGGCTACTATATCATCGAGCTCGTAAGTGTTAAACTTTTTTCTAACGGCTCTTCCCAATCCTCCGAATGAATGAAGGGAAGTTAGAACTGTAGCTCCTAAATCTTCGAGTTGTTTTCTTGTTTCCTCGGTCATTTCCTGTTCGTTTGGATTGTTGAATCCCGTAGAGTGAGTTACGATTATGGGATTATAATCTCGAAAAACTTGCATTGCTTCGAGAGCTGTATAACCTCCGGTCGAGGCGATTACTATCTGTTCTATATTGAGTTCTCGAATTCGTTTTAAAGCAATTTCGAGTGTTCTTTCAGTGTTTATTTTTCCTGATTCTTCAAAGTAAACGATATTTACGGAAATTTCTGCCATACGGCTTCCTTCTATCCCCCTTTTTGCTATCTTAAAACAGTAATCTTATAAACTTCAGGCTTGGTTGCTTTTTCCTGTAAAATTCTGAAGAAATAAATTCCGGATTTAAATTGACCAAAGTTCAGTGGTTGTTCTTTTCCTTTCTTTAGTTTATAATTTTTTCTTTTTATAATTCTTCCTGTGATATCAATAAGTTCAATACTCACTTCTCTATCATGGGCGGACGAAACATTTAGAACGAGACTTTCTGTTATTATAGAAGAAGGAAGTTCAATATAGTTTTTGTATATATTTTGGGTGTCAGTTACAGTTGTGTCTTCTACAGGTTTAAACACTGCAAGATACCCAATATCTTCCGGGGGATGTGTTACTTCTAAATCTGCAGATTGTTCTTCTTCGACTTTTACCGTTACTTTAGTATTGATTAGATCTTTGTAGCGTAAACTCGCCGGGTCGCTTTCGGTTTTATATGGATATTTTTTTGTATCGAATTGAAATGTTTGTATATCTGCAATAAATATAGAAGCGTACGCCGAATCGATTGCAGGAAATTCTACGGTACTCCATTCATGACTAACCGCGGGAGTTTGTCCTGGGGTTGTTTTAGCCACCGCGAATTTTTCGTAATTGTTTATTTTTCCGATTCCCGTTTCTAACGCGAGGTAATTAACAATTTCAGGTTTATCATGACTCGATCCATGTAAATCTTCGTTGTTTTCTTCATTTTGAATCATAAGCTTAAATCCCGATGAAGTTACATCCTTTACCCTGGTAACAATGGGGAAATCAAGACTGTCTGTAACTGGCTGAGTAAGTACAATTGTTTCGTTAGAACCTTTGAAATCCGGAGATCTAAAATTAACTGTTACCCACTCCTCGTATGTAGGACAGCAAATCCAACCGGCTTCCCAAATCTTTCCATCGATCTTATATACCCCTTCTTCCATCGCCAAAAAGGAAATGGTTTCTTCTCCATGAGCTCCGTCGAGATAATCCCATTCCTCCATTTGGAACTTAAATCCATTTGATTCTATATCCTTAACTCTTATAGTTGTTGGGTTGCTGTCATTGTATGAAGGAGGTCCCATAAAAACAATAGGATTAATGTATGTTTCCGGAAAATCGACAGTATGCCACCGGGAACGATCGGACTGACTTGCCAGGGTCTTTTTCGCCAAAAGTTTGGGCTCCGGCCATTGGACTGTTACTACTCCTTCATAAGGCAGCATGTTTTCTTTAGTTACAGTTATGCTCATTGTTCCTGCTGTTATGGAATTGACTTGGAGCTGCAAATGTCCGTTCTCGTCGGTGTAACCTCTTTCATAAACTTCATCGCCTTTCCAGAGGCAAACATATGCGTTCCTGATACCCGTGCTGTCATTATCCTCACTCACGGTTAACATTATGTTTCCGGGCCCCGTGGTTATAAGCGTATCATGGGAAACGTTCATCTTTTGAGGAATGTCAGTCCAGATTCTCATCAAAGGGCAGCCGAAGAAATTATAGCTATGATATGTAAGTTGATTAGGATAAATTTCGGTCTTGGTTAGTGCTACAGCTTCCCCGATTCTTGTAATATTGTCATGGAAAAGTTTATTCAACAAACAATTATGGAGTTCTATATTACTTGTAAGTCCGGCTTCCCTTGTAAAACCAATATAAGCGGGTCCACCTCTCTCCGGGAGAAGGATGAAAGCTTCCATAATTGAAGGCCCACAACACCTGTTCCAGGGCTCTTTGTCAAGATTCTTAAAATCATAAGCTGCGTGATAGCAGGAATAAATAGCCATTATTCCATAGTAATCTTTGTTCTTCAGGCTGTCCAGCCCGTTGCCATTTTCAACTCTGCAAAGCCCGCCCTGGTTTGTCCAATGGATATCGCAAGAATCGAGGCTCACAAGAAAATTCCTGTATTTGCTTGGATTGTTGTAGCCTGGAGCGGAAACCGTAAGATTGTCGGGTGAGCCGTGACCAAAGGAAGTAAAGAAGCCAAAATGCTCGTTCATCTTATGAATTACGTCACTTCCTTTTGGTAGATACCCGTCGTCAGTCTCAACCATTGTTAGGTCATGGGAAATGCCTGAAGGGATCGATCCGATTGAAATGACGGAATCCGGGTAAGACCTCATCTGATCCGCGGCTGACCAGAAAAATTTTGTGAGGTAATTTACGTTCTCCGGATTTTCATAACTAACCAACTTTTCAAACCAATTTGCGACATCTTCCGGGTTCTCGCAGGGTATTCGTCCGACATACAATTCGGGCTCGACATCAATTGAATCATGACGAGGCTCTCCAAAATATTCATCTCCATCTCCATTCCAATTTCCATTTAGATCAGAGTAATACAAGTCTGAAGGACCGGGTTCTAAAGTAACCGATGAGTTTAAAATGGCAGTAGCTGTCCCATATCTAACCGGCACGTTAGTTTCATCTCCTCCAAGCAACACCCATTGAGTGCCATTTTCATATTTATACATAAGAAAACTTCGTATCGCGCCTGCCGAATCACAGATATTAGAGACGGTGTCACAGGAATAATTATTTAAAATTTCATCGACCGTATAGATTTTTGCCACAACACCCTTCTTGGTTATATAATCGGCTACAGGTTCAAAAGCCTCTTCTAACGTTTGATTCGTTATTATTATATATTCAGAGGGGAGATCTGGTCTTTTCATAGACTTAACTGCCCCGGGGAAAACAGCTATTCCCGGAACCAAAAAGCATAAAAAATTTATATATATTTTCATAATATTTATCTGATGTTTTCTTTGTAACTTTAGGCTCTTAGAATGTTTTGTCAAGTAACTTTCTTCGTTGTTCATTTTTTTGAGATATACGACTTATCACTCAAGCGTGACAACTGCGGTTCCGTCTATTTCCCCTTTTGCGACTTTTATTAGTGCTTCGGGAATATTATCAAAACCATATACTTCTGTCCGCGATTTTAGCCTTATTTCATCGGCGATTTTTAAAAACTCTATACCGTCTTTGCGCGTTACATTCGCGACGGATTTAATACTCCGCTCCATCCAGAGAAGACCTGTATAATCTTCGATTTCTATGGACGACATGTAGATGGGGGAGAGAATAAGCTTTCCTCCGGGTTCGAGAAGAGATAAAACGTAGGAAACAAGCTCTCCCGCTGGAGGATAGAATATCGCGGCATCGAGCTTTACGGGGAATTTATCCTCGTAGTCCCCAACCCAATCTGCTTTTAATTCTTTTGCCGATTTTTGATTGTGTTGGCTTCTTGTGACCACGAAACATTCAATATCTTTTCCTTTGGCGATCTGTAGGACAAAAGCGGCAGTGGGACCGAACCCAAAAAGTCCTAATTTCTCGCCTTTCTTAACATCCGCGAGACGGTATCCCCTGTAACCTGTTATTCCGGCGCACATAAAAGGCACCTGTTCCACAAAAGAATGATTTTTCCCCAGGTGATACGCGAACTTTTCATCAATAACAATAAATTCCGCGTAGCCTCCGTCAACATCCCAGCCTGTGAATTTTGCATCACTACAGAGATTTTCTCTTCCCGAGGTACAGAATTTACATTTTCCGCAGGAACTGTATAACCATGCAACGCTTGCCCTGTCTCCTTTTTTAAAGGAAGTAACGTTTTCTCCTGTTTTATCGACGATTCCCGCGATTTGATGTCCGGGAATGATGGGTTTTTTATGCAGGGGTAGGTCGCCTTCTATTTCGTGTAAATCCGTTCTGCAGATACCGGTTGCTTTGATTTTTATGCGTATTTCGTTTTTTTTGACTTCGGGAACTGGAATTTCTTTTTTAATAAGAGGTTTTGTTTCGACTTTTCCCTGTTTTTCAAGAACCCAGGCTTTCATTTCTATAGATCCTGTGCTAAAATAGAATCGGGTATTTCCACGTAATCTTTCATAATCAGGAAATATTCTTTTAGATTCAATTTTTCCGCGGTCCTTTTCAGTTTTTTCAAATCCTGCCTGTCAGGTTTAATTTTTGCCTCGAAAGCAATTTTTTTATTTAATATAAAGTCTATTTCCGGTCCTTTGTATCTTTCATAATAATTTAATTCACCGTATTTTTTGAGGTTTTTGAAAACCACATCTTCAAAAAGTGCTCCTCCTGAAACTCTGCCAAGATAGTTTAGGAGTCCGTTGTCGCAAAAATATACCTTTTTCGCGCCCCTGACCTCTCCATTAACTTTTCTTGAAAATGGACTAAGCAAAAATATAAAATAAGTTTTTTCCAAAAAATTCAAATAAGAATAAACCGTTTCTCTGGAAATGCCTATCTCTGAAGCGATTTTAGTAATTTCTATTTTTGAACCCGCGCGGTTTGTCAAGAGTAGGATTAAATCTCTTAGTTTACCCAATTCTTTAAATTCAGCTAAACTCTTTATATCTTTTTCGAAGTAGGATTTAAAAATATCTTCAAAGAGCTGTCTTTTCCGTGTTCTGTCCCTTTCCAGAGCTACTGCGGGAAAACCTCCGAATTCCAGATATTCGGCGAAAATATTTTTGTGTAATTCAAAATCGATTTTATTTTTACTTTTTGATTTGGCTGAAAATCCCTTGGCTCTTTTCTTTTTTATTTCCTTGAAAATCAAAAATTCTTCGAAATCTAAAGGAAAGAGTTCGTATATAATCTTCCTGCCCGCTAAAGATTCCGGAAATAGATTTTTTAAATAAAAACTGCTCGAACCGGTCAAAAAGAATTTTATCTGGTAATGATCATAAAGATACTTAACTGCCTTTACGATATCCGGCGCGAGTTGTACTTCATCCAGAAAGATAAAGGATTTTTCACCGAGAGAGAAATTTAATCGCTCTAAATTGGAAAGAATATTGTCAAAATTTTCTTCTTCGAATATTTTCCGATTTAAAGGATTTTCCAGGTCCAGGAAAATCTTATTAGGGCTTTTGATCCTTTTGAATATTTGACGCATCAGGGTTGTTTTTCCAACCTGACGCATTCCGGTTAAAACGACGATTCTTGGAATATCTTTTTCTTTTGCCAAAAAGGGAGTAAGCCTTCGAGGATAAATTTTCATACCGGTATTCTAATAATTATTCTAAAAATGTCAAGTAATAATCGACAAATTTGGTATAATTTTGACTAATATGTATACCATATTAATACAGGGTGCTTTATTTATTATTTTTCTATGTCTATTTTTTATAGCAGACTAATAGTTGTTTTTTAGATGTTGTTACAAACGGTTCCATATTATAATTTCCGAACCTGGATTCAATAATGAAGCCATTGTAATGAAGGAGAGCATTTAATTCTTGAGGATAGAAAATCCTCATATTTAGTTCTTCTATATATTCTTCTTTATTATTTATTTTATAATACCATTTAATTCGATTAATTTGATTAACCGCGTCGTAAATATTGTTTTCCGTTATAACTACGGTACCTTTCCCATCGGGGTCCGGATATTCTACAACCGGATAACATTTTGATGGGTCTCTCGACAAAATACTTAAAATGGGATTAAACATGTCTACAACAAATCGTCCGTCTGGTGATAAATGTTTCTTTACGGAAGAAAAACACGATTCGATACTTTCTAAATCGTGAAGATGTGCTATCGAATTAAAAGGTATAAAAATATAATTGAATTTCTTTCTCAAATTAAAGTTTCTGCAATCGGCTTTTACCAGGTCAAGTTTGAGTCCTTTTTTATTTGCTTTTATTCTGGCTCGGTTAAGCATTTTCCCGGATATATCCAACCCGGTTATATTGAATCCTTGTTCTGCTATTGGAATAGTTAATCTGCCTGTTCCGCATGCTAATTCAAGGACAGGTTCTCCATAGTTCTTAATCTGCTTTAAATAAAAATGTAAATCGTCTAAATGACGGTTTTGCATATCATAATGCCTGCCGTCTAAATATATATGCCTGCAATCGAGAGGTTTCATTTTGAACTGCCATTTATATTGTTTGTATATTTTCGATCAGACTATCGCCTTCATTTCTGTATTTCTTAATCGTTTCCGGTATTGAATTAAGAATATCTGTTGCTGTCATGCCGTCTTTTCCTTTCTTTTCGGCTGCTATATCTCCGGCGAGACCGTGTATAAGCACTCCGGTTCTGATCGCGTTCTCGAATATTTCTTTTTCGGTGTTTCCCTTAGCA
>CAZSEX010000005.1:16487-31214 GCA_964606065.1 uncultured bacterium | reverse complement strand
CACTCCGGTTCTGATCGCGTTCTCGAATATTTCTTTTTCGGTGTTTCCCTTAGCAATTTTGAACATCGCGGCGATTATTCCTGTAAGAACGTCTCCCGAACCCGCGGTAGCCATGCCCGAATTTCCTGTTAGATTTATAAAGATTTTTCCGTCCGGACATCCGATGAGTGAGTTCGCGCCTTTGAAAACTATAAAACAACCGTATTCTTTAGCTTTTTCCCGCGTGATTTTTACTCTATTTATTTTGGTATCTTTCATCCTGCCGCCGAATAATCTTATGAATTCTCCGGGATGGGGGGTTAAAACCGTCAGGTTTTTTCTTTTTTTGAGAATATCCATGTTGTCTTTTAAAGCGGTTAGTCCATCTCCGTCGATTAAAAGGGGTTTTTTTATTCTCGTGACGAGAGTACGAACAAGTTCTTGTGTTTCTTTATCGAGGGATAATCCCGGACCCATTACCACAAAATCCACTTCTTCTGAAAATTCGATTAGATTTTTTAAGTTCTCTTTAGAGACAGAGCCTGTTTTTGTCTCTTTTTGCGGAAGAAGAACGAGTTCTCTCCCTTTTTTCCCCATGGAAGAAGAAATAGATTCTGGCGTTGCCAGATAAGAAAGTCCGCCGCCGGCTTTAAGAAATGACATAGCGGAAAAATATGGCGCTCCCAGATATTTCTTTGACCCGGAAACAAATAAACATTTACCGAAAGAGCCTTTGTGCGTGTCTGCCTTTCTTTCATTGAGGAATAAAGGGACATTTATTGCGGTTTTAATCGAATCGTCTTCGTAGAGTTCCGGTGGAAAAGAAATATGAGACACGAAAAGTCTTTTCCAGTATTCGTATCCCGGATAGTTAAAGTCTCCTATTTTTGGAAGACCGAATGTTACGGTTATATCGCTTTTAACGGCGATTCCCATAATTTCACCCGTATCTCCGTTTATTCCCGAAGAAATATCGACGCTTACCACTTTTTTACCTGATTTATTTACGAGTTCAATTGCTTTTTTGTAGATCCCTTTCACTTCTCCGGAAAGACCGGTACCCAGCATAGCGTCGACAACCACGTCCGTCTCTTTTAGTTCTTTTTCGATTTCTTTTTGAGACGCGTTTTTCTTTATAGGTATGCCTATTTTCTTCAATATTTCAAAATTTTTCTTCGTTATTCCCTTTAATTTTTTTTCTTCTGTCAGAAGGAAAAATTTGACCTGTGCTTCGTTTGAGTGAAGTTTTCTCGCGGTAACCGTTCCGTCGCCGCCGTTATTTCCTCCTCCCGCGAGTACAAGAAATTTATTGTTTTTAATACCGAGTTCTTTTTCGATTGTATAAAAAACCGCGTTGCCCGCGTTTTCCATTAAAACTATTTCGTCGATACCGTATTTCGTTACGGCGGTCTGGTCCATTTTTCTCATTTCTAAAACGGAAGCTACTTTCATCATTCCTCCTGTATTTTAGTTATTTTATAATTTTATGAAGGATATGTCAAGACTTTACCAAAATTAACCACAGATTTCACTGATTGGCACAAGATTTTTTATATTCTAAACCACGAAACACACTAAACCTAAACCACTTTTAGATTGACTTTTAAAAAAGCGCGAAAGAAAAAAAGTTACCGCGAAGACACAATGGCACTAATTTTTTATTATATTTTTGTGTTCTTTGGTGCGCCAGAATATAAATTGCTCGTTTAGTGTTTAATTGCGGTTACCTATAAATTGGTAACGGTTTGTGAGGATAAACCCATAACTATCTCTTTTGTTTCCCTGCGATATTGATTAGAGGTAGTATGGAATTGAATCCGTAGCGTTCGCGTATTTCTAAAATTTTTCTTTCCAGATTGATTTTTTTTGTGTCCCGGAACAGAGAAGGCATTTTCGTTAAATCCGAAGCTCTTACACTTATAAGACGAACCCATCTTTTGGGTATTTTGGTAAAAATTTCCCTGGCTACGGGATAAATATCGGAGGCTAAATTTGTCGGGGATATTTTTTTGTATCCTTTTTTTTCGCTGAAATCGGCGGCTCTGACGGTCACGGAAATTTTTGTTGTATAAACATTCTCTTTTTGCAGTTTCAAAGCCACTTTTTGCGTCAAATAATACAACAGAGAATACAATATATCAAGATTCTTTGTGTCTTTAGCCAGGGTTTTCGATTTGGATATAGATTTTTGCGGCTGATTTTTGTTTATCCTGCTGTAGTAAATAGAAGTTATCCATTTAATTCCGTTAAGACCAAATTTATTCAATATTTCTCTTCTGGGGTAAGTTAAAAGGTCTCCGATGGTAAATATATTCATCTTGTTAAATTCTTTTTCAGAACGCTTTCCTATACCCGGAAATTTCGAGATGGGAAGAGGGGAAACATATTCTTCTTCTTTGTCCGGGGGAACGACTATAAGCCCGTCAGGCTTCACCTGCTCGGCGGCTATTTTTGACACTGTTTTACTTTTAGATATGCCTATGGTTACGTTTATTTGAAGTCTTTTTCTTGTTTTGTTTTTTATTTCCCAGCCTGTCTTTTCAGGGTTTTCGGCAAATATGGGAAAAAATGACAGATCTATAAATGCTTCGTCTATGGATATTTTTTCTATTTTATTAGAATACTCATAGAGTATTGAATAGAAAATATCGGAGAAAGTTTCGTAAACTCCCATGTGGGGTTCGACGAAAATACAGTGAGGGCAGATTTCTCTGGCTTTCCCTACCGGCTGGGCTGAATGGACTCCGAATCTTCTCGCCGCGTAAGAAGCGGCTGATACTACTCCCCTTCTCTTTTTGGGATTCCCGGCGACTACCACAGGTTTATCCCTTAAATCGGGATTTAAAGCCTGTTCGACGGAAGCAAAAAAGGCATCGAGATCCGCGTATAAAATCAATTGTAATAACTCCTTATGACTCCTATGACCACTCCTATTACTTCGAAGTTCTTGTCTATGATCGGATAATCGGGGTTTTCGGGCTTTAAAATCCAGTTCCCGTTTTTCTTATCGAGTCTTTTGACCGTTGTTTCATCTTCGAGTAAAGCCACCACTATATTTCCTTTTATCGGTTCTCTTTTTCTGTCTATAACCACAAGGTCGCCTTCATGAATACCCGCGTCTATCATGCTGTCTCCTTTTACTCTCAGAAGAAAATTGTTTTTCCATTTGTCCATAGAAAAATGTCCGTCTATTCCTTCGAATTCCAGAGTCGGTTTTCCCGCAGCGATTCTGCCCAGTATCGGCATACCTGCTTCCCGCAGACCGATTCCGCGCGCAACACCCTTCATTTTCTTGATAACCCCCTTTTGCGCGAGCTCATCCAGATGAACTTTTACGGCTTTTGTACTTTTGAATCCGAGATGAGAAGATATTTCCCTCACACTGGGAGCAAAACCCTTCTTTGCCGTAAATTCTTTTAAAAATTCAACTATTTTTTCCTTGGTTTCCATTTGCGCCTCAAGTAAACATATGTTTACTTAATATTATATTGGTTTTTTCTTTTTTGTCAAGGGGGTGAAAATTCAGGAGTTTCATGCTTTTTTAAACCTTTATTCTTTTTAAGGGAATAATCGCAATGGTTTTAAGGTTTTTACAAGGGGATAAAATCAACACCCAATTTCACTCCAGGTGAAACACAAGTAGAGTTGGGGCTTGTCCCCAACAGGTAATTTGCGGGGGATAAACCCCCGCGCTACTATATCTCCGAGATATTTCTCTTGAATAGAATCTTTCTTAGCTAACGCTAAAATAAGGTTTTGTGAAGTTTTAAGAAAAAAAATCATGAAACTCCAAGGTGAAAATTAGCTTTTGTAAAAACCGAAGCACATGGTTTACACTTTGGGGAGGGGTTGGAGGGTTGGAAAGTTAGGAAGGGAAAATAGAAATCATTTGTGATATTTATGTGATTTGTTGTTACTTGTTTTTGGAAAGGGTTGGTTTTTAATACAATTAAGATATTTTTTGTTGTTTCTTTGTGTCCTGGTGTTTTTGTGTGAGAATGTTCTTGGGTGGAGAGGTGGGTTTTAAACAGCAAAAAGTCTCTGTGTACTCTGTGTGTTTGTTTTGTCTTTGTATTCGCTGTGGTAAAAGTTTTTTGCTTGTTTTAAAGCAATTTTATGACTTTTGCCGGTTTGTAGCCTTCTATCTTAAAGATGTAAATTCCGGATTTTGTTTGTTCGCCTTTTGAATTCCTGCCGTCCCAGGTTGTTTCGTTTGCGGGCAAAGCCCGGATAAGTTGCCCTGTAATGTCGTAAACTCTTAGCTGGAAGTTCTCTTTTGCGGATGAAGATAGGTTAATGGTTGTTCTTTGTGTAAAGGGATTCGGAAAAACTTTCAGTTCTAAGCTTGCCGGAGATTCAGGTCCTTCTACTCCACAGGGTAATCCTTCATCGACGAACATGACTTTATAAGGAGGTGAATCTCCCTGGGTCCATACAACATAGCAGTCCGAGACGCTGGGGTAGCGCATGTCTTCATCTGCGTAAATTTCTCGGAATTTATAAAATCCCCATCCGGTGGTAAAGTAATAAGTGCGGGCATAAATATCATCGACTCCGTCACTGTTGTCTTCCCAGTATAGGTAACTCCAGATTTTACCCATAGTTGATATTACAGGATATCGAGAGTTGCCCAATGTGGGCAAATTTCCTCCGTTTCCGCCGTAAAAATAAGCATCTGATTTTCCTTCCGAGCTGTCTTCCCAGGTGGCGGAGAGGCTGTCCTCGCCGTGGGAAAAGTCCAGACTCGGATGATGCAGGGGAATATACGTGGGCTCCGCTAAAAATTCTTTATCCGACCAGACATCTTCTTTGAGGTAGCGATGAACAATACTGTAAGGTGATTCACTGAGAGGTTCATATCGTTCCCATATTACATGTAACTCATTTCCGTTAAAAACGCTTATAGACGGATACATATCGGAAGAGAGACTATCATTGCTTAGATTTAAAGTATCGGTGACATTCGTGGAACTGGCGCAAGCGTAATAAATATCCCAGTTTCCCGGAGTGTTATCCTGCCATACAATGTGTTTATTGCCGAAAGTGTCGATGGCAATGGCTGGAAGCGTCGAATGACCGGGAGTATAACTGATTCTTTCAGGAACACAGTAATCAAAGGGGTTGCGTAAGAAGATTTCTCCTGTGTTCACTGAATCTCCTCTGGAGACAACCCAGGGATAGTTGTCATAAACATCAAGGGAAGGGCAGTGGGCGTTATCCCAAAGTGTTGCCCAGAAAGACTGGGATTGCCAGGTCGCTCCATGATCGTAAGAATATGCAATATGAATTGTGTCCTCTTTGTAATTGTAAACCACAAAGATTGTATCGCTGAGAGCTGAACCACAATTGGCAATTTTGTGACCGTTGCTATAAGCGGTCGCGTAGTTTACATAAGTGCTGCATATTTCTACGGGTGTTCCTACCTGGGCGGATAAAATTATTGGTTTTGAGATTATAAAAACAATTAAGATTAATAAAGACCTAAATTTTTTCATATTGATTTCCTTGTATAAATATTATATGCGTAAATTATAACTTTGTCAATAGCGATTTTTATGCCCATAAGACACTGAAGGAGAAAGATTTAAATTAAAAGAGATCTGTTTTGTTTGTGTTATTCGCCTGCCCTGTGGAATAGGTGAACACCCTGGGAGAACTCCTATTCCATTGGGCAAGCGTAAGTCAGGCAAGAGGCTAAACTCGCGATGACAAATTTTTTCGTGTATTTTTTTAAACACAGATTAAAAAGGGGGTGTTGGGGTTTAGTGTATTTCGTGTGTTTCGTGGTTAAAATATGGTTGTAAATTTCTAAAATAAAAGTAATACTGCCCTTGACAGAAAGGAAATATTTGTATATTAGAATAGAGAAAAATAGGAGATATTATGGCTAAAGAAAAAGAATTTTTAACAGAAGGGAAAAGGCTAATAGAAGAGGGAAGCTATCAGAAAGCCGTTTTTTTCTTACAGAAGGCATTGGAGAAGAATCCTGATTATCCGGATGTTAACAATTTAATGGGTGTGGCATTATCTCTTTCGGGAAGGTACAAGGAAGCTGTAAATTATTTCGAAAAGGCGATTAAATTTAATCCTGAATATATTGAAGGACATATAAATTACGCTTTGACTCTTAATCAGTTGGGTGAAATGGAGAAAGCTGCGAAAGAATTTGAAGTGGCGGAAAAGCTTGAGATGGAAAGAGACTCCGAGATGGAGAAAGTAGAATTTTCCGTCAGGGCGAGAATTGCGAATGTGCATAAGGAAGCCGCGATTTTGTACGCGAGTATAGACAGGCACCAGGAGTCGATAGAGGAACTCGAAAAGGCTCTTAAATTCGCTCCTAATTTCCACGATATTCGGACTTTATTGGGTGAAATGTATATAAAGAAGGGCGATTACGAAGCGGCGAAGGAAACTTTGAAAGAGGTTTTGAAAAGAAGCGGGGACTTTGTGCCTGCCGCAGTGAAACTGGGTTTCTGTTATTATAAAGAAGACGATAAAGAAATGGCGAGAGAGATATGGAAAAAGGCTCTGGAATTGGAACCGGATAATAAAAGTCTGAAGATGTATCTCGATTTGCCTTAAATTATTTTCTGCCGTAGTGAATCTTAAAAACACTCTTAATCTTCCAAGTACCGATTTTCCGATGAAGGCGGATCTCTCTGAGAGAGAACCCGAATTTGTCCAGTTCTGGAAAAAGAACGAAATTTATAAAAAAGCTCTGGAGAAGAGAAGAAAGGGGAATAAGTTTGTTTTACACGATGGCCCTCCTTACGCTAACGGCCACATACATCTCGGTCAGGCAATGAATAAAATAATTAAGGATATTACCGTTAAGTACAAAACGCTAAAAGGATTATACGCGCCATATAGACCCGGTTGGGACGCGCACGGTATGCCAATCGAAAATATCGTGATAAAGAATTTTAAAGAAGGAGACGATATTCTCGCTATAAGGAAAAGTTGCAGAGAGTTTGCCTCTAAGTGGATCGAGGAACAGGCAAAAGATTTTATGCGGCTTGGAGTTCTGGCTGATTGGGATAATCCTTATATTACCATGAGCAACGAATATGAGGGTATGGAATTGGAGCTTCTTTCCAGAGTGGTCGAGCAGGGTTATGTTTATCGAGGTTATATGCCCGTGCACTGGTGCCCCAGTTGTGAAACCGCGCTCGCTATTTCAGAAATCGAATACAAAATGATGGATTCTCCATCATTGATTTTTACCATGAAAGGTGAGAATTTCGACGCGTTGGTCTGGACTACGACCCCATGGACGATAGTTTCAAATCTCGCTCTGGCGGTTCATCCCGATTTCATGTACGTGATAGCGGAAAAAGATGGCAGAAGATTTCTTTTAGCCGAGAATCTCCTTAAAAGAAGCGCGGAAAAGGCGGGATGGAATGATAATTTAAAGATTGTCGAAAAGCGCAGGGGTAAGGACTTTGAAGGGATTGGATTTAAACATCCTTTCGAGAACAGACAATCATTTATTCATTCGGCTAAATTTGTTACAATGGATGAAGGTACGGGAATCGTTCATATCGCTCCGGGGCACGGCAGGGAAGATTACGTTCTCGGAAAAGAAATCGGTTTAGACATTTATTCTCCTGTCGACGAAAAGGGTAAGTTTACCTCGGAGGCGGAAGATTTTAAAGGGTTGACAACCGAAGAAGCATCGAATAGAGTGATCGATATTTTAAGGGAAAAGGGTAACTTAGTGCATCTCGGCAAAATTCAACATAATTACCCGATTTGCTGGAGATGTAAAACACCGTTGATCTTTCGTGCCACGGAACAATGGTTTATTTCCATAGATCATAATGATTTAAGAAAAAAAGCCATGGAGATTGTCGAGAAAACCGAGTGGTATCCGCCTCAGAGTAAGGAAAGAATGTCGGCGGCAATCGCTGACAGACCCGATTGGTGCATTTCCAGACAGAGAAAATGGGGAGTAAATATTCCCGCTTTTTTCTGTAAGAAATGCGGTAAAGCTGTTTTAAATAAGGATATAATCATGAAGGTTGCCGATTTATTCAGGGAGAAATCCGCTGATGTCTGGTTTGACTTGGGTCCTGAGAGTATTTTAGGCGAAGGTTTTAAATGCGAAAAGTGTGGTTCGTCCGAATGGGAAAAGGGATCGGATATACTCGATGTGTGGTTTGACTCAGGTGTTTCTTCTTTCGGAGCTTTAGAAGAGAAAGACTGGCCGGCAAATATGTATCTGGAGGGTCCTGATCAACACAGGGGATGGTTTAACTCTTCTTTGATGCTTTCGCTGGCGATAAAAGACAGAGCTCCTTATGATAAAGTCGTTACCCATGGATGGATGCTCGATGATGAAGGGCAGTCCATGCATAAATCTCTCGGTAATGTGACCTCGCCTGCGGAAATCGTGGAAGAGTTCGGCGCCGATATTTTGCGCTTATGGATTTCTTCGGTTAACTGGTCTGTAGACGTTAAGTACGGGAGAGAAATTATGCAGAGATTGGTGGATGCCTACAGAAAAATAAGAAATAGTTTCAAATTTATGCTCGGTAATATGAACGATTTTACAGAAAAAGATTTGCTGGACAAAAACGAATTACTGCCTGTAGATCGATATGTTCTTATAAAACTAAATAAGCTTATCAGAGAAGTGGATAAGGATTATAAATCCCTTTATTATCATAAAGTATATAGAAAAGTTTATGATTTTATAGTAAGTACACTTTCCTCTTTTTACCTGGATATAATTAAAGATCGTTTATATGTCGAATCAAAAAAGGGTAAGAAGAGGAGAAGCGCGCAGACTGTGTTGTACGAATTGACAAAAAATTTAACCGTGATACTTTCTCCTATTTTATCTTTTACGACTGAGGAAGTCTGGAGGGAACTATTCGGAGAAGAATCTATTTTCCTTGCCGATTTTCCGGCGACTGTTCCGGAAACAATTGAGGATAAAAACCTTGTTAAAAAATTCGAGAAAATTCTTGAGGTTAGAGATGAATTTCACAAAGTGCTGGAATCGGCTCAAGAAGAAGCTTTTATCGGAAATTCACTCGAGGCGAAAGTGCTTATAAGAAGCGATTTACCGGAATTAAAAGAGTTAAAAAGTTATTTAAAAGAAATTTTTATTGTATCTGAAGTGAGTTTTGTATCTAAGATAAATTCTAAATATTCGTTCGAAGGTAAATTAGGTTCTTATGGAATTGAGAAAGCGGAAGGGAAGAAATGCTCGAGATGCTGGATGTATTCTGTGGATGTCGGTGAAGACGATGAATTCGAATCCCTTTGTGGTAGATGTATTAGAGTTATAAAAGGAGGAGATTTTGACCTGGAAGATTGATTACGGTTATTTTGAAAGAAAGCTGGAAAAAGAGAGGGAAGAAGTTCTCGAGGAAATAAGGGCCCTTGAGCCCAAAGTCGAGGGCAATCCACTGGAAAACGGAGAGGAAAACACTCCTTTTCCTACCCATATGGCTGATATTGCCGATGTTGAGAGTAGGATAGATAGAGACTCTTATATAATGAATCAGCTTACACAGAAGCTGAAAGACATCGATGCGGCTCTGCAAAAAATAGTAGATAAACAGTATGGTTTTTGTGAAGACTGTGGCAGCCAGATAAGGAAAGAAAGACTCAAGGCAATACCATACGCAAGATGCTGTAAATCCTGCGCGGAAAAAAGAGAAAAGATCCCTTGGCAGAAAGAAACATTGTAAGCATTAAGCAAAAATTATTCTTTTTACCCCTTTCTCTTGCCGTGCTTATTTTTGATCAGATAACCAAGAGATGGATTATGAAGACCATGTTTTACGGTGATTCAAAAAACATAATCGGTAATTTTTTGCAGTTTACATATATACGAAATCCGAATTCTGTTTTCGGACTGAGAGTTGGCGGAGCCGTTATTTCCACCTCGCTTACGGTAATAGCTTTTATTTTTGTTATGTTCCTTTTTTTTAAGGCTGATAACAGATTTTTTCTGGTAAGCCTGTCTTTCATAATAGGTGGGGCATTGGGGAATCTCACGGATAGAATACTCTACATGGAGGTCATTGATTTTATCGATGTGGGCTTGGGAAGATGGCGCTGGCCGACTTTTAATGTGGCGGATTCTTTTGTAACCATTGGATTAATACTGATTATCATTTATTATGTTTTTATTGACACTTCGCATAAAGAGACAGAGGCTCCTTAAATGTAAAAGTTAAATATTAAAATGGGAAATTATAAAAGGGAATATCGAAATCAGGAGTCAGGTAGAGAAACAAGTCAAATTGTAAAATAGTCGAATGGTCAAATTGCCCTCTCAACTTCATGTTTTTTACTATTTAAAGATTTTTAAATTCAACTATTCAAACAATCCGAAGGATTGATTATTAGGACATAGATGGGCACAGTTTTAAAAGGTTTATTTTTCCATTTTTTAATTCAACCAATCAACGATTCAACCACTCAACTTAGATTCTTCGAATCTAAATTTTAGTTATGGGCCTTTTAGCTTATCAGCTTTTATATATACAACTTCCTTTGATTATGTTCCCTTTACCTAAAGAAGATTTTCGTCAGTTTGTCTGGATTGATACTCCCCCTTCCATTGGATTGTATTCCTACGGTGATAGTGTTTTGGCGCAGTTTGAAACTCAGAAGTATATCAGCCGTTCCATACTTGGTGAAGAGGATTTCTTTCTGCTTTCAGGACGGGAAAAATACGACAGCATTCCTTATTCATATTTCCGTGTGATGAACGGAGATTACAAATTGCTTCAATTTCATTTCGACAGAAAGCTCGGTTACGGGAGTCTTTCCGGAGGTTTTCTGGGTTTGAGAGGAGGTCCGGAAACCGGTTTCAAGGGGTATGGCAATTTTTTTTTACCTTTTATTTTTAATAGTCATATTTCTGCTGCGGCGTACGAAGATATCCTTAATTTTTCCTTAAATTGTGACTATCTTTTTTTTGAAACAGCTTCGGATGAATGGTTTGGTTATTTAAAATTGGGAGACGCGAGAGTCGGCGTGACTCATGACGACAGAGAATTCGTTTCATATCTGTTTCGACCGAGAGATCCAATTTTCCTTGTAATGGCAAATTTTGTGGGTAAAGGTTTATTCGGCGATGAAGATTTTAAAGTGGAAGACTTTTATATAGCCCCTATTTACCTTTTATCTCTGGAAGAGTCGGTTTATTTTATCCTTTCAAGGAATCCGGCAGTGGGTTTAAAATCGAGATACGGAGATTTGGAAATAGGAAAAGATAATTGCTTATTTGCTCTTAACTCTGATTTCCTTAAAGCTTTTATCGATTATTCTTATGATAACTCTTCTTTTAGCGGAGCTTTTGAAGTGGATTTTGGATATTCTTTTTATGATAAAAAAATCACTCCCGGATTCAGGAGCACTTTTTATGATAATAAGAAATCGGATTTTGAATTGAGTTTAAAAATACTTGAAGTGAAATTTTTCTGGGCTGTTACAGGGATTACGTTTGACGGTTATTATGATAGACAGTACTGGGGAATGGATATGTTCTTTTCCTTTTGAAAATAGTTGACATACAGGATATTAAACCTATATTTTAAATAAGTATGAGGGTAGAGATAAGAAAAGCAGACGGCTTAAAATTGATAGGGAAAAACGATTCCGGGCACGAAATCATAATCGATACCAGGAAGGAACTCGGAGGTCACGATTCCGCGCCCAGTCCCATGGAAATGCTGCTTTTTTCTCTGGGGAGTTGTACTTTAATGGATGTGATTTCTCTCATAGATAAAATGAGAGTGGATTACAGTGATATAGAAGTTAAAATATCGGGGGAGAGATATGAAGAGCATCCAAAAACTTTTAAAAACATTAAAATCGAGTATATTATTTACGGGAATAATCCCGAGGAATCAAAGATACAGAAAGCGATCGATCTGTCCGCAAAAAAGTACTGTCCTATTCATGCCATGCTCGGAAACAGTGTGCCGATAGAGGGTAAACTCGAAGTGATCAGGCAAAATAAAACGGAGGTAAAATGAGAGAAGACAAATTTACCCAGAAAGCAAAGGAAGCCCTTTCGATAGCTCAATCTTCTCTTTCCAAATTCAATCATTCGGAGTTGACTCCTCTTCATCTTTTGTACGGATTGCTGGACGATCCCGAAGGAGTGGTCCCGAAATTAATAGAGAATATGGAATTAAACACCGATCAGGTAAAAAATCGAGTATTGGACGAGCTCGAAAAGATTCCAAAGGCGTACGGTTCTGTGCAGGTATATCTTTCATCGCAGGCGAATAAAGCTCTGGACAATGCCTGGGAAGAGGCGAGAAGGTTGAACGATAAGTATATAGGGACCGAGCATATTTTGCTTTCGCTGACAGACGATACGGGGAAAGCCGGAGCGATTCTTTCTGATTTTGGGATAAGCAAGGAAAGGATTTTTTCTTCTTTGAAAAATGTAAGGGGTGAGGGAAGAATCGAAGACCCCGATGCGGAAAGCAAATACAAAATACTCGAAAGATATACCCGTGATCTTACGAAAGAAGAAGGAGATCCTGTTATCGACCGGGAAAAAGAAATTCAGAGAGTTATGCAAATCTTGATAAGGAAGACGAAAAACAATCCTGTTCTTATTGGAGAAGCGGGTGTGGGTAAAACGGCAATCGTGGAAGGTCTGTCGCAGAGGATTAAAGGCAAAAAAGTACCGGAATTGCTTAAGAACAAAAGAATTCTCGAGCTCGATCTCGCCGGGCTTATAGCCGGCACCAAATTTCGGGGAGAGTTCGAAGACAGGCTAAAAGCGATTATGGGTGAACTGGAAAAGAAAAAAGATGAGCTTATTCTTTTTATAGATGAGATCCATACGGTGGTGGGAGCCGGCGCGGCGGAAGGGGCTATGGATGCTTCGAATATGATGAAACCTTTTCTCGCCAGAGGAGCGATGAAGACCATAGGTGCCACTACAATATCTGAGTACAGAAAACATATAGAAAAAGATCCCGCTCTGGAAAGAAGGTTTCAGCCCGTATGGGTGAATGAGCCCTCTGTGGCGGATTCTATAGAAATTTTAAGAGGTTTGAAAGAATCCTATGAAAAATATCACGGAGTGGAAATAGAAGACGATGCTATAGAAGCTTCGGTAAAGCTGTCTAAACGTTATATAACGGACAGATACCTGCCTGATAAGGCGATTGATCTTCTCGATGAAGCGTGCGCGAAACTTCAGCTCGAGAAAGCTGATGTTCCCGGCGATTTAAACAAGAAAGAAGAAAAAATAAAAAGCCTTCAGGAAGAAGCTAAGAAACTGGCGGAAGAAGGAGACCATCGGGGCGCGCGTAAAATTATCGAGGAAGAAGAAAAACTGCGTCAGGAATACGAAAGAGAAAAAGAAAAATGGGCTGAATATCACCCTTGTGGTAAAAGTATCGGCGAGGAGGACATCGCGGTCATTGTTTCCGATTGGACGGGTATCCCGGTGAGTAAAATGTTAGAGAAAGAGAAATCTAAACTGACCAACCTGGAAGAGGAAATACATAAAAGAATAGTGAATCAGGAATACGCGGTAAAAGCGGTTGCGGATTCTATAAGAAGAGCTCGTTCGGGTATTTCAAATCCCGATAGACCTATAGGTTCTTTTATATTTTTAGGCCCTACGGGTGTGGGTAAAACCGAACTGGCTAAAGTGCTGGCATGGATTCTTTTTGACTCGGAAGACGCTCTGATAAGAGTAGATATGAGTGAATTTATGGAGAAACATTCTATAGCGCGGCTTATAGGAGCTCCCCCGGGTTACGTGGGATATGAAGAGGGAGGTTATTTAACGGAAGCGGTGCGTAAAAGACCCTACAGTGTGATTCTCTATGATGAAATAGAGAAAGCTCATCCTGAAGCCTTTAATATTTTGCTGCAGATCCTGGATGACGGTAGACTTACAGACGGTAAAGGGAGGACGGTTAATTTCGCCAATACGGTAAACATAATGACCTCAAATATAGCGTCCGACGTAATCCAGAATCTCGCTGACAACTACGATTTACTCGAAGAGAAAGTTACAGAACAGCTTAGATTAAAGATGAGACCCGAATTTCTTAACAGAATCGACGACATAATTATTTTTAAACCTCTCAACCTGGAACAGGTAAAAGAGATTGTTGATATAATGATACAGGATTTATCCGAACGATTGAAAGAATCGGATATAAGTTTAGAAATTACGGAGGAGGCGAGAGATTTACTCGCGGGTAAGGGTTACGATAAGTCTTTCGGGGCCAGACCCCTGGCGAGAACCATTCAGAGGTTTATAGAAACACCCTTATCTCTTAAAATAATAGACGGCGAAATAGGTAACGAAAAAATATTGATCGACGCGAAAGACGGTGAATTTGTTTTTAAAAAGGGATAGTTACACAAATTGTGAAATTTGAACCACAGAGTACACAAAGAGCACAAAGATTTGAAATTGTTGGAAAGTTAGATGGTTGGGTGGTTGGAAGGTTAAAAAAATCCAAACCAACTACCCCACAGTCCAACGAACTAACCCAAAAAACAACGAATCACACAAATAGCACAAATTTTTTTTTCCTAAAACCTGAAACCGAAGACCTAAGACCTAATTACTCATACATATGCACGGAGAGCACAGAAAAAAAGAAGATTATGTTATTTTTTTCGACATCACCCGAAAATAGAGATGTTTGAACTCGGTATCATTGTGCCTTAACGGCAGATTCTTTTAGATGGGTTTTATTAAAAACTTCGCAGAGTTAACAAAAAATTCACATAAAA
>CAZSEX010000005.1:15002-16387 GCA_964606065.1 uncultured bacterium | reverse complement strand
TTTTAGATGGGTTTTATTAAAAACTTCGCAGAGTTAACAAAAAATTCACATAAAATAAGGAAAGATATTTTAAATATTCTCGAATACGCCCTTGAAGAAACTTTGCCGGAAACAGCCGTAAAAAAAGCGGTAAAATTAGAGAAAGATATACTTAAAATAACCGACAAGGAATTTCGATTATCCGAAATAGATAATATTTTTGTGATTGGCGGCGGGAAAGCGACTTACAGAATGGCAAAAGCCCTTTACGATGTTCTTGGGGATAAGATTACCCAAGGCGCGATTACCACGAACGAATCTTCAAAGGAAGATATAGGTCCGATTGAAGTAATTAAAGCAGGGCACCCAATACCGACCAAAGAGGGAGTAAAAGGAGCAGAAAGGATTTTGTCTATAGCGGGAAAAGCGAAAGAAAATGATCTTATAATAGTTCTTGTATCCGGAGGAGGATCGGCTCTTTTGGCAGCGCCATCTTTTGGAATATCACTTTCCGATCTGCAAAAAACGAATGAATTGTTGTTAGCTTCAGGCGCGTCCATACAGGAGATAAATACGATAAGAAAGCACATTTCAAAGATAAAAGGCGGCAGGCTTTCACAGGTGGCTTACCCCGCGAGATTGATTGCCCTTATCGTTTCGGATGTGGTTGGCGACGATCTGTCGGTGATTTCTTCCGGACCCACTGTGGGAGACGGAACCACTTATAAAGACGCTTATAACGTTCTTAAAAAATATAATTTGATAGAAAAAATTCCTTCTTCGGTTTTGAATGTTGTTAAAAACGGAATGGACGGTAAGATTCAGGAGACGCCCTTTCCTGGTGATGAGGTCTTATCCGGGATTTTTAATAGCATTATTCTGAGCAATGCCGTAGCGCTTGAAAACGCGCGAAAAAAAGCCGATGAGATGGGTTATAATACGCTTATTCTTTCTTCGGAGATAGAAGGTAAAGCGAGAGAAGTTGGGACTTTTCACGGCAGGATGGCTGAAGAAATTTCCCGTTCCGGAGTTCCCGTAAAACCTCCTGCTGTGGTCCTTTCCGGAGGGGAAAGTGTGGTCGCGCTGGACGCGATTGGCAAAGAAGAGGGCGGTCCAAATCAGGAATGCGTGATCGGTTTCGCGGATAAAACACGTTTCTTAAATAATGTGGCTTTTCTTTCTGTGGATAGTGATGGAATAGATGGTTACTCCGTCTTCGCGGGAGGAATTATCGGAGGTAACGAGACTAAAATAAACAGAGACAAAATAAAGGAAGTTCTCACAAAACATTCTTCTTCTGATTTTCTCAGGAATGTAGTTGGCGGAATCAAAACCGGGAAAACCGGTACAAACGTAAACGATATTCGTATTCTCGGCGTTGTGGATTAGAAATATCTCACACAGAG
>CAZSEX010000005.1:13073-14902 GCA_964606065.1 uncultured bacterium | reverse complement strand
CAAAGAAAAAATCTTTAAACCACGAAACACACGAAATACACTAAACCCCACCACACTTTTTTAAATTGCGATAAAAAAATACGCTAAAAGAACTTAACCACAGATTACACTGATTAACAAGAGAGTGACTTCCCGGTCCCGAAAAACCCCGTAGCGTTGGGGCTTGTCCCCAACACTCTATAGCGGGGGATGAACCCCCGCGCTACAGTGTATTGGTAGTGCTACAAAACTTTTTCTTTTGTTTTCCTACAAAAATGTAGGGTTAACCCTCAATGGAATAGTTTTACATCCCATTGGGTTAACCTTCAGGTTTGCGGAAGGGTTAACTACCAATAATTTAGCACTGCTAAAGTTTATCTGATAGAATGCGCAACTATTCTATTATGGCTGTGCCTTTTTATTCTCCCTTGACGGGAGAAAGAAAAATGAGGGTGAAAACCTCTCAACGTTCGACGCAATTGACGCAACAGAATCGGTAGATCCAATAGACTCAACCCGGCACAAAATTCACTAATTACCTATATAAAATTTTTCTCATCAGGAGGATAAAAGATGTCTAAAAGACTTCTCTATGTTTACTAAAACAAATTCTATCGGCGTACTAAAAAAACTGTTTGCTAAATCTAAACATTGCTTCTAACTACTGCGATTCGCCAACTTCCTTAAGCGCTTTCTGTACAAGCTTATTATCTATCCAAAAGTTGCCATTTTTTATTAACTTATCAAATTCTCTTTTCAGGGAAGAAATTTCATTGCATTTTTTTGCTTTGATAAGGATTCCTATCACTCCTGTTTTTTTTATCTTATAAATATCCGCCATTTTTCTGGCATCTGATTCGTCCAGGAATATAACATTAGCTTTAAGTTCTACCGCGAGGGTTATTGCTTCAGCTTCACCCTCATCTATTTGCGATTTTAAAAACTGAGGAAGCATTTTATCGCTCGGTTCAATAATTTTAATCCATCCTTTTTCTTTTGCATTCTTTATTCTCTTTGAACCCGGCCTTTTCTCGCCTTCCACTACTACCTCTTTCCAAACTGCTGGAGGTATTATAATTTCTTTATAGAAAGTTTCTAAAAGATTAAGGCGTTGGATGGCCGAGAGATGAATTAACGTGGAGGAATTACTTACTGCTTTTTGCATATTTAATATCTTCGGTCAAATCTTCTTCAGTATAATGCCTTTTGATATGCCTCTCCCCAAGCAGAATATCAAAAGTCCATTTATCCATCCCGGCGAGCGCTCTCGCTTTACCAAAATTTAATACGCCCCGCTGATATAAGGAAACAGCTAATTCTTTAAGTAATTCCTTGTTTTTCTCCGCTGGCGGCAGCTTAATAGCTTCTACAATATCATCAGGTATTTCTAATTTAAGTTTTCCCATATTTTGCTCCTTTGTGCAACAATATGTTAACATATAAAGAAAGTCAAGAGGTAGATGTCTTTCGCCCGTTTCTATTACAACAAATACACCCCAAGTTTTAACTACAAAACCCACCCCAACCCTACACTGAAACCAGGAGGTTCCACAAGGTTATTGCGAGATTTTTTGCTGTAGGAGCGGCTTCCCAGCCGCGATTTTCGGGATTGGGAAATTCCTCCTACAAAAATGTAGGGTAAACCCTCAATGGAATAGTTTCACATCCCATTGGGTTAACCTTCAGGTTTGCGGACTGGTTGTCTTGGCTTTTAACCACGAAATAAACGAAACTTCCCATCTCATGGTACTTTAGTTTAGAGTGAGGAAATTCGGCGGTTTAATGATAATAATCAAATTCAGGGCTTGACGTAGAGTAAAAACGTGTTATAAATAACGCATAATAGATAG
>CAZSEX010000005.1:0-12973 GCA_964606065.1 uncultured bacterium | reverse complement strand
AATTCAGGGCTTGACGTAGAGTAAAAACGTGTTATAAATAACGCATAATAGATAGCTTTTTACAAGGTTAAATATTAAACGATAAAAAATGTTTCAAGGGGAGAATTCAGGAGGTAAAATGAAAAAAATTTGGTTTTTACCGGTTATTTTTTTTATTTCTGTTGTCTTTCTTAATGCTCAGAGCAATGAGGAAATAGTCAAAAAAGCGCAGGGGATGGGGTATACGGAAGAAGAGATACAGAAAGCTCTTGAGGCAAGAGAGGAGCAAAAGGGTCTGGAGAGAGAAGAACAATTAAGACGGGAGTTGGAAAAAAGAAGAGAAGTGTTGGAAGAAGCGGAGAAGAGAGAAACCCCCTCAAAATCCGATGAAGGGGGACTTCGTTCTTTTGGATATGATATTTTCAATCTTACCCCTCGAACTTTCGAGCCTCTTGCGATTGGTCCTGTGGGACCGGATTATCCGATAAGTCCGGGAGACGAGATACTTATTAATCTGTGGGGAGAGGTGAATGCTTCCCATTCGCTATTTGTCGATCGTGAAGGTAAAATATTTATTCCCGAGGCAGGCATGGTAATTGTAAATGGACTTACGTTAGAGCGACTCAAGGAAAAAGTTAAAAGCAGACTTGCCGCTGTTTATTCCGGGATCAGGGAAAATAAAACCTATGTGGATGTTTCTCTGGGTAAACTGCAGAAAATCAAAGTTTTTATTGTGGGTGAAGTGCTTCGACCCGGCGGGTATACGATTTCCGGTGTTTCAACTTTGTTTAATGCTTTATATTACGCCGGAGGCCCCACCCCAAAAGGTTCGCTTCGCGATGTAAAACTCCTCAGCCCTGAGGGGAAAAAAGAGGTGTTGGATTTGTATGACTACCTAATTAAGGGAGAAAGGAAAAACGATCCCCGTATCCATAATAATTATACTATTTTTGTACCTCCTATAGGAAAACAGATAGCTCTGCGAGGGAGAGTTCACAGACCGGCTATATACGAATTGAAAGAAGACGAAGGAATAGAAGAATTGTTGGAAATAGCTGGGGGACTTAAGTACGACGCCTACAGGGAAAAAATTCAAATAAGGAGGGTTACTGAGGACACGGTCAGAAAAATAATAAATGTAAATCTAAAAGAAATTCAAAAGGAAGACACCAGTGATTTTGTTTTAGAAGACGGAGATGTCGTTACTGTATTTTCACTTCTCAACCGGGAAGGTGAAGAGAATGTTTTTGTATATGGAAAAGTAGGAAATCCCGGAAAGTATGTGCTCTCTCCCGGTATGTGTTTAAAGAACCTCATACTGAGTGCGGGAGGTCTTACTTTACCGGTGTACAAATTACAGGCGGAGGTTTCCCGACTTATTCCGGGAGCCGAGTCTGGTTCCGTAGAACTTATTCCTCTGGATTTAGAAAAGATATATTCTCAAGCGGAAAATGGGACCAACACTTTTAATTTAGAAGACCAGGATGTGGTTTTTACAAGAATAAAACCGAAATGGGAAGAACCGCGTAGAGTGACTATAAATGGAGAAGTTGAGGAACCGGGCGAATATCCTATTATTGCGGAAAACGAAAGATTATCGAGTTTAATTAAAAGAGCGGGCGGTCTTAAAGAAACCGCTTATCCTGAGGCTGCCAGATTCGTCAGAAGAGAGGATGATATGGGGAGGATTGACATAAATCTTCCGGAGATATTGAAAAATCCAAATGGGGAAGATGATATTGTTCTCGAGGATAAAGATGAAATATATATACCAAGAGAATTAATGACCGTTAAAGTTACCGGAGAAGTAATGTTTCCTGTAAGTTTTTCTTACGAACCGGGCAAAAACATTTCTTATTATATCGAAAAAGCGGGCGGTTGTACCGAGTATGCCAACACTGATAAAATCAGGCTTGTTTTGCCCAGTGGAAGAGCGGAGGGTCCGGGAAAATTTTTGTGGTTCGATGTTTCCTCGGTTCCCGCGGGTTCGGAAATTGTGGTGCCGAGAGCCATAGATACAGGCGGTATCGACTGGGGAGATGTTATTAAAAACGTTTCCTCTATTGTTTCAAGCGCGGTTATGGTAATTTTTGTGGTAGACCGTCTTCAGGAATAAAAGATAATGAGCGAAAAAAAACAGGAACCGATAGAAGAAGAATTAGAGATAAATTTACTCGATTTTTTAAATGTGATTTTAAAACGATGGAAACTCATCGCGAAAATCTGTTTTTGTATTGTATTTATAACTGCGGTGTATTCACTCGTTAAAACTCCGCTTTATACTGCTGAAGTAACCGTGCTTCCCCCTTCGGAAAGCGGCACCGGAGGTGTTTCTCAGTTGAGAAGTGTCGCCATGCAGTTTGGTCTGGTCCAGGGAGAAGGGAGCCTCGATTCTCCGCTTATGTATGAAAAGGTACTTAAGAGCAGAGAATTAATTAACAGGGTTGTTCAACGTAGATACTCTTCTCCTGAAAACAAAGGAAAGGAAACGCTTATTGAGATTTATGAATTGAATGAAGTGGTAAATCCGGAAGAAAGACTTTATCTGGCTTATAAAAAGTTGCGTGGCTTGATGGATATATCGGTGGATAATGAGTCGATGAGTCTAACTCTTTCAGTCGACGCTCACGATCCGCAGCTTGCTGCGGATATAGCAAACGAGATGATAGAAGAATTGGACAAAATAAATCAGGAAATCCGGACCTCAAAAGCAAAGAGCAATAAAAAATTCATTGAGGAACGGGTAGAAGATACTAAAAAAAGTTTGAGAAGCGCGGAAGAAGTGTTAAAAAGATTCAGGGAAAAAAACAGAAGGATTGAAGACTCTCCCGAATTGTTACTTCAATATGGAAGGCTTAAGCGGGAAGTTGAATTACAGCAGGAACTTTTTATAACCTTAACCCAGGAGTACGAGCTTGCCAAGATTCAGGAAGTTAAGGATACACCTCAGATTTATACCTTAAGCGAGGCAAAACCTCCCATGGAGAAAAGCTCGCCCAAGAGGAAAAGAAATGTATTGATTTCGTTTTTTCTTTCGATTTTTCTTGGAATTTTTGTAGTTTTTTTATTAGAATATAAGGAAAACAAGAAAGAAGAATTAAATGAGCTCGATGGTTTTAAAATATTTTCACAGGATTTACATGGATTTTTCCGAAAATTCAAAAAATCTTTTCGCAGGAAAGGGAAGAGAACCTAATGACGAAAAGAAACCATTCCAGTGAAAAATAAAATGAGAAAGACAAGAGTATGTATTTTGGCTTTGAGTTTGAAAGGGAACTCGTTTTTAAATGGAGAAACTTCAGTTTAAAGCTTGATATATTCTAAATTTAGAAGGTTATAAGGAGAATTATATGAATTATGATAATGAAATACTTAGAGAAAAAAATTGGGTGACAATGTTTTGATTTTAGAAAGAGAGGAAATCTCAATTATTAGCCTTGTCACAAAAGAAAAGAGATTAATATACAATGTGGAGGTTTGATTCGTAATGGTTTTAAGAAATCTTAGAGAAATTTTTCAAGAGTACCCTGGATATGCAATAGGGGCTTTTAACGCATTTAATTATGAAACAATAGCGGGAATTATTAAAGCCGGAGAGGATTTGAAAAAACCAGTAATTGTACAATTTTCTGTACGGACTGTTAAATTTTATGGTCCCAAGCTGATTTTATTAATGGTGAAAGAACTGGCAGAGAAAACATGTATGCCGATTTCCTTGCATCTTGATCATTGTTCTGATTTAAGATTGATAGAAGAATGTTTAAATTATGGTTGGCCATCAATTATGTATGATGGTTCTACTCTTGAATTGAAGGAAAACATTGAAAATACCCGAAAAGTAGTTGGTTTGGCACGAAAGAAAAAAGCTTCTGTTGAAGGAGAACTTGGCCAGATTGGAGGAACAGAAGATCAAGCTGTGGCTAAAAAAAACGAATTGGTTGAAGTCGAAGATGCAGAAAAATATGTTAAAGAGACTGGTATAGATTGCTTGGCTATTGGAATAGGAACAAAACATGGAGTTTATGTCTCTCCTCCAAAAATAGATTACTCGAGGTTAAGGCAAGTTCGAAAAAGAATTGAAGTTCCTTTGGTTCTTCATGGAGGTACTGGTATTCCTGATGAGGATGTTTTAAAATGCATTTATGAAGGAATAAAAAAAATAAATATCTCAACAGAAATTAAGTTGGTTTACAAAGAATGCTTAGATCAATATTTGTCGTTTTCGGAGAAATTTGATCCGCTAAAACTTCAAGAAAAAATTCGAGAAGCTGTAATTAAAAAAGTGAAGGAGAAAATAGAGCTTTTTAGTGTTAAGAAGAGTGAAGAGATATGATTTTAGTATTGAATCTTGGCTTAAAAAGTATTCGTGCCATTGTTTTTGATTACGAAGGAAATAAAATTGCAAATAGTTCTATGCCTGTTCACACCAGCCTTGGTGATGAGTTGGTTGAGCAGTCAGCTCTTGAGTGGATTTTGTTGGCTAAGAAGGTAATAAGAGATGTTTTGAGAACTCCAGGCATATCCGAAAAAGTTCAGTACATGACGGTTACATCATCCTCTTCGTGTCTAATTGGGGTTGATGAAGAAGGAAGGCCATTACATCCAGCAATAATGGTTTCGGATAAGAGAGCAGAGGAGCAGGCCAAAAATATTAGAAAAATGCCTGAATTTAAAAATGAGTATAGGAAGATTAGAATTCCGATGGATTCTTACTTGATGCTTCCTAAGATTGTGTGGGTGAAAGAAAATAACCCTGAGGTTTTTAAAAGGGCAGTGAAATTTCTCAGTCCTAATGATTTCTTTATTGCTTGGCTTACTGGTGAAAATGTTATTGATTACTTTAATGCTGAAAAATATCTTTACGATATTATAGGGCAGAGATATCCTGAAGAATTGTATGAAAAACTGGGTATATCTATTGAGAAATTGCCAAAAGTTATAACGCCAGGTCAGGTAGTGGGAAAAATCAAAAAAGGTATTTACAAAAAATTAGGATTCAAGAGAAATATTGAAGTTGTGTTAACGACGTATGATGCCCTTTGTGCTTTTTTTGGTTCTGGTGTTGCTGAGGAGGGTGAAGCATGTGATGTATCAGGAACTGTAACCTCTTTTAGGGTTTTCTCTCGTAGAAGTTCTTGTGCTCATCTGGATAGCATTTTCACTCAGCCTTTTGGACATAGTGGAATTTATATAGTAGGTGGTTCTAATAACTTGGGAGGGGGGTTGATTGAGTGGCTTAAACAATGTTTTTATTATGATAGGAAGCGTCCCTATGAAAAGATGGAACAAGAAGCTATGGAATCAACTCCCGGAGCTGGCGGGTTAATTTTTCTTCCTTATTTAATGGGGGAAAGGGCTCCGATCTGGGATACTTACGCAAGAGGCGCATTTTTTGGTCTTGAAAGATTTCATACTCGAAAAGATATTACAAGGGCTGTATTTGAGAGTGCAGGCTTTTCAATAAAAAGTATTTTAAAAATTATTGAGGAGAATGGTATAGATGTTAAAGATATTAGGGTTTCTGGGGGACTTTCTAGATTAAAATATATTTCGCAACTGAAAGCAGACATTACTGGTAAGAAAATAAAAGTTGTGGAAGAATTTGAAACGACTTCGCTCGGGGCACTTATTGTAGCATCCATAGGTTTAGGGATTTATAAGGATTTTAAAGAAGCTTCTAATAAAATAGTAAAAATCAAGCAGTTCGTTTCTCCAAATATCGAAAATTTCGAAAAATATCAGGAAATATATGACCTTTTTTGCGATGTTTATGAAACTCTTAAACCTTTGTTTAAGAAAAGAAGCGAAATGAATCAAAAACTTAATCTTAAAAGAATCGAAACAGTCGAAAATCTCTAGTTATGTTTAATTACTTGATGCCTGTCAAAGTATTTTTCGGTCCCGGTAAACTTGATATTCTTGGGTCAATTATAACAGGTTTTGGAGGAAAAGCATTATTGGTGGCGAGGAAAGGCTCTGTAAAAAAATTGGGGATATTAGATCGCATAACAGATTTGATAAAGGAAGTAGGTTTGCAGTATGAAATTTTCGATCAAGTAACCAAAGAACCAAAATCTGATGATGTAAATTTGGGAGCTCAATTTGCCAGAGAAACAAATTGTTCTTTTGTAATAGGAGTGGGTGGAGGAAGCGCAATGGACGCGTCAAAAGCGATAGCTATTTCCTTAAGTACAGGGGAGAAGATAGAAAAGTTTATAAATGGTCCTTATATTTACGAAAGCAAATTTCCCGTGATAACTATTCCCACTGTTGCCGGAACAAGTGCTGAGTTAAGTAAGGGCGCTATTATTATAGATTTAGAAAAAGAAATCAAAGGAGGAGTTAGGGGAGAGGGCGTTTTTCCGGTTGCATCTATAATAGATCCAGAGCTTACTTTAACGGTTCCCCCAAGGGTGACAGCCGTTACAGGCTTTGACATTTTTGCTCATGCGGTGGAAACATATCTATCCATAAAGGCTAATTGGTTAACTGAAATGTTTTCTGTAAGAGCGATAAAGGAAGTTGTGCGCTTTTTGCCTCGTGCTTATCAGAATGGTAAGGATTTGGAAGCTAGAACCCGGATCAGTTTTGCGAGTTTCCTAATGGGGTTTAATCTTTCGAATTCATCGAATTGTCTTCCTCATCGGATGCAATATCCATTAGGTGCTGTTTCCGGATCAGGACATGAAGAAGGTTTAATAGCTCTTTATCCTGCTTGGCTTAAAATGGTAGAAAAAAAGGTTCCAGCGAAAGTTTCAAGAATTTTGCAAGTTATGTTTCCCGGAAAATCAGAGAAAAAAAATATTGATTTAATTCCTGGTTTTTTTAAAAGAATGGGTTTAGAAATAAGACTTCGGGACTTAGGACTTCAATATGAAGATTGTGAGAAACTCGCTTCAATGATTGTTGGCGATCTTAATGTTGACCCGCTCGAGCCCAGTCAAGAGGATATAATTCGTATTTATAGGGAATCATGGTAATAGGAGGGGAATTGTAACGTGCAAGCTGTTATTTTATCGGCGGGCGAAGGTAAAAGGTTGAGACCTTTATCGGCTAAAGTGCCCAAGTGTTTTTTGAAAATTAAAGGGAAGCCTATAATTGAATATCAACTTGAATATTTGAGGAAAGAAGGGATTAAAGATATAATTATCGTGGTAGGATATAAAGCAAAGTTTATAAAAAGAAAATTGCAAAATCGCTCAATAAAGTTTGTATTAAATCCCTTTTATAAAAAAACAAATGTTTTAACGTCTCTGTGGTTTGCAAAAGATAAATTAAAAAACAGTTTTGTCTTTATGCACGCTGATACAATTTTTGAGGAAGGGATCTTCAGAAAAATGATGGCAAAGCGTGCAGATATTGTTTTGCCTGTTGACCTTAAGGAATGCAATGAAGAAGATATGAAAGTTATGATTGAAAAAGAGAAAATAAAAAAGATAAGCAAGGAAATTCCTCTTAATAAAGCAGCAGGAGAATTTGTAGGGATAGCTAAAGTTAGTAAAAGGGTTTTGCCTCGATTAAAACTTATATTGGATGAATTTATGTATCGTGGTGAATTCAATCATTTTTTTGAAGAAGCTATTCAAAAAATGTTAGATGAAAGAAAGTATAAAATAGATTATATACAAACAAATGGTATGTTTTGGAATGAAATAGATTTTTATGAAGATCTTTGTTGGGCAAGAAAACATTTTTAATGAAGCTTCCTTTTAATAATATAGCTCTTCGTAGTCGTGTTCTTATTCGGGATACTTTTACCACCAGTAGCTGGAGCGTGCTGGGGCGTGGTATCGGTTTTCTGGTTCCTTTCTTTATTGCTGCCTGGTTTGGTGTGACAGCCCAAACTGATGCTTTTTTCTTTGCTTATGGGATAATTCTAATTTTTACCCATATTTTATCTCCGGTTGTCGAAAGCGTAATAGTTCCATATGTGGCAGAAGCAAGATCAAATAACGAAAATGTTGGAGAATTTGTAGGAGGAATTTTAAAATTCAGCGGTTTGGCTTTGTTGGGGATTTTCATATTAGTCCTTCTTTTTTCAAAACCGGTTTTATCCATCACAACTAATTTTGACAATGATAGTTTAGATTTATTGTTTTATCTTTTAGTTGAGATGTCTCCATTGATAATATTGCTGGTATGGACCAGTATTCTGTCAGGTACGCTTAACGCGTATAAAAAGTTTGCTTTTCCAGCAGTTTCTCCGGCGATTCGAGCTGTTATTAATTTAACTGTTATCTGGTTTTTGAAAGATTCTCTTGGGATTCATTCAATAACAATTGGATATCTGGTTGGAGAAATTATTAGGTTGATTGTTTTAGTGCTCATTATCAGGTATTTTAAACTCTTCAGGATTTTATTCCCTTCGGGTTTGGATTTTAGGCTTATCCAGTTTTTTAAGGTTAGCACTTATCCTGTTGTCGGGATGATTTCAGCAGAAATTGGCGCTATTGTTAGTAAAATGCTTGCAACATGGTTAGGTGTTGGAAGTGTTTCTCTTTTATATTATGCTGATAGATTGTATATGATTCCCAGAACTTTTGTAAGTACTGGGTTGCTTGTTACTTTGTTATCTCATTGGAGCGAAAGATATTATACGTCAGATAGGGCTAAACTTATAGAAAGCATGGGAAAAACTATTAAAGTGGTTACTCTTCTTTCCTTGCTGATTACTTTTTCCTTGGTTCTTTTCCATAAACCAATTGTCAAATTGGCTTTCGGACGTGGCGAGTTTGATTTAAAGAAACTTCCAGAAGTTGGTAAAATATGGGTCTTCTATCTTATAGGATTTATACCTTATGTGCTGGCGCGAATATTCGTACTAATACAAGTTATTAGAAAACACACGAAAGTGATAATGTATAACTCGATATATAGGACAATGGTGGTTGTGGTTTTTGCTGTTATACTAATGAAGTATCTTGGCGTTAAAGGAATCGCTTTGGCTATGACGTTAGCTTCGTGTTTTGAAGCTTTTTATCTCGGAAAACATTTTATAACATTAATAGATACTCCCACAGAAGGAGGTTAGGAAATGATTAAAATGTTCCAGTTTGAGAGAATAATAAAGGAACTACGAAGAATTAACCCTTTTTTTCGTAAAGTTCTTAATAAGTTTTATCGGTCTTTTTTCTATAATGAAAGGAAAGGTCTTGAAAAATATCTAACGATACATAACTCGAAAAAGTTAGTTGCGTTAAATATTGGTCTCTTTGCGTATCCTTTCGAACATGTAAAGGATTTGTTCTGGAAGTTGCAAGAAGATGAAGAACTGTGCCCTTTTTTAGTGACGACTACAAAATGGCCGCCAAGAACAGGGAAGAAAGAAACTTTTGATTTTTTGTCTAAAAGGTATGATTTAGTATATGGACAGAACTTATTTAGTTCTCCCTGGCTAAAACCATCTCCAATTAAGTTATTTCTTGAATTGGGTGTTTCTTCTTATCATTGCGAAATTCAGTGTTTCAAAATATTATATACACATGGAATGGCCGGCGTAAGTTTTTCTAAAAATATGCGTGAAGTAAGGTTTGTTAACCGGTATTCGGCCCTTTTCCTAAACGGTCCTATTCATAAGAAAGCTATGCTCGTAGCACAAAAGAAATATGGAGGGGAAATTCCCCCGATGTATGAAATTGGTTATTTAAAAGGAGATATGTTGTTAAGGAAGGCATCTGCTTTTGATAGAAAGAATTTCCTTGAAAAGCTTGAATTACCTTCTCGGCCAACTGTTTTATATACTCCTACGTGGGGAGATTTTTCTTCTCCGATGGAATGGCTTGAAAGAGTCATAGAAGTTTGTGGGGAAATTGGAGCTAATTTAATAGTAAAGTTACACCCTATAATGTTAACAAGTAAGGGGCGGTGGGATACAGGTGGAATAGATTGGAAAAATAAGTTGGTTGAGATTCAACAAAGAAGTAACCGAACAAAGATATTATTTGATCCTGATATAGATGAAGTTATGTTAGTTGCCGACGTAATGATTACAGAGGTAAGTGGTATGGCGCTTGAGTTTATGACGCTTGAAAAACCTGTTGTATTTTTACCGGCAGATAGATATTTTGAACTTTTCGGTGAAGACCGACCCGAGAAATGGTGTCGTCCAGAGAAGGAAATTAAAACAAAAGAAGATTTAAGAAAAGAATTGATAAAGGCCCTAGACGGGAGAGGTTTTAAGTATCCTGTTGATGAGTTAGTCTATAATAGGGGAAAAGCATTAGACGTGATGCTGAAATATATTAGAAAATTTGTAGACTAAACGGAAAGGAGCGTATCTATTTTTGGAGGTTACCTCTTGCTTGTGCCTTTTTGAAACCCTTACGCGAAATTACTTAATCTGCAAGAACCATATGGCAAAAAAATTATTATAAATAAGGATATGAAAGGGAAAGATTCTTCATTTACAGCAACTAATACAAGAGAAACTAATGTGGCTTTGAAATTTTCTCTTGTTTGTTTTGGAGTGTTCGTTTTAATTCAAAATCTACTTGTGGAAAATATAGGAGGGCAATTTAGTTTTGCTGGAAGAGTAGTAAAAATCGTGGACGAAGTATACATTTTAACTGTCTTTTTACTTATTATAATGGTTCGTTTGGGAAAAGGCCGAACTTTACTAAAGATGCCTATATATTTTCCTTTGTTCGGATTGATTTTTATAGGTTTCCTTTCAGGCATCGTTGCAAGAGTGCCGGCTTTTATTACGTTTTCGCAGTTGTTTCTTCTGATTAAAAGTTTTCTGATTTTTTTTATTTTTGCACATTTTAATTTTTCAGAAAAAGATGTTAAAAGATTCGTGAAAGTTTTTGGAATATTTGCTCTGATAGTTATGTTTTTTGCTTTTGTTGACTTAGTGGCTTTGGAGAGATTTAGAAAGTTGTTTGGAATTTATCCTGATGTTGAATGGCGAGCTGGTATTCCTTCTATTAAGTCAGTTTTTGTCCATCCCGGAGATTTTGGTTGGTTTATGTCTTTTGTTTCCCTTTTTGTTTTATCTTTTTTCTGGGTTTACAAAAAGCAAAAGTATTTACTATTGTCATTATTCTTTTTTTTGGGGGTTTTTTTGAGCATGAGAGTGAAAGCTTTTATTGGTTTCGGAATTTCAGCTCTTGTATCTTTATTATATTTAATGCGTTGTAAAATAAAACATTCTCTGCGATATTTTATTTTATTTTTGGTATTTGGAATATGTTTTTGTGTGTTAGGTAGACATCAAATAAAGTTGCTCTACAATTACGCGGTGGGGTATTATTTGAAATCTTTATTAAATGAACAGCTGGAATATCAGCCACCTAGGGTGTTATTGTATAGAACTGCTTTTAAAGTTGCCAAAGACTATTTCCCTTTTGGGGCAGGGGCAGGTAGATATGGAAGCTGGATAGCCCGGACTCATTATAGTCCCTTGTATGAGAAATATGGCTTTTCTACGCGTTGGGGACTTAGCCGACACCATGATATGTTTCTAACGGACACGTTCTGGCCTATGATAATAGGGGAAACAGGATTTATCGGATTTTTCTTCTATCTTTTAATTATAGTATCTTTATCAAAAATCTGTTTTAAGTGTTTTAAAAGTACAGACAAATTGTTTCTAAAAGCATTTTGTCTTGGGGCATTGATGGTTTTTATTGAAGGGATAGTGGAAAGCGTGGGGACATCCTTTTTTGTTAAAGGTCCGCAGGCATATTTCGTTTTTGCTGCATTAGGAATGGCTTATTCGCTGTGTCGCAGAGAAAAAAGGCAAAGGCACTTTAAAAATGAAAATTCTACTAATTAATAAATTTTTATATCCAAAAGGTGGGGATGCAATAAGTACTCTTAAAACAGGAAAACTTCTCTCCGGAAAAGGACAAGAGGTCTTTTACTGGGGGATGAAATATCCTGCCAATCCGGAGTACCCCTATTCGGAGTATTTTGTTGACAATGTTGATTATGAAGGAGATTTGTCGTTAACACAAAAAATGTCTGATTCTTTTAATATTCTTTATTCGCTTGAGGCTAAAAGAAAAATCGAAAAATTTATAAAAATAATAAGACCCGATATTGTTCATCTGCATAATTTTGCTCATCAGATATCTCCTTCAATTTTGGATGTTTTTAGAAAATACAATATTCCAACAGTGATGACGATGCATGATTACAAGATGGTTTGCCCTTCGTATACTATGTTTTCCAATGGGAAACCCTGCGAGAAATGCAAAAATGGCAGGTATTATTGGTGCTTTATTAAAAAGTGTACGAAGAATTCGTCCGCTAAAAGCTTAATTAATGTTATAGAAATGTATCTACATCACAAAATTCTTCACATTTACAAGGGAATAGATATTTTTATCTCTCCAAGCATTTTTTTGAAAAATAAACTTCAGGAAATGGGGTTTAGACAGAAAACAGTTCATTTATTTAATTTCCTTGATACAAAAGATTATTTACCAGAGTTTGGATCCAAGGATAAAACAATCTGTTATCTGGGAAGACTTTCAGAAGAAAAAGGTCTCTTTAGGTTACTCGAAGCAATGAGAAGCATAAATACTAAATTGAAAATCATTGGTGATGGACCGATACGAGAAGATCTGAAAGAGAAAGTAAGAAAAGAAAATTTGAAGAATGTCTCGTTTTTAGGGTATAAGTCAGGATCTGAATTAAAGGGTGAAGTCAGAAAATCGATGGCTTTGGTTATTCCTTCAGAGTGGTATGAGAATAATCCAATAGCAGTTCTTGAAGCTTTCGCATTGGGTAAGCCTGTGATTGGAGCAAGAATCGGTGGAATACCGGAACTTGTAAAGGATGAGCAAACCGGTTTCGTTTTTGAATCAGGGAATTTGGATGATTTAAGAGATAAGATTAAACATTTGTTGCGGAATTCCGGTTTAGCGATAGATATGGGTAAAAATGCGAGAAAATTCGTCGAAGAAAATTTCAACTCGGAAAAATATTATCGGGAATTGATGAAAATTTATAAAATGGCGATTAAATCTCATGCTTGAAAAATACATTA